>NZ_JBITBU010000031.1:0-52286 GCF_044452545.1 Nocardia sp. NPDC051900 | reverse complement strand
GTCGATCAACCAACTACCGGAGACCTCGCCACATTCAAAACCCGCCCCCGCCAACCAGTCTCACACCTGCGGCATTACTTCGAGACACGCTCTAGCTGGTAATCCCCCTCGCACCGTAATTGAACTCGGCGTCAAGTTCAATAACTGTCAAAAGGGAAATCTGCGACAACCGCATCGGCAAGGAAACCGTGTGATGCGACCAGAACAGCCGCTAACGGTCGCACCGGGACTGCGCCGGTATTTCCGGTGACAACGCGGTCCCCGGCCAGTTCACTCAGCTCGCGGCCCCGTCGATTTTCAACACGTTGGCCCACAGGCGGGTAGCCGTTCGAACGAGGTCGTCCAGCGAGGTTTCCTCTTCGAGGGCACGCCTCGAAGTAGGCACGGTTGCTCGCCTCGATGACCGCTACCGGAGCGGCCCAGACCCTGCCCAGCCGGGGAAACCGGCTGGGCAGGGTTGGCGTCACTTCGCCGGGGCCGGGGCCGGGGCCGGCATCGGCTGGTTGATCGTCGTGAAGTACTGGACTGCCGCCATGATCGCGACCGGAGCGGTGACGAGAATCTGGCCTGCCAACGTCCCCAGCGCGCCGAGGGCCATGATTCCGCCCACACATCCGATGGCGGCTGCCGGAATGAAGCCTCCGAACAAGCCGATAATCGCCGCGGAAGCGACGGTCGCCCCGGCGATCCCGCCCAGCACGCAACCGACAGCCGCGCCGCCGATGCCGCCGACGGCGGTACCGATCGTCGCGCCCATGAGGATCGTGGAGGACAGTCGCGCCCAAGCGGCTTGTTCCCGGTCGTACTGGGTCTTCCAGGGAGCCTGGTCTTCGTAGGGCAGCGCCACCGGCCTATAGGCGGCGTGCTCGAGGTCGAACTGCGGCGTCAAGGTAGCAGTGCGGTCGCGGATATCGGCGGCGATCGGGAAGACGAAATCATCGACCCGGAAAGACAATTCCGAACCCGCCACCACAGCACCGCCGGGGGCCTTGATCTTCAGCACCCCCTCTTCGACGGCAATCGAGCCGGCCGCGAGATCGATCACCGATGACCGCTCTCCGACCGATACCTTGTAACCGACCGCCGCGGTATCGGCCGGTGCCGCCGATACCGTTCCGGCGGTTATGCCGAGCGTCGAGACGAGCAGCGACGCTGCTGCAATCGTTTTCCTCATCTTTTTCCTTCTTCTTTGTGCCTCGAACCAGACGTTCGAGAGACTGCGAACACGCACGGGTGCGATTCGATTCGGTTCCGCCGACGAAACCGTCTTCGACCGCTCCCGCGCATCGCGCCCGACTCCATCCACATCAGATGGAATCGAGGAATTTCACCAGCGCCTCGTTGACTTCCGCTGGTCGCTCCTGCTGAATCCAATGGCCGGCGCCTGCGATCACAATGTTTTCGCGCAGATCCGCGAGGACCGATGTCATCGTTTCGGCCGGCATGAACATGCGAACCGCGTCTTTGGAACCGGTCAGGAAAAGCGAGGGCTGCGTGATGACGTGACCGTCGAGCGGGGCCGTGAGCTCCCAATTCCGGTCCATGTTCCGGTAGTAGTTCAGTCCTCCGCTGAAGCCCGTGTGCTCGAACGCCTCAACGAATACCCGCAGCTCGTCCTCCGACAACCACGGGGGACGCGGTAGTTCTCCGCTCGGCCGCCGTGCCAGAGCCTGCGGCGAGGGTGTGTCGTTATTGAGGAGTGTCCATCGAACGTCCTGCGCGAGCATGGCATCCGCGACTCCCGGCTCCTGGAACCAGCACATGTAGAACGAATCTCCCAGCCGGGAACGCAGAATCCCCAGCGGTGGAACCGGCGCGCGCGGCGCCGGTGGAACGCTCAGTCCAGCCACCGCCCGCACCCGGCCGGGATAGGCCAGTGCCATCTGCCAGACCACGGCGGCACCCCAGTCGTGTCCGATGAACACGGCATCCTCCACGCCGAGGGCGTTCAACAGTCCTACCAGGTCGGCACAGATCGTCAATACGTCGTAGTCCTCGATCTCGGACGGCCGCGAGCTACCTCCGTAGCCGCGCATATCCGGGGCGATCACGCGATACCCGGCCTCGGCGAGGGCGAAAACCTGATGACGCCACGAGAATGCGAGTTCGGGAAATCCGTGGCAGAGGACAACCACCGGTCCCTCGCCATGATCGACGACCCGCAGTTCGATCCCGTTCGTGGCGATCCGCCGAGATCCGAGCGCCTGCCACGCCGCAACATCGACCGTCATCCGCACCTCCTCCTGCTCGAGCCTCGGCGCCCCGGTCACCGGCCGTCCCGGTACCGGGCGATCAGCTCGGCCGGGAAACCCAGATCGGCCTGCGCAACCGCCTTCGTCAGCGGCATGCCCAACTCGCCCAGTCGCGAACACCCCTCCGGTCCGATTGCTTCGTACGCGTACACGGCGAGTTGGTCAGTCCGGTCCTCGATGGATTGCCGGCGCCGCCGCCCTTCCTCGCTGAGGGCGAGTCCGGGCCCATCCAGAAGCCACCCGCGAGCACGCAACCGCTCGATGCCTGCGGCCCACTCCTCTTCGCTCCAGTACCGGCTGACGCGGAGGACTTCCGCGCTGATGGCCCCCGTCGCGGCATGCGTGATCAGCGCCTCCATCCCATCGAGGCCTTCGGTGAACAGCAGCGCGACGTGTCCGTCGCCTCGGAATTCGCGCAGCAGAGTCTGCGCGTGCCACAGCACCAGGTGCGGAGCGTCCGGCCACGGCAGCTGCGCGTGTCCGGCGAACAGCGGACGTCCCTGAGGCCGATCGCAGGCGCGTTCGGCGGCACGGCGTGCGAGATCGGCCGCCTCCCGAACCGTTGGACCGTCGACGTCGTCGCCCCATGCTTGGCGCAGCGAGCGGTCGACGGCCTCGTACCGCGCCTCCAGGACGTGCCCGGGCGTGGCGGTGTGCCAGGCCGCGGGCAGCGCGGAGCGCACCGCCACCGGATTGAAGTTGAAGAATGTCGCGACGGCGACTTCCGCGGGTACCGGGCCCATCGCTGCCGAGCGGGGCGCGAAATATGTCGGGGCCCGCCCCTGCAAGCCGATTTCGGCATAGCACTCCTGCCCGTGCGGGCTGAAGTAGATCATCCCGTGAATCAGTTCGAGAGCACGGAAGGTGAGCCGGGCGGTCTCCGGCGAAACAGTGGACATCGTCATTCTTTCGAATTCGACTGGCAGAAAGGTCACGGAACTCATCGCAGCTCGCCGACCGGGCCGGCGCCCTCGCTTGCGGCGGGTGCGACACCGACCTCGCGAAGCGGCCTGCCCGCGACCAGAAGCCTGCGAGACAGATCGTTCACAGTCAGGAGTGGGGCCATGCAGTTCCCTCGATCGTCGTGTTTCGGATCTAGGCTTCGACCCTCCCTCCGGCGGGCCGAACATTGAAGCTGAACTCAACATCAAGTTGTGACCTACGTCAAGTCTTGATCCGAAATCAACGTCATCTGCGGTCCTGCCGGAACGGCGGAACTCCCGGAGGCGCCGGTGTCGGCTGTCGCTCGACCCGCAGGGCTCCCGGTGGCTTCGACGACCTTGTCGGGGGCGACCCCGGCCGGTGGACCGGGAGCTATATTGTCGAAGACGACGGTTCGCCCTTCACCGAAAGTTCGAGTACCACCGTCTGGCACACCGGCCTGCGACCGGTCACACGACACACGAAATCACACAGGAAATGACCGGAAAAAGCGGGAAATGATGAGCACCAGTCAGCGCGGAGGTCGCCTGAAAGGTGCTTTGTGCGGCTCGGACGGGCCTGGCTCACAGCGGGGAGATGCGCAGCGCGTTGACCCATAACCGGGTTCCGATGCGCGTCAGTTCGTCCAGGTCGACCCTCAGATCCTCCGATGCGTCTTCACCGGTCACGAAGTAGTCGAACGCGAGCCGACTGATCATCCCGGACAGTGCGCGCGAGGCCAACAGCGGATCGACCTCCGTGTCCGCGAGTCCCCGCGCCTGCAGGGACTCGATGCTGCGGGCGTTTCGCCGAACGAACGCCTCCGCGCGCCGCTGACGCAGTTTGCGGAACTCCGGGTCGATGCTGGCTACCTGTTCGAGCAACGCCATCAGCTTGGCATTGCGCTTGTACGCCTCGAAGTACGCCCGGTTGCTCGCCTCGATGATCCCAGCCGGGTCGGCGTCGGGGTCCAGATGCGGCATTCCTGGATGCATCATGTCTTCCTGCGCCAACTCGAGGACAGCCGCGAAGATCTCCTCCTTGCTGGAGAAGTACGTATAGAAGGTGCCGGACGAGCATTTGGCCTCTGTGGTGATGTCGACCAGCCGGGTGTCGAGGTAGCCCGAACGCTCGAACACCGTACGGGCAGCTGCGATCAAGGCCGAGCGCGTCCGCAATCCCCGACCGGTAGCCGGAAGCTCGCGCAGCAGCGCGGAGTTCGCCATGGACGGCGGCGGGCCCTCGGGTTCTTCCCCGGCGGTCGATCGTGACATGGGAACAGTTATAGCAACGCAACCATCGGAGCTCGCCAGATCATGCCGCGGCGAACCGCAGGCGACGTCGACCATTGCGGCGGAGCCACGGTTCAGGGCGAAGCCGATCGCGACGATCCGGCCTTCGAAGGCGATGCACTTGGTCGACCCGCTGTAGGCGTCGCCGCCGACCGGGTCGGAAACGACATCCGCGCCGTGGCCGCCGGTGAACTCCTTGACTGCTTGCACGAAGTCTGCGCTCGGTTTATCAGCGCGTACTCCGCGAATGCGCCGCTCGGCAGTGCGGTGGTGCCGACGACCCGATCACCGACCACGGCGCGTCCGACACCGGCTCCGACCGCGACGACCTCGCCGCAGAGCTCGACACCCGGAGTGAACGGCAGTGGCGGCTTGACCTGGTACTGGCCGCGACCGAGCAGCACGTCCGGGAAGTTGGCCGGAACAGCCATCACCTTCACCCTGCCTGTCCGTCACCGGCGGTCGGCTGGGCGACGTCCTCGAGCTTCAGGACGTCCCGCGGCTCGCCGAGTTCGTTGACGCGTCATGCCTTCATAGAAGTTTCTCCTGACAAGTGCCGATGGTCGGGGATTCAGATCCCCGCGGCGTCGGCGATGGCGATGGCCTTGTGGACCAGAGCATCGATGCGCTCGACGGTCGGGGTGCCGGCTGCGGCCTTGTTCGCGGGAGTGTCCATCGCCCGGCGCATGACACCTTCGGCGATGATCGCCACCTTCCACAGACCGAGCGCGTGCCAGAACTTCAGCGCCTGCGGGTCCCGGCCGGTCTCGTCGAGGTACATCCGGGCGAGTTCGTCCCGGTTCGGGAATCCCGCGAGTGTGGAGACCGGGAAGTCTCCCCCCGTGTCCTCCCCCGGCTCGGGCCAGTAGGCGAGCATGGAACCCATGTCGGCCAACGGATCTCCGAGCGTGGACAGTTCCCAGTCCAGCACGCCGACGACCTCGCCGCTCGTGTGGGCGACGATCACGTTGCGCAGGTGGAAGTCGCCGTGCACGAGCGCGAGTTCGGTCTGCTGGGGCACCGCGGCCATCAGCCTGCGGGTCAGATCGTCGAGTTCGGGCAATTCCCGGGTCTTGGACTTCTCCCACTGGCCGGACCACCGCGCGAGTTGGCGTCGCGCGTACGGCTTGTGGCTCGCCAAATCGGACAGTCCGGTCTGCTCCAGGTCGACGGCGTGGATTTGCGCGAGGGCGCGCGGCAGGGACTCCGCGATCTCGCGACGCCGTCGCTGAGGAAGTGACTCCGCGATCTCCATCGTGTCGACGACCTGGCCGTCGATGAAGTTCATCAGCACCAACGGCACGTCGGAGATCGCGGAATTCTCCGCGACACCGAGGATCCGCGGTGCAGGGACGCAAGTGCCCGCGAGCGCGGACATGATCCGCGCCTCCCGCGCGACGTCGTGTGCCGAGGCCAACAGGTGCCCCAATGGGGGCCGGCGCAGCACCCAGCGCCGACCGTCGTCGTCCCGCACGAGGTAAGTGAGATTGGACTGACCGAGACCGATCCGGTGGAAGCCCAGCCAGCCGGCGAACTCGATCCCGAGGTCGCCGAACCAGCGGGTGACCGCCGTCGGATCGATGCCGATCTCATCTCGCGCCGAGGTCTCAGGCACCGAGCGTCGCTCCGTTCCGGTAAGGCGCCACATCGCCGAGCCGCTGGCCGCCGATGCCGCGCGAAGCGCCGGTGACGATCGCGGTTCTGCCGCTCAGATCCAGAAAAGACGCTCTGGCACGCGACGGCATGGGAGTCATGCTCAGATACCGTCCGGTCGCAGGTCGCGGTACTGGCGCAGTTCGCGGCGGGCGATAGCGCGCTTGTGCACTTCGTCCGGGCCGTCGGCCAGGCGCAGGGTCCGCAGGTGTGCGTACGACATGGCGAGCGGGAAGTCGTCGGTGATGCCCGCGCCACCGTGCACTTGGATGGCCCGGTCCACGATCTTCAGCGCGATGGCCGGGGCGGCGACCTTGATCGCGGCGATCTCGGTCTGTGCTTCCTTGTTACCGACGGTGTCCATCAGATATGCGGCCTTGAGGGTGAGTAGCCGGATCATCTCGATGTCGATGCGCGCTTCGGCGATCCAGTCCTGGATGTTGGCGTTGTCGGCGATCGGCTTGCCGAACGTGACGCGCGACTGGGCGCGCTTGCACATCAGTTCCAGCGCGCGCTCGGCCGCGCCGATGGCACGCATGCAGTGGTGGATGCGACCGGGGCCCAGCCGGGCCTGGCTGATCGCGAAGCCCTCTCCCTCGCCTTTGAGGAGGTCCTCGACCGGAACCCGTACGTCCTTGAAGTCGATCTCGGCGTGACCTTCTCGGTCGGCGTAACCGAAGACCGGCAGATTGCGCATCACGGTCACACCGGGTGCGTCGATCGGTACCACCATCATCGACTGCTGCCGGTGCGTCGGGGCGGCCGGATCGGTCTTGCCCATGACGATCATGACCTTGCAGTTCTTGTGGAGGGCGTTGGAGGCGAACCACTTCCGGCCGTTGAGGACGTATTCGTCACCGTCCTTGACCATAGACAGTTCGACATTGGTGGCATCGGAGCTGGCCACACCCGGCTCCGTCATCGCGAACGCGGACGCCATAGTGCCGTCGAGCAGGGGTTTCAGATACTTCTCTTTGTGCTTCTCGGTGCCGAAGAGCTCGAGGACCTCCATGTTGCCGGTGTCGGGGGCGTTGCAGTTGCACGCCTCGGGCGCGATGTGGCTGCGGCCCATGATCTCCGCCAGCGGCGCGTACTCGAGGTTGGTCAGTCCGGCACCGGTGGCAGGATGTGGATGGAAGAGGTTCCACAGGCCCCGCCTTCTCGCCTCGGCCTTGAGTTCCTCGAGTATCGGCGGATGGAAATGTGGATCGCCGGCCGCGCGCATCTGCTCCTCGTACACGGTCTCGGCCGGGTATACGTGTGCATCCATGAAATCCAGCAGTTCGTTCTGCAACTGCTGGGCGCGTTCGGAGATGTCGAACAGGGACATGAGAACTCCTGACGGGTCCGGAGGGAATCGGGGGTGCGGCGCTCGTTGTGGCCGACGTCAGCCTCGACGAGGTCGATGCCGCGGGAGGACCTCAGTCCTGCGCCAGCACCTTCGTCTGGTAGCGCCGCATGCCGCGCAGCCATCGGTCGTAGTCGGCGGCCTTGTGCCGGTACATGTCCAGCACCTGCGGGTGCGGCAGGATCAGGAAACGCTCTTCGTCGATCGCGGCGATCACGTCGGCCGCGACCTGGGCCGGTTCGAGCACCTCACCGGCGCTGGTGACGGCGCGGGTTGCCGCGGCGCCGAGGACTTCCCCGGACTCCCCACCGAACAGCAGCTTCGTATTGACGCCCTGTGGGCACAGGCAGCTGACCCGCACCCCTTGGTCTCCGTAGGTGACGCTGAGCCACTCGGCGAAACCGACCGCGGCGTGCTTGGTGACCGCGTAGGTGGCCGACCCGATCTGGGTGAGCAGCCCCGCCGCGGAGGCGGTGCTGACGAAGTAGCCCGCACCCCGCTCCACCCATGCCGGGACCAGCAACTGCGCGGCCCGGATGTGGGCGCGCAGGTTCACGTCGATCGCCAGGCTCCAGGCGGCTTCGTCGGCCTCGAGCCCAGGCGCACCGACGATTCCGGCGTTGGCGAAGTACATGTCGACGGGACCGAAGTGCTTGTCAGCCAACGCGATGAGTTGGCGAATCGCCTCGGTGTCCGATACGTCCGCGCCGGCGGACACCGCGGTACCGGGATGGTCGGCGTTGATCCGGTCGGCGACGGCCTGAGCGGTAGATGCGTGCAGGTCTGCGACGACTACGCGGGTACCCGCACCGACGAGAGCCCGCGCGATAGCGCCGCCGATGCCTCCGCCGCCACCGGTGACAATGGCGACCTTGCCTGCAACCTGCACTACCGAACCTGCTTTCGTGTCGATGGGGGCGCGCCGCCACATCCGAACGGACGGCTCCTACTACCAGCTGGACCCGATGCGGCCCCTGACATCTGTATAGTTGAAGTCGACGTCAGTTTCAAGCACTGCCACGCGCCGAGAATCGGCTCCAGTGCCGCCTCATCGCGAGCCGGACATGACCACACCTCTTGGTCACGCCACCCACCCCCGCTCCCTGCGAACGCGCAGGGTGGCGCGAAGCAACCAAGGTGCGCTTCGATAGATGTCGAAGGAATCAGCAGACGGGTCACGAAAGAGGTGACTTCATGCTGTTTCATACCTGTCTCGCGGTAGCTGGTGGAAGGTTCCCGGCATCCGCCTCGACCGTTCCGACACAAGTCGCGCGACGTCCTCGCGCTCGTGGCTGACGTCGTACAAGTTGGCGAACTTCGCCGTCTGGGCAGCAACAAGCTCGGCGAGATGCTGCTACTTCCAGTTGTGTTTGCACTCAGGGCATCAGGGTTGAGAGCACCACTTCCAGTGCCTTGCGCATATCGTCGGCCTCGATGCGCATCAAGGTTTCTTCGTCGAGCGCGCGGTGGTCGAGGCTGTCGTCCATGGCTAGGCGGTATTCGCGCTCTTCCTCTGCACTTTCGATGACATTTCGGATGAATCGACCGTTGCCGGCGAGGTCGACGCCGCGGCGGGGCAGGCCGCTCTGGTCGGTGCCTTCGGTGGCGTAGAGCGTCGCGCACGACTCGCGCAACAGTTCGACCGCATCGTCGGATACGGCAGAATCGCGTCTGGCGGCGATGAATTGGGCTATCTCGCAGAGTTCGCCGGGCGAGTAGGAGTCGAACTTCACGCGCTTGGCGAAGCGGGAGGACAGGCCGTCGTTGCTGGCCAGGAAGCGGTCGATCTCGCCGTCGTAGCCTGCGATGATGACGACCAGGCGGTCGCGATCGTTCTCCATCCGCGCCAGCAGGGTGTCGACGGCCTCGCGCCCGAAGGCGTCACCACCGGAAAGGCCCGCCTGGATCAGGGTGTAGGCCTCGTCGACGAACAGCACGCCGTCCATGGCCGAATCGATCAGCTGGTTGGATTTGATCGCGGTCGAACCCAGGTGCTGGCCGACGAAGTCGGATCGTTTGGCCTCCACGACCTTGTCGGTCTTCAGCAACCCGAGCCCGCAGTAGATCTTGGCCACCACCCTGGCGATGGTGGTCTTGCCGGTGCCAGGCGGGCCGGTGAAGGCGAGATGCTGGCCGCGGGGCATGCTGTTGAGGCCCTTCTCGGCCCTGATCTTGGCCATCATCGCCGAGGACTGCAGCTTGGCGACCTGCACCTTGACGGCACCCAGGCCGATCTGCGCCGCCAGTTCCGCGCGGGCGGCGGCCAGGATCAGCTCGGCCCTGTGATGCTGTTCCTCCTCGGCCGCCTCCGCCAGCGACGGCGCGGACGCCGGATCCCAACGGTCGGTGCGTGATTCGATCTGTTCCTTGGTGGTCACCATGATCCGGAACTTGGGATCGCGCATCGCGGTGGCGTTGGCGGCGAACCCGGGGACCTGCGTGTAGACGGTCTCGAACAACGCCCGCGCCTCGTCCTCGTGACCTTGTTCGCGCAACGCCAGCCCACGGCAGTACATGGCCGCGGTCCGGGCCGCCGGAATCGGGCCGCGCTCGGCCAGTTCGAGCCTGCGGGTCGCCTCGCCGAAGAGGCCGAGGTGGGCGCAGGCGGTGCCGACCATGACGTGCGCGCCGGCCGCCATGTATTGGTCCTGCCAGTCGGCCGACCCGGCCAGCACGCCCATCACCTCTTGCCACAGTTGACCGGTGAAATAGAGCACGCCGCGCGCATAGGCGCAGACCTTGTCGTCGACGGCACGGTCGGGATCCTCGGTCAGCTGCCTGCGACGCTCGTCGAGTTCGTCGAGAACGCGTTCGGCCGCATCGAAATCCCGGTCCTCGACGAGATGCATCGCCTGGGCGAGCCAGATCTCGGTGAGGCTGGCGATCGGATAGTCGATGTACTGGCCGATCTGGAACCGACCGGCCAGTTGCCGCGGCGGGAGACCGAGACGGCGCTGCTCACGCAGATGCGAAGTAGTCGAGGTGCGGTGTAACTGGCGTAGCACTTCCTGGGTGGCGTCCCCGGCCGCGACGCGCCCGAGCCAGGCGTCGCACATGTCGGGATCGAGCTCGGTCGCCCGGCGGAAGGCGACTTTGGCGTACTCGAGATTCTTCGCGGCTTGCTGGCCGTCGACCATCAGACCGAGCGAGAGGACGCCCGCATCGAAGACCTGTTGCGCTTGCCGAATCGCTGACATGCCCGGAAATTAGCGCGGACTCGGCTGTCCAGCCCAGCGAACCCGGACGGCGAGCACCGGCCATTCACGGACAGTTCACCCCGCCGCGCGCGCTCGACGCGATAACCGCATGTCGTTGCCACACCGCGGGTTACGACAAAGCGAACTCCGCGTCGGGCCACCGCCGCGCGGCACCGTGATTGCTACCTTCCTGATCGTCGTAACCAGGGAATTCGGGAGTCATCACGTGATCGAGTCAACGGCGATCGAGCCGCAGCTGTGCAGAGTCTCGGTGATCGGCGGGAATACTCAGGTCGATGTCGCGCTGCCCGCCACGATCCCGATCGCCAATTTCATTCCAGATGTGGTGACGCTCATCGCCTCTCGCAATCCGGACCTGTCCGAACACGAGGAGGACGGGCCGCTGGTCGCCCGGCACTGGACGCTGTCCCGGCTGGGCCACACCGCGATCGACCCGGTCCGGACGCTCACCGAGGCCGAGGTCTTCGACGGCGACCTGCTGGTGCTGGCCGCAGTGGATTCGGTCGACTCCCCCGCGCTCTTCGATGACGTAATCGACGCCGTGGCCCGGCTGACCGACAACTCGTTTCGCGGCTGGACCGCCGAGTCCGCGGGCCTGGCCGGGCTCGGCGGCGCGATCGCCGCGGTCGCGAGCGCCTGCCTCCTGTTGCTGTACGCGGCGGGACACGGGGCCGGCGGATGGGCCGGGGCGGCGGGCAGCGGGTTCGGGCTCCTAGTCCTGGTCGGAGCCGGGCTCGTCGCCCGGTGGTATGCCGCGACACTGGCCGCCACGGTCCTGGCGCTGTGCGGGTTGCTGCTGATGGGCGCCGGGGCCGCGGCGCTCGTGCCCGGTCTGCCGGGCGCACCGCACCTGCTGCTGAGTTGCGCCGTCACGATACTGCTCGCGACGATCGCGATGCGGGTGATCGCGGTGCGCCCAACCATGTTCACCGCCGTCATCACGATCGCGGCGTTCGGCCTCGGCGCCGCGGGTACGACCACGGTATGGCAGGTGGCACCGTCCAAAACCGCGGCCGGAGTCATCTTTTTCGCACTGCTCGGCATCACGCTGACGCCGCGGATCGCGGTCGCGGCAGCGCGGCTGCCGGTGCCGCCGGTGCCGACCGCGGGCGGAGTGATCGATCCGCGCGACCATGAGCCCCGACCGACCATCGAGGGCATCGGCGCGATCGGCGCGACCTCGATTCCCTCGGCGGCCGGGCTGGGCGAACGGGCCCGCCGGGCCAACGACTATCAGTCCGGGATGATCGCCGGGATCGTGACGGTGACGGTGATCGCGACGATCATGGTGGTCGCGACGGCCCGGGACCACCTCTGGCAGACCGCGTTGCTGGCGGTGGCGGTCGGCATCGTGCTGGCCCGGCGCGGGCGTGCCTTCTCCGACCTCACCCAGGCCGCGCTGCTGGTGCTCGGCGGCTGCTCGGCGCTGATCCCGCCGATGGTGCTGCTCGGCACCCAACTCACCGATGCCGCGTTGCCCGCTGCGGGCGCGCTGCTCGTCGTCGCGGCACTCGCGCTGCTGATCGGGGTGGCCGGGCCGAAGCTCGAGATCTCGCCGGTCGTGCAGCGGGCCGGCGAGCTGCTGGAGTACCTCATGATCTGCCTGATCGGGCCACTGGTGTTCTGGATCATCGACGTCTATGCCCTGGCCCGCAATGCGTGACCACGCACGATCGGCACCGGCCGCGCTCGCCGTCGCGGCACTTACGATCACGGCGGCGTTGCTGCCCACCGGTCCAGCCAGGGCCGTCGCTCCGCCCGGGGTCGATCCGGGCCTGCTGATCACCGGCGCCCCGGTGGCCCCGCCGGAACCCTCGCAACAGCGACTGCTGTGCTCGGAACCCAACTGGACGGGACCACCTCCGGCTGGGGTGCCCGCCGCCCAAAAGGCGCTCGGGCTCGCCGCCGCCTGGGAATTCGGTCGCGGCGCGGGACAGGTTGTCGCGGTGATCGACACCGGAGTCACTCGCCATCCGCGGTTGACGGTCGACGCGGGCGGGGACTACGTCTCCGATTCCGACGGCACGACCGACTGCGACGGGCACGGCACCCTGGTCGCCGGGATCATCGCCGCACACCCGTCCCCGGACGGTGGCGATGGTTTCGCCGGTGTCGCGCCGGGAGCCACGGTGCTCGCGATCCGGCAGACCAGCCTGGCCTATCAAGCCAAGAACAGCTACGGCAATGACCGGCCCGATGGCATGTCGGCCGGTGGGTACGGCACCGTCGCCACCCTGGCGCATGCCGTGGTCCGCGCGGTGGATCTGCACGCAACGGTCGTCAACATCTCCGAAGTGTCCTGCCGGCCCGCCGGTGCCGGCCCGGTGGACGGGATGCTCGGCGCCGCATTGAAATACGCTTACGACCGCGATGTCCTCGTGGTAGCGGCGGCGGGAAACCTGCAATCGCAGGGCGCGTGCAAGCAGCAGAACGGCGCCGGCTGGGATTCGGTCAGAACGATCGCGACGCCCGCGTGGTTCTCGCCCTATGTCCTTTCGGTGGCCTCGGTCGAGCCGGACGGCTCGCCGTCGCCGTTCACGCTGTACGGGCCGTGGGTCTCGGTGGCCGCCCCCGGCAGCAACCTGATTTCACTCGACAGCAAACCTGGTGGCACCGGCCTGGTCAACGGCACCCCACAAGCCGACGGTCAGGTATCGCCGGTGGCGGGAACCAGCTTTTCCAGCGCCTACGTCGCAGGCCTGGCGGCCCTTGTGCGCGCACGCTTTCCGCAGCTGTCCGCCAAAGAGGTGATGGATCGCATCATCGGCACGGCGCATGCCCCCGGCGACGGCCACGACGCCCGGATCGGCGCGGGCATGGTCGATCCGGTAGCCGCGCTCACCGCCGTACTGCCGAATCCGCCGCTCCATGATCCGGCGGCCGGCGAACAGATCGCGGGCCCGGCCCCGATCGCACCGGTGAACCCGTGGCCGCGGCGCATCGGCGTGACGGGCGCCGCGATCTGCCTGACCCTGCTCGCCATCTTCTCGACGCTGTCGATCCCCTTCCGCCGCAAGCAGCGCATGCCGCTCGTTCTGCCCGGCGACGACTGAACGGAACAGCCATGAGTACACAAGGTTTCATTCGGCTGGCCCGGATCGCCCCGCCGCGGCCGCCCGGCGGCGACGTGGTGCTCAACGCACCGCCGGAGATCACCGCGCCGGTGCCCGGCCCGCTGTGGCAGCGCCTGCTTCCGCTGGTCATGGTGGTCGCCATGGTCGGCATGATGGCGCTGATGTTCACCATGAGCGGCCGGTCGATGCTGACCAACCCCATGGCCATGATGTTTCCGATGATGATGCTGATGTCGATGGTCGGCATGTTCGCCGGTCGCACCGGTGGCGGTGGCAAGAAGGCCGCCGAGCTCAATGAGGAACGCAAGGACTATTTCCGCTACCTCGATCAATTGCGCCGTGACGTCCGCGGCACCGGCGCTGCGCAGCGGGCGGCGTTGATCTGGAGCCACCCCCACCCGGTCGACCTACACGCCCTGATCGGCACACGGCGGATGTGGGAACGCCGGCCCGGCGATTCCGATTTCGGGCATGTCCGGATCGGCGTCGGCAGCCATCGCATCGCCACCAAGCTGGCCAGGCCCGAGACCGGCCCGCTGGAAGACCTGGAACCGGTGGCGACGGTGGCGCTGCGCCGGTTCGTGCGCACTCACTCGGTCGTGCACGGCCTGCCGACCGCCATCTCGCTGCGCGCGTTCCCCGCGGTCAACATCGAAGGCCCGCGGGAGCACGGGCGCGCGCTGCTCCGGTCGATGCTGATGGAGCTGGCGACTTTTCACGGTCCGGACTTCATGATCTTCGCCATCGTCACCGCCGACCCCGATGCGGACGCCTGGCGTTGGACGAAATGGCTTCCACACCTGCAACATCCGCGAGACCGCGACGGGATCGGTGCGGCGCGCATGCTTTACGAGTCGCTATCGGAGCTGGAGACCGCGTTGAGCGAGGACCTGCTCGAGCGCGGCCGGTTCCTGCGCAACGCACCGCCGACCGCGGGCCGGCTCCACGTGGTCGTCGTCATCGACGACGGCTATGTCAGCGGTTCCGAGCGCACGATCAGCGACGCGGGCCTCGACTCGGTCACCGTCTTGGACCTGACCGCGCCACCAGCCGGGCTCGCGGTCCGGCGCGGCCTGCAATTGGTCGTCGACGAGGACGTGATCGGCGCGCGCACCGGCGGGTCGGTGGAGAATTTCGCGGGTCCCGATCGGCTGAGCCCCGAGGTGGCCGCCACCTTCGCGCGCGCCATGGCTCGGTTCCGGATCGCCACCACCGCCCAGATCGTCAATCTCGGCGACGACGTCTCCGGCGATCCCGGTCTGATGTCGCTGCTGTCGATTCCCGACGCCGCGACGATCGACGCCGAGTCCGTGTGGCGGCCTCGATCCGCGCGCGAACGCCTCCGTGTTCCGATCGGCGTCACTCCCGACGGCACGCCCGTCGAGATCGACATCAAGGAATCCGCGGAGAGCGGCATGGGCCCGCACGGACTGTGTATCGGTGCCACAGGTTCGGGCAAGTCGGAATTCCTGCGCACGCTGGTGTTGTCGATGGTGACCACCCATTCGCCGGATCTGCTCAACCTCGTCCTGGTCGACTTCAAGGGCGGTGCGACCTTCCTCGGCCTCGACCCTCTCCCCCATGTTTCCGCGGTGATCACCAATCTCGAGGAAGAACTCTCGATGGTCGACCGCATGCGTGACGCTCTCGCCGGTGAATTGACCCGCCGTCAGGAACTGCTCCGAGCGACCGGGAACTTCGCCAACGTCACCGAATACGAGAAGGCGCGCACCAACGGAGCCCAGCTCGATCCGCTGCCCGCCCTGTTCATCATCGTCGACGAGTTCTCCGAATTGCTGTCGCAGAAACCGGATTTCGCGGAACTGTTCGTAATGATCGGCCGGCTCGGGCGATCGCTGCGGGTGCATCTCCTGCTGGCATCGCAGCGCCTCGAGGAGAACCGGCTGCGTGGTCTGGACTCGCACCTGTCCTACCGAATCGGCCTGCGCACCTTCTCCGCCGGCGAGTCCCGCCAGGTGCTCGGCATCACCGACGCCTATCACCTGCCCGGTCAACCCGGCGCCGGATATCTCAAGAGCGACTCCTCGGACCCGCTGCGGTTCAACGCGACCTACGTGTCGGGCACCTATGTGCCGCCCGCCGGTGACCGTGCCGTCGCCGAGGCGACCGGCACAGCGGGCGCGGTCGACCTCTTCACCGCCGCGGCCGTCGCGGTCCGCGCGGCGCAGCCGGTCCCGGTGGAACTGCCGGACCTGAGCGAACTGCTCGGCGAGACCGCGACCGAAGCCCCCGCCCCCACGCACGAGCAGTCACTGCTGCAGGTGGTGGTCGAGCGGTTGACCGGGCACGGCAGACCCGCGCACGAAGTCTGGCTGCCGCCGCTCGACATCTCGCCCACCGTGGATATGCTGCTGCCCGAACAGGATTGGCGTTCGGAGAGCAACCGCAACGGCAATCTGTGGTTGCCGATCGGCATCGTCGACAAGCCCTACGAACAGCGGCGCGATGTCCTCACGATCGATCTGGCCGGCGCCCAGGGCAATATCGCGGTGGTCGGTGGGCCGCAGTCGGGCAAGTCGACCACCCTGCGCACCATCATCACGGCCGCGGCGGCGACCCACACCCCCGAGCAGGTGCAGTTCTACTGCCTCGATTTCGGTGGCGGCACCTTGTCCGCGCTCACCGGTCTCCCGCACGTCGGGTCGGCGGCAGGTCGCCTCGAAGGCGACCGCGTCCGGCGGACAGTGGCCGAGCTCAGCATGCTGTTGCGGCAGCGTGAACGCCGCTTTCTCGACCTCGGCATCGAGAACATGCGCGACTTCCGGAAACTGAAGGCACAGCTCGCCCAGCTGACCGAGGACGAACGCGCGGCGAACCCGCTCTCGGCCGACCTGTTCGGCGATGTCTTCCTCGTCATCGACGGCTGGGCGGCGTTCCGGGAGGATTTCGACATCGTCGAAGGCCAGGTGCTCGGTTTGGCCGCGCGCGGTCTGTCCTACGGCATCCACCTCGTGCTCGGCGCCAACCGGTGGGCCGAGATCCGGCCGGTGGTGAAGGACCAGATCGGCACCAGGATCGAACTGCGCCTCGGCGACCCGTCGGACTCGGAGATGGATCGCCGTGCGGCAGTGGGCGTTCCGATCAATCGCCCGGGCCGCGGCATGACTCCCGACAAACTGCACATGTTGATCGCGCTGCCCCGCCTCGACACCGACGTCGACCCGAGGACCCTCGCCGAGGGCGTCGCCGCGGCCAAGGAAGCCGTGGCGCGGGTCTATGGTGACCGCCACGCACCCCCCGTGCGCCAACTCCCGCTGGAACTGGACCGGGCACAGGTGCTGGAAACCGCACGAGCGCAGGGCCTGCGCCTGGACAACAAGCGGGTCCTGATCGGACTGAGCGAATCGGAACTGGCGCCGATGGTGCTCGACTTCCAGGAGCAACCGCACCTGCTGGTCTTCGCCGACGTCGGGTGCGGCAAGACCACACTGCTGCGCAATATCGCGCAGGGAATCGTGGAGAATTGCAGCCCGAACGATGCCCGGGTCATTATGGTCGACTACCGCCGCACCATGCTCGGCGCCATCGATGGCCCGCACCTGGCCGGATATTCGACTTCGGCGCAAACCTCGGTCCCGACCCTCAAAGAGGTCGCGGGATTTGTGTCCCAGCGGATGCCGGGCGCCGACATCACCCCCACGCAGCTTCGGGAACGCAGCTGGTGGACCGGCCCGGAGGTCTATGTGATCGTCGACGACTACGACATGGTGGCGTCGAACAATCCGCTGCTGCCGCTGATCGATCTGCTCCCGCAGGCCCGCGATATCGGCCTGCATGTGGTGATCGCGCGGCGAGCCGGTGGCGCGTCGCGTGCGCTCTACGACAATGTCCTGGGCCCGCTCAAGGACATGTCGGTCGACGGCATTCTGATGAGCACCCCCAAGGACGAGGGTGTGCTGCTCGGTGACGTGCGCCCGGCGCAGTATCCGCCGGGCCGGGGCATGCTGGTGTCACGCACGCGTGGGCGCGAGCTCGTCCAGATCTGTCAGCTGCCCGCCCTGTGATCCGGTCCGATCGGAAAGGCCTGTGATGAACGAGCCGAGCGTCCCCACGCACCTGCCGAGGATCGTGGCCGAGCGCGGCGATCGAGCTCCGGTCGTCGCGGTCGGCAGCGTGTGCATCGTCGTCGACGCGCGCATGGTCGATGCCGCGGGTCGCTACACGGTGGCGCCGGCTGATCTCCAGGTACTCGCCCTGGCCGCACTGCTCGCCCGGCCGGGCTTCACGCATCGCGACGAACCGGTACCCGACCGGCTCCTGACGCCCGAGCAAATCGCCGAAATGCGCCGCCGATCCGACGCTTTCGAGGAATCCCGGTTCTGAACGACGGTCGCTGAGCCGGCGCACGCCCGCTCAGCGACCACACGCTCAGGTCGCGACCGCGACCGCCGCCTTGACCGCGCCGGCGAGCAGCCGCATCGATGCGGGAGCGCCGGGATTGATCAGGACATCGATGCCCTCCTCCGGCAGCGCCGCGGCGAGTTCGGCCATCGAGACCTCGGTCCAGCCTTCGACCTGCGCGTGCCTGCGGTGCTCGGGCGCCGAGGTCACCAGCACGCAGGGGATCTGATCCGGGGACGCCGCGACGACCGGATTGCCGTTCTCGTCGACCGCGACACCGACCACCGCACCGCGCAGGGTCGCCAGCAGCTGGCCCGGTTCGGCCCGCTTCTCCAGGACCAGCCGCAATGTCGCGTCGATCGGATCGATGAACGACCCCTCGTCGGCGGGGCGATAATCCGGATTGGGCTGGAATTCGCCTGCTGTGCCGTCGGTATCGACGAACCAGCCACCCAGCACCGCGTGTGCGGGCGGGCGATCGTCCTCGTCGGCGGGCTGCCAGCCCGGATCGATCAGGAACAGCCATTCCGCGTCGTTGTCGTTGCTCTGCTCGGTCATTGATGAGCCCTTCTCGATCAGTCTTCTCAGCTGGATTCGGTCGAATCGGGGTGTGGCGGTGGGTGCCGGGTATGGTCGTGCCGGATCTGCTGGCCGTTGCGATAGGACATCCAGCCGGCATTGTGGCTCGCACCCAGCCAGCTGATCCGTATCGGCGGCCCCTCCTCCTTGTCGACCCGCAGGACATGAAAGTTGACGGTGCCGGTGCTCGCATGGACCGGGCGCCCCGGGAACACCCTGTCGAAGACCTCGGCGAAACCGGATCCCGCAACGCCCGCTGCCGCCTTGCATGCCATCAAGACGAAGGATTTCGGCGTCCCCAGCGCGTCGGCGAGCCCGGAGGCGAGCGCGTCGCCGAAGGGGTGCGCGGACTGGACGATCGAGGCGAAGGTCCGCCCGTCGACGTCGATGGTCACCCCGGATCGCAGGTTGATTTCGAAGAGGTTCGCATCGGCGTGCGCACTGATATATACCGGTCCATTCTTCCCGTTCGCATAGTCGAGGGCCCACGGCGCACGGACGTTTTCGGTGCGCGACGACTCTTCACGCAGGATTCGTTGCACCACCACACTCAAATCGTCGTCGCCGTCGCGCATTCTGGTGACCACGTTGTGGAAATTCTCCGTCCGCGCCCACAACAGCTCGCCCGCGAGATGGTCTGGCTGATGAAAACTGACGCCGATCGTGTCGCCGCGGTGATCGAGCATCGGGTTGACGAGTACGTCCGCGCCGAAGAAGCCGATTACCCGGTCGTCGCTGGTCACCCCGAAGTACGGTTCCTCACCGAAAAATGCCTCCGTCGAGCGCAACTGCTCGACCCAGTCGACGATATCGGTGTCATTCGCCGTCTGTTCGACGAATGCCGCCCTGCCATCGGTGGCCGGAGCGCCGTACCTCGTCGCGGCGTGGTCGGTCGCGACGGCGTTCAGGTAGGACATCCACCCCGCGTTGTCGCCGGCGGCCAGCAGGCCCACCCCGCGACCACTCTCCGCATGGACATCGACATCGCCGCGAGACCCGTAGATCCGGCGGTCGGGGAAAGTCTGGTGCAGTGCGGCCGAGAACTCCTCGCCCGCCGAGCCGTTCGCTACCGCACAAGCGATCATGACGACCGACCGCGACGGACCCGATGTCATTGCCGCCTGAAAGGCCGGCGACGCCTGCACGATGGCAGCGAAGGTCGCACCGTCGACGGCGATCGACCGCCCGCCGCGCGAGCGGACTTCGAAACCGCGGCTGTCGGCGTGCACCGAGATGTAGAACGGACCCGGCTTGCCCTCCTGGTACTCGGCCACCCACGGAGCCGGGACGAACCGGTCCAACCCGATCCGATTCCGGTCACCGGCGAGCGCGGCGGACCCGGCTTCGCCCGGCCGAGTGCGGAAAACCATCCCGTGGCCGTTCGGCGCGTTCCCCCAGGTACGCAGCACCTCCAATTCGTCGGGCCCGTAGAGGAAGGTGATGCCCACCGTGCGGCCCTGCTGATCGAGGATCGGCTCCTGGATCAGATTCTTCGCGCGGAACCGCACCACGGTGTGGTCCGCGGTGCCGGACAACTTGTTTCCACCGCCCAGCTGTCCGAGTACACCGAGGTGCTTCTTCCAATCGATCGGATGCGAGACGTGCGCGACCGCGTGACCGTCGCCCTCGTCGGCGCCAGGCAACTCGACGCCGAGAAGTTCGGCTGCGTCGGCCGACTGTGCCGGTTCCGGTGCCTCCGAATGAGTTCCGACCAGATCGTCGGCGCCCGGCGGGGCGAGCCGGTCGAGTCCGAACAGGCCGCGCGCACCCGGACCACAGATCGCGAGGGTGGCGAATTTGTTGAGATGCCGCAGTTCCACGTCCACCACCCCGTCGGCCTGGAAGGTGATTCCGGGCAGCGGAGGTTGTGCCGATCTGTTCGTGCCCCATGGGTTACGCAGCCGCAACGCCACCGGGTTGCCGTCCTCATCTCGCTGCACGCCGAGTGCCGTGTAGCCGTGATTGCCCGCCAGGCCTGGGAATCGAACGGTGTCGTCGCGACCCCAGTTGCGCGTACCCAGCATCACCAGATCGCCTCGGCCCAAGGCGAAGTAGACGCGTTCGGCGATGTGCCTGCCGGTCTGCTGGTCCAGCTCACGGGTGCGCCAGGACGCCGCCCGGTCCACGGAATCGACGAGGCGCTCGATGTTCGAAGCCCAGCGCGTGCGCTGCTGCGGGCTCAACTCACGGTGCAGGAAGCGCCGGAACCCCTCGGTCGAGCCGGGGTTGTCCGGCCGGATCAGCCGGTAGAACTCACGCACGGCCGCCCACACGTCGTTCCCGTTGCCGGCCACCAGTGCCAGCACCTGCGCGCGATCCGCGTCCGCACCCATCGGATTCGCCTCGCGTGCGCGATGGTCGCGCACCCGACCTTCCCACTCGCCACGCAATGCGCAGACCACGCGAGCGAACTCGTCATCGCTGCCGGCCAGGCTGCGGAGCTCGTCGATGTCCATCCGCATCGGATGATGGAAATAGGCATCGGTGACCGCCCGGGACGGCTGGAACCGCAATCCGCCGGGCAGCGTGGCGGGCAGCATCGTCGCGGCGGTGGCCCCGGGACTGCCGCCGTCGAGTCCGGCGTAGCCGAATTCACCGACGAAGACCGCGTAGGCCTTCTCCAGGACCGCGGGCCACAACACCCCCAGGTCGGCCGCGTAGCGAGTGCTGTTGTCGCCGTCGACATAGAGATCCTTGGAGACCCGCACCCAAGCCGCGTCACCGTTCTTGTCGAAGAACCGGACGGCGACGGAGTCACCGAGATCGGTCATCATTTCGCGGAGCAAGGGCAGCGGGCTGCGGGCCAGCGCCATCATGTTGGCGGCCAGGAAGCAGTTGCCCAGCGCGCCCTGCCGCACGTCCGACACCCGGGGGCCACTGATCTCATCCCAGAGGGGATTGTTCGACCGGCGCAGCTCGGGCACGAGTGGACCGAGGATGTCGCTGTCCAGGGTGTGCCAGGTAGCTGCCTTCGGACGCCCGAGCATCGTCCGGCTCGGATCCGGTGTCCCATCGGGATTCTGCGCGTGTTTCACCGCCACAACGGCACGCGGAGGTAGCCAGACCGGGGTGTCGCCGGACCCGTCGATTCCGATACCGGCACGGGCCAGGAAGTAGGTGGTCTCCCAGAAGAATGTGGCGGCATTCTCCTCGAATGCCTCGGCGAGCAACGTCTTACGGATCCGGATCGGACTGGCATCGTGCTTCTGATCCAGCGGAACCAGCCCGATGTATTCGGCGCCGGTGCCGGGATGGCTGAACGTTCCCTGCACGGCGCGCCAGCCGCTGCCGACGTCGAGCCGGTGCGCGGTACCGAGTCCGTCGATCAGCACGCATCGATCGCCGCGAACGAACGCCTCGGCGGCCGGGGCGACGTGCAACGGCAACGCCCCGAGGGTTTCCGTGGTCGGTGGGTGATGCTCCGCCATCGCGGCGGGTGGGCTCAGCGCCGTTGCCGTCGAGCCTTCGTCCGGGTCGGCGAACAGCGCGGCGAGTTCGTCATCACTCCAATGGATCTCGGCGTTGTCGGCGAGCAAGCCCGCGCCCGGCGCCGGGTGCCGGGCATCCTCGGACATATCCTCGAGATCGGCCAGTTCTTCGAGACCGGACCCGTCGCGCAGCGTGCGTCCACGCACCGCGTGGTCGAACGCGTCGTCGAACATGTTGCGAGTCAGCCACTTCCACAGGCGAGCGTCGTTCGCGGCCGCCTCCTCGGGAGTTGCCGCCGCGACCACCTCGGTGACTTCCTGGTCCGAGGAAAAACGCAGTGGAGCGCTGAGCGCGCCATGGATGGTCGATCCGGAGTCGACCACGCCGCTCGAAGCGGCGGCCGGGGCTGGGTAGCGAGTGGACGCATGGTCTGTTCGAGTGCCGTTGCTGTGCAATGTCACCCAACCGGCATTGCGGTCCGCCGCGATCAGGCGATAGTTGACATCCGGCCGTGCCGGATAACGCATGGTCGACTGCCACACCGAGGTAGCGGCGGCATGAACCGGCACATGCGGGAAGTTCTGGTGCAGTGTGCGCGCGAACTTCGTTGCCGCCGAACCCTTTGCGGGTTTGCAGGCCAGCAGAACGATCGAGGTCGCCGCACCGACGCTCAGCGGGCCTCGCAGTCCCGACCACTCGACGATCTTCGCGAACGTCGTACCGTTCACCTCGAGCGTGGTTCCGGTCCGAAGCCGGATCTCGAACGTATTCGGACCCGCGTGGGCGGTGACGAAGACCGGTCGATGTCCGGTCCGGGTGAACTCGGCGACCCACGGCGCGTCGACCACCTCCTGTCCGACCCTCAGCGGACCGTGAAAGGCCTGCTTCCCGGTCTGCCCCGGCTGGGTGCGCACTACCTTGTCGTGCCACTCCGTCGCGGCCGCCCAGCGTCGATTCGCGTCGAGTTCCAGATCGACGTGCTGGAAGCAGACACCGGTCAATGCTCCGGTCGATCCGAACATCTCGTGCGCGACGACGTCGGCGTAGGTGAAATTGATCGGCAACTCGAAGGCGTTCTTGCCGTGCAGGACGTCCGGATCGTTGGATACCCGCCACGAGTTCAGATACGTGCGCCAGCCACTGCTCACCGCGGGGGCGACGAGTGCCCCGGACTCCGCGGAAGTGTCGGCCACCTCGGGCACCTCGGGCACCGCGCCGGTCCGCGTCCCCGTAGACCGCCCGGGTGTCCCGCTCACCGCGGCGGGCGCATGCTTGATCGTGCTCTCCTGCACCACCTTCGCGCCATCGGAACCGATGGTGACCCAGCCCCGGTTGTCGTTGACGCCGAGAGTGGCGAAGGTCTTCCCCGCCTTCTTGACGCTGACCATCACCACGCCCGCGCCCGCGTGCACCGGGGCGGTGGGCAGCAGATCGCGCATCGCCAGCGCGAAATCGGTCGCCGCCGTCCGTTTGCCCGCCTTGCACGAGATCAGCACCAACGACCGGTCCGTCGCCTGACCACCCGTCCGCAGCGCCTCCTGGAAGTACTCGGCGGCCTTCACGATCTTGGCGTAGTTGGCACCGTCGACCCGCACCGATCGAGTCGACTCCTGCTTCGTCCCCTTCTTCCAGATGATCTCGACCATGAACCCCTTCGAGTCCGCGTGCGCGTCGATATAGACCGGACCCGGACCGTCCTGGGCATAGTCGGTCTTCCATGGCGCGTCGACGACATCCTTGCCGAATACCAAGCGCCGTTTGGTGACGTCGTCCACGTCCTGACCGCTGTCGGTCAGTACCACCATGTCCTGCCCGGATGCCGCGCGCGCCCACTTGATCGCCTCGCGCTGCCCCTCCGACTTGAGGACGAACGACACTCCGATCGCTGTGCCGTTCTTGTCGAGCAGGGCTCGGCTGAGTACGTCCGAGACTTCGAACTCGGTGCGCTGCTTGCTCGCGCCGCGCACGCCTTCCGCGGTGGTCGTCGTCAGGGGCGAGCTCACCGGTGGATCGAGGACTTCTTTCCATTGCCGCACGATCGGATTGCGGCTGGAAACCGATGAATTCGACCCTGCGAGCTCGGTGGCGACGGTGGTCGACGATCCGGTCGCGCCGGTGGGATAGCGGGTGCCGGCGTGCTCGACGCGGGTGCCGTCGCTGTGCAAACTCACCCACCCGGCATTGTTGTCGGCGGCGAGGTAGCGGTAACGAACAGTGGGCACGGCCGGGTTCCGCCAGTTGGAGATCCAGACCGCGCTGGCGGCGGCGTGCACCGGCGCGGCCGGAAACCTCTGGTGCAGCGTAGCCGCGAAGTCGGTGGCCGCCGAGCCTTTCGCAGGCTCACACGCGACCAGCACGAGCGAGCTGG
The DNA here is from genome assembly GCF_044452545.1 of Nocardia sp. NPDC051900. Taxonomy (NCBI): domain Bacteria; kingdom Bacillati; phylum Actinomycetota; class Actinomycetes; order Mycobacteriales; family Nocardiaceae; genus Nocardia; species Nocardia sp. NPDC051900. Next base: position 27,790 of record NZ_JBITBU010000031.1, on the reverse strand, counting down.
GGCCGGCGGCGCCCAGCGCTCGCAGCGCCGGGGACTGCTCGACGAGCTTGGCGAATGTCGCGCCGCTCACCTCGAGCGTCGTTCCGGTTCGCAGCCGGATCTCGAAGGCGTTCGGACCAGCGTGGGCGTTGACGAAAATCGGTTCCCGGCCGACCCCGCCGTATTCGGCCGCCCACGGCGCCGCGACGACCTCGTGCCCGACCCTGGTCTGACCAGCGAAGACATCCTTGCCGGTTTGACCGGGCCGGGTACGCACCACCTTGTCGTGCCACTGTTGCGCACCCGCCCAGCGCTCGGCCCCCTCGATCTCCGACTCGACGTGCTTGTAACTGACCCCGATCGGCGTCCCCGCCGGTCCGATCAGGTCCTGGGTCACCACGTCGGCGTAGGTGAAATTGACCGTGACGCCCAGGAAGTTCTTGCCGTGCAGCGCATTCGGATCATCGGATGCGCGCGACGAGTTGAGATAGGTTTTCCATCCGCTGCTGATCGCGTGGTCCGCCTGCCCTGGCTTGTTTACGATCGGCGGGGCCGTGTGCGGGAGTACCTTCCAGGGAATTCCGGCTGCACGGAGCTGATCCCGCAGGGCTGATTCCGGCTCCCACTTGAAGACCACGTGATCGATGTCGGCACTGGTGACGCCACCGTGCACCTGCGCCTCCACATACCCCCACTTCCGGAAGTCCGGATGCGTCAGGTCTCGCCGCAGACCGACATGGGCGGCCGGCAAGCCGGGCCTGCGGGGCGGGTAGACGCCGAAGGACTCCGGTGCGGGATCCTCGAGGCTCGAAGGATAGACATTTTGCTTATGCTCGATGGAATCTCCCACGCACACCGTCGTGCGGGCCCGCACTGCGGACTTCAGGACCACCACGGCGTCGCCGTAGACATTCAATCGTTCGTCGTTCAGCTCGCCGACCGGCTGTTCACCGCCGACGCGAACGTACCCGTAGACGGCCCGCTTATCGATCGGATGGTCATTCACGTCATGGCCGAACCAGCGGGCTTCGAGCAGCGCTCGGTCATTCATTGCGGTGTCGGTGTCGCCCAGATCGAATATCGTTTTGAACCGGCCATCCCGCAGTACTTCCAGCAGCGACTCCTCGAAGATCCGCACGGCGATATCTTTGCCCGCGAGCGCCGCGACCAGCTCGGCCTTCATCTCCACGCGCGCCGTATCAAGCGAAATCTCGTGCTCGGCAGCAAGTTTCGCCGTGTGCCGATCGATGCTCCCCAGCTGTTTCGCGCGTGCCACAGCGATGGTGCGCTGCTCCTCCGGCAGTGTCGCGAAGTGATTCTCCAACTCGTCGTGCAATGCCTTCCGCTGCGCCGTCAACTTGTCACGCAGTGCGGAATCGTTGCGACTGCCTGCGATCTCGTCGGTCAGCTCCGCGAGCCGCTCGCCCAGCACACGACTCCGCGGGTCCGCGAACACTACCGCCGGCGCGGGTACGTGGCCGTTGACAATCGCCGCTTCGGGGACATCGTCACGCTGGAGCGGGCCGGTCGCCCGGCGTGGCGTCACGCCGATCCGATTCGCATCCACGGACAACCAGCCGACAGTCGACCCGCCGTACAGCGTGAACTTGGTCGAGTCGAGCGGATCAGGACGTCCGTAGACGGACCCGGCGGGCAACATCGACGTTGTCCCGGCGGTGACGACATGCGCCCCCGTCGCCGTCGAGCTCACCACCACCGTGCCGTCATCGCGCGTCCGGGTGGTGAAAAGCTCAGCCACCAGTGCGCTGTCGAGCACCACCGGACCGGAGTCCGGATGTTCGATCTCGTGCACGAGGTTCTGCTCGTGCGAATAGGTCCGCACCACCGGCATTTCCTCGGTCCCGAACGCGACCAGATGCCCAGTGGTATCGGCTACGAACAGGCCCGGGAAGTCGACAACGGCGAGCGGCGCCGGCGGACCGAACTGATCGTCGCCGAACAGCTGCGGCAGTTCGGTACCGCTCAGGTCGTCCGAAAGCGAACCGGTAGCCGGCTCAGAGACATCGGCATCCTGCTGCCCGAGGTCCGCCCGCTGCTCGTGTATCGGCGACGGGATATCCATGTCCCGTGCGGATGTGTGTGCTGCCACGCTCGCGGGGACGGCGGTCGGCGGCAGCACCGTGCGGCCCATCCGCCGTGCGGCGTTTTCCGCTTGCAGGTGCGACGCCGCGGCCCGCACCGCTGCCTCGGCGGCTTTGCGTTCGGCCGTCGCCGCCTGGTGCGCCTCCTGCGCGATGGTGTAGTCGCTGAACGCCGCGTCCCGGACCGTGCGGGTTTGCATGGTGCGACCCAGGTCATCGGCATGCTCCGCGCGCTCCTTTGTGTCCAACGCCTCATCGAGCCGGACGGTCGCGTTCTCATGGCTGGTGACCGCGTCGGTGTAGCGGATGATCGTCTGGGCGTGGTGCGGAGCGGTGGCGAACAGCGCGTCATCGGCGGCGAGGAAGTATTCGACACTGCCCTGCTGGCCGTTGCGCGCGGCGCGGTTTTCGGCCTGGATATCGATGTCACGCACATCCGACTTGCCCGAAATGCTGACATGCAGGCCACCGGCCGCGTTGACGGCATCGCTGATCTCGATATCGACGCCACGGCCGCCTTGACGGTTGATGATCAGGATCTTGCCGAGCTGACCGGCCTTGTCGAAGATCGCTTTCAGGTCGGCTTCCGCGGTGGGGCCCCGGTCGGCGAACCACCGGGCATCGACGACCTCGTGCGGAATATCCGCGAGCTTCAACCGGGCCGAGATCTCGGCGACCTCACTGTTGCGGTTGGCGATCACCAGTTCGGGACGCGCCTGGGCACGGTGCCGACCGATGAGTTTGTCGGCGATCGCATCGTGCTTGGCCGACTGGTTCGGAGCCAGATTCGCCTCGAGAGTGTCCAGTTTCGATTCCGTGAAGCGCGGAACCGTGACTACCGGCTTCATCCCATAGTTGTCGACGAGGTGGCCGGACACCCCCTCGGCCGTGCCCGAAGCGCCCGAGAGCCATTCGTACCGCTCCGCGAGCATGGTCTTGGCGGTGAGGCTTTGTGAAGACACCGAGTCGCCCCGGATCGTGATCCCGTGCTTGGCCTCGATGGCCTGCGCCAGACCGCCGTTCCACCTGCTCTCGGTCGAGGTCGCCGGATCGAACATCACCTTGTGGGTGGTTTGGTCGATGATGTAGACCTTGTCGACGCCGTCGCCACCTCGGTGCACGATGTAGTGGTCGTTCTCGACGAACTCCCAGTGCGCCGATGCGGCGGAATTCACCCGGTCGATCTGGACGGCGAGGTCGTCGGGGCTCGCGCCGGGATCCTCCTCGGCGAGCAGTCTTCTGACCTTCTCGGCGCCTTCGGCGTTGAGCTTCGCCGGGCCGCCGACCTGCCCGTCCGTCCGATCGAAGTCCGCGGGGCTCAGATCCCCGGAAGCAAGCCGATTGTCGAGGAAGTGCCGAGCCGCCATGATGCGGGAGGCGATATGCGGATCCGCGGCCAGGCTGGGGCCGTCGGAGATGATCCAGGTGGTGTCGGCGTAGTACAGCGCCTCGTCGAGTTCGTCGATGACGGCGATATCGCCGCGCATGAACTTGCCGCGGAGTTGCCCGAATGCCGCATCGTCGAGGGTGCCGATATAGATGGTCGGCTTCGCCGGATCGAAGCCGGTCTCGTCGGCGCCGTTCGGATTCATCCTGACCACGTTGAACACGTCCGGACCTAGCACCCCGAGAACCTGTTTGTACAGGTTGACCGCATCGTTGGCCAGAGTGTCGCGAGTGGTGAAAACGTGCACCGAGTCACCGGCGGCGGCCTTCAGAATCGAATCGGCGAGGAAGACGAACGTCTTGCCCTCGCCCGCGTCCATATTGATGGGACCCTCGCGCATTCCCATCGTGCCCATGACCTGGGTCCAGCGCAGGACCTTGCCCGGCGCCACCTCCGCACCGTCGTCGTCGAACTTCGTTGTCCCCCGCCGGATGGTTTCGACGGCGGCGGTCACCGCGCGGTGATATTTCGCAACGCTTTCCGCGTCGCGCGCATCGTGGTGGACGCTGCCTCGCAGCGCCTCCCGCAGGTCCTCGGGTGTGGCGTTCTCCCAATCTTCACGCTTGTACATCCGGGTGATGTCTTCGGCTTCCCGGAGGAAGTCCCGCTGCGGCTCATCGGAGACGGCACGGGTGAACGGCTCGGGCGGCTCAGTCGAATCAACCTCTGTCGCAGACGTCTTTCGCGAAGTCGGCGTCGGTTCGGCGGCCTGCGTCCACCCCTCGCGATCGGAATCGGTGTACTTGCGTCCCTGCTGGTCGTAATGGTCCAGGTCGCCGTAGATCCCGAGCTTTTCCAGCGCGGCTTTCACCCGAGTCGGCGAGGGCTGGTACGCACCTGCCCAGTCGTGCACCGCGACCATTTTCCCGTTGACGAATTGCGCTTGGAAAGCCACGTAGACGCCCGCGTTGTGGAATTGCTCGTGATGCAGGTTCTTGCCGACGTACCAGTTGCCGTCATGGTCACCGACCACGGTCCGCATTGCGGGCGCGGATATTTCGGCCCAGCGCTTGAGAATCGGGCCCTGGCGCGGCACCTCGATCGTCGTGGCGCCCTTGCGTGGGATCACGTCGGATTCGGGATCCGGCTTACCGTTGGATTCCGGATCGGAGGCTTTGGACCAGAGGCCGTCCTTGTCGATCGTGTACCGGTGATCGGGCAGCTCGTCGGTGTTGAACCGGAACACACCCCGGGAGTTCCGTTCGTCGTAACCGCGGACGCCGCCGCCCGCGCCCTCGCCGAGATCGTCGGTGACGGCCGTCTTCTTCTGGCCGAAGCCAGGGCGCATCGGCAAGTCGCCGTCCTGGAATGGCCGGAACAGCTCCCGACCTTCGTGCGGGGACTTGTTGCCACGGAGCATCTGCATTGTCTGCTCGAAGCCCAGGACTTCCCGGGTGAAGGCCTTGCCGCCCGGCCAGGCCGGATCGAGCAGCGATGTCTCGACCAGCCGCCAGCGCAGGCCGGTGGCCTCGTCGATCCTTCCGACGAGAGCCAGGTCGTCGCTGACGCCCTTTATGCCTTTGGCGCCCGCGCGGGCCCGCGGTTCGGCCACGGGTGATGCCGAGGTGTCGCGCGCCGGAGCCTTCTCCCCTTTGTCGCCCTGGGGATTCGGAGCACCGGCTGGTTCCTTGACCGGTGTTGTCTTGTCGGTTGCCGCGGCCGAATTCTCAAAGGTCGGCCGGGTTCCCTGCGGAGCGTCCGGCCGGTTCGGGGACACCGAATCGATCTCGGGTTGCGCGAATTCCGCACGCCGCTGGACCGGGTTCGAATGCACCTCGTCCGACTTGGTCGCGACGGTCGAGTCGGCTTGTTTCGCTTGAATGGACTCCGGAGCATCGAGTGCGCCACCCGCCCGCGGTTGCGCACGCGCCGAGTGGTCACCGGATACGTCGTTCCTCGGTGCCGTCGGCATGTTGTCTCGGCTTGCAACAACTTTGGTGTCCACGCCACGTTGGGCGGATGGCGACGAACTCGGGGACTTGTCCCCGCCGGTGGCGTTCGACGCCGCCTGCTGGGATGCGGTTGCCGCGTTGTGCGGCTGCGGTACGAGCTGACCGCCGTCGTGCTGCTGCGACGCGGGCTCGGCCGTCTCGGAAGACTGCCGTTGTGCAGTCGATTCCGATTGTTCATGGTTCGCGGGCGCGTGACCGGTGTTCGGTGCGGAAGAGTCGTCACCACCCGATTTCGCGGACGACGACTGCTGCGACAGGTTGTCCTCGGCGGTGTTCCGGTGCGTTGAGCTCACGATCGAGTCATCGGTCTGATCACCGCCCTGGTTGGATGCCGAGGACCCACTGCGGTGTTCGGACAGCGATCCATTCGGCTGCGCGCCACTCCCTCTCCCCGCGTTGCCATTCGGCGAGTCCGAAACGCTCTTGGGTGCAGCCGCGGGCCCGGTATCCGAGGGCGGCACTTTGGTCGGTGGTGTCGATCCGGCCGGACTGCGCGGGCCGCCGACGGGATCGACGTGCACTTTGCCGGCGCCGGCGCCACGCCAACGTCCCGCGCCGGAGCTGAACGCGCCGGCGGCACCGGCGCCGAGCATCCTCGGGTCCAGTTCGAATTCGCCACCGTTGATGACCTGGTTGGCGATGCCACCGCCGATCATTCCGCCGACACCACCGGCGCCGCCCTCGACGGCGCCGCGCATGAGCTGCTGGAACCTGCTGTCGAATTGCGAACGGGTGATCTTTCCGCCCAGGAGCTCGAACAGATCACCACCGAGCTTGCCGAACATCGCGCCGAACGCACCACCCAGCGCGCCGCCCAGCGCCGCGAACCACAAATCCTTACCGTTGACACCGTCGCGATGTCCGGCCGCCATTTGTCCCAGCTGGATCAGGAGCGTCAGAATCACCTGCTGCCCCATGGCTTTCAGCGCGGCGACGAGCATCTGCCGCAACAGCTGCTTCAGGTATTGGAAGACAATGCGGTACCACCCGATCAACGCCGCCTGCGTCGGGCCGGCGGTCGGCGGGAACAGCCACGCGAGCGCGATCTCGTAGACCAGCTGTACGAGGCCGACGATGATCATGATCTTGTTCTGTTGAATCGCGCAACCGACCTGATCGCACGAATCAGCGAGCTGACCGAGCGATTTGGCGATAGCTTGCAACGAGGCCTGATCCGACTCATCGGTGAGGTTCCGCAGGGTGCGCGACATGGCCGAACCCGAACCGGCCGACGGATACGCCGAGAGGATGTCGTCCACCGCGTCTTCGATAGTCGAGACCAGCCCGGTCAATCCCGCCGAGGCTTCCGACCAGGCGTCGGCGAGGGCGAACATGCCGTTCTCGCTGCCCTCCGGCCAAGCGCTACCGGCGACCCAGCTCAACCACCGCAGGTCCTCGGGCAGGTTGATATCGGATTGCCGTACCGCATCGGGAATCGACATCACCGGCCGCCGTCTCGCAGACCGGGCCCATGCCACGGGTCGGCAGCGTCGGGCTCGAACTGTTCCTCGACCGGCGGCTCACGACGCTCTTGCCGCTTCTCCTTGCCAGAGACCGACTGACCACTACTCCCCATCGCGGGCGTCCCCGGCATCCCCGGCATCGCGGCCTGGGGCAGTACGCCCGCACGCGACTGGGCGCCGATGCCACCGGCTTTCGGCACCAGCTTCTCCCCGTCATAGGCCGCCCCGAGCATCCGCGGCAGCGGCGCCGACGGAATGCCGCCGCCCTTGCCGCCCGTCGTCGGACCACCGGTCTTGTCAACCGGCACAACCGTTCCCGGATCGGTCGCGCGGTACACGTTCGGACCGAGAGCACCAGGGAGTGCGGGCACGCCGGGGTGTGCCGGGGTGCCGCCGAGCGTCGGTCCCGGCGTCGCGAGTGCGTCGATCGGGTTCGAGGAGGAAGCCTCTACGCTCAGTGGCGCGGCAGGATCGCGAGTACCGGTAGCCGCGAGATTCGGCGTGGAAGGCATGTTCGGCCGGTTGGCATCCGGGTCACCGGCCGAGGAACCAGCGGGATCAGAACCACCGCCGGTGGATCCACCCGAATTCTGTCCGCCTCCATTGCCGGACTGCTGGTCCTGATCACCCGGCGGCGGGCCGGACGGGTTGTTGTTTCCGGTGTTCTTGCCGAAGTTCGGTTCGGAGCTGAGCGGGCCCTTGTACGGACCGGGGTCGCCACTGGCGTTCTCGTCTACGTAGTTCTTCAGAATCCACTGGGCGTACAGGTCCTCGCCCGCGGCGAATGCTCTGCCCGCCTGCTCGATTGTGGTGCCATAGTTGACCAGTAGCTGTCCGAAGATCGGAATCGCCCCGGTGGCGTCCGATTCCCGACTCGCGTTGCCCACCAGCGCTTCGGCCGATGCCGAATAGCCTGTCGCGCCCTCGGCGAACTGTTTACCGAACTCGTCCGCCCCCCAAGGACTTCCCAGCCGCTGCAAGGAGTCGCTCAGTGTGCTGAGAATGTCGAACAGACCCTTCGGCGCGCTCGGCAGTTCGGCGAGCCGCTTACCCTTGTTGATCAGATCCTGCGGGTCGACCTTGATCGGGTCGCCACCGGCGTTGTAATTGGCCGGGCCGCCGTAGGGGTTCGAACCGCTGTTGGGCTTGCCGCCAGTGTTCGGGTTCCCACCGCTCGGGCGGTTGTTGACCGGTGGGCCGCCGCTCGGCCCCGCACCGCCGCCTTTCGGCGCGGGCTTCCCCGAGCCGCCCTTGCCGGACCCGCCTCCTGGCGCAGGGGCGCGATCGTCCCTGTCGCCCTTCGGATTCTTCTCGTCTTTATCTTTCTTATCTTTGTCGTCCTTATCCGCGTCCTTGACGCGCTTTCCGTCTTCGGGCTTGCCTTCGCCATCGAGATCCCAGGGCAATCCCGACGATTGCCAGTCCTCACCCAGATCCAAGAACGACAACCCCGCCGGCAACTCGAACCGCCCCGACTCACCGAACAGCGAAAGGAACGGGTTGCTACCGGCGTCAGGGTTAGGTGCCACAGGGCGATCGTGCCGTCGCCCTCGTGTCGCTCGCGCGGCGCGCCGACGGAGTTCACCAAACCTTCAGGCGTTCACCCGGATGTAAGATTCGGCGCGACCGCAGCCGGAAAGCTGGCCGTGACGACCAGACCGCACGGTTCGGCTACGTCGACGAAGAACAATCCCCCGTACTGGGCCGCCATGGTCGCCGCGATCGGCAGGCCGAGACCGGAACCGCCGGCCGTCGCCTGTGCTCCGCGAAAGAATCGAGTGGTCAGCTGATCGAGCTCATCGGGTGACACCCCGACACCGTCGTCGCGGACCGACACAACAACCGACTCGCATTCTTGGCTGACGGTGATCGCGGTATGGGCATCTCGGCCCGCGTAGCGTACGGAGTTACTCAGCGCGACATCGAGAATCTGGGCGAGCACACTCGCCGGAACACCGGCTTCGGCAACCTCGGTAGTCGCGTCGAGGGTGAGGGTCATGTCGGCGCGCTGGAACGCGGCATGCCACGCGTCCACTCGATCCCGTGCCACCGCTACCGCGTCACAGTCCGACGTGTTCGAGCGCGCGGCGGCGTGTCCGGGCGCGGCATCGGCCACCGCCGAGGCCAGCAAGCCGTCCAGCAACTCCGTGAGCCGGTCCACTTCGCTCACCACACCGGCGAAGGTGGCCGACGCGTGATCCTGGGCGATCATCGGCTGTAGGGCCTGCAACCGAACCGCGAGCGCGGCCAGTGGATTTCGCAGCGAATGCGCCGTATCGACCACCAGTTTTCGCTCGGCCGCGGCCAGGTCGGCGACGGCTCGGGTAATCGACGCGACACCGACCGCGAGTTCGACGATCTCCCGCGGCCCCCGGCCTCTGGACGGGGAACCCCCCGGCTCCGCGCGCCGCACCGGCAAGGTCGAGGTCAGCGCGTCGACATCGCGGCGCAATTTGGACACCGGTCGCAGGATCCACCCTGATACCCCGAGCGCCACGCCGCCGAACGCCAACAGGGCGGTGGCGGTCACGCAGGCGAGTTGAATCCAACTGTCAGTGATACCACGGCGAGTCGCCGAGGTCGAGATCGCGATGACGACCACACCGCCGGCTTGCTGCGAGGTTCCGATGGGCTGGCCGACCACCATCGGGTGCGTACTCCACGGATACAGCGTCTCCGGCGGGATGAACCGGTGTGCGTTGTTCGATACCTCGATGACCCGTGGGTCGGCGCGGTTCACCCCGACATCGACCATCACCGTGCCGCTGCCCGCGATCACCAGGACACCGTTGCCGGTCTGCTCGAAATAGGTCTGCGCCTCCCCCTCGAGGCGTGCCGGATCAACCGACGCCGTCGCCGCGAACTGGTTGGCGACCTGGATCCGATCGATCACCATCGCCTGGGTCCGGCTCGACGCCAACTCCATCCCGATCCCGATCGCGAAGCAGATCATGCAGATCGCCGCCAGCAGCGTGAATACACTGACCAACCGAACGCGCATCCGGCGAGGTCACCGAGTCCAGCGGTAGCCGAAGCCGTGAATGGTGGCGATCAGTCCTGGGCGGTTCAGTTTGGCCCGCAGCGCGCCCATGTGAACGTCGAGCGAACGAGACGTGGACGGGGTTTTCTCGCCCCAGATCTCGTCCATGATCGTGTCCCGGGCCACCGCGACGCCCGCGCGCTCGACCAGCACGCGTGCTATGGCGAATTCCTTCTGCGTCAGCTGTACCGGCAGACCGGCCACCTCGACGGAACGAGCTCCCAGATCTACCGCGACATCACCGGTAACCACCATGGCCGGAGCGGACTCCGTTGTCTGCCTGCGTCGCACGACCGCTTCCAGGCGGGCGGCGAGTTCACCGAGCCGCGGCGGTTTGACCATGTAGTCGTCGGCTCCGGCACGCAGGCACGACACCACCGCCAACTCGTCGCCCTCCGCGGTCAGCATGATCACCGGAACCGTGCTGACCTTGCGGAGCTGGCGCAACACCAGGTAACCGTTGACATCGGGCAGCCCTATATCGAGCACGACCGCGTCGTAGCCTGCGTGCGAAGTCAGCAGATCGAGCCCGTGTGACAAATGGTCGACGGCCGGGAAACCATGCGCTCGGAGGCCGTCGACAACAGCGCCGGCTACGCCCGCGTCGTCCTCCACCACCACCACACGCACGAACCCGGTCCCTTCCACACGTCCAGACCCGCACCTGAACACGAGGTGAGACTACCGCAGACGGTCACGCCTGCCGTCGCGGAGTGGAGCGTCGCCGATCGGTCAACATTGTTGTCCGGCAACGGTCCTCATCGAGGCGATCCGAAGTCAGGCAGTCGCTCTGCCGGCACCGGCGCGCGGCTCGGCCTGCGCGGCCGATGCGACCGCGATCGGCGGATAGCCGCTCGGCCGGGGGACGGGCGGCAGGCTGGTGAATCGTCGACGCAGGTTGTTCAGCTGCCGATAGACCTCGCGCTGCTCCTCGTGCAGCCTACGGATCTCGTGGTGTAGCTGTTCCGCCTGATCGACAAGCTGGGCATAGAAGTGGCGACCCTGCTCGAGTTGGGCCCGTTCGGCGCGCGCGCCGGTCAGGATCTCTTCGGCCGAGGTTCGCGACACAGCCGATCGGGCCGTGGCAGCACTCGGCCGGATCCGGCGCGGAACGGGAGTGCCATCGTCAACCTCTTTCACGACAACCCCAGCCTCTCGATAGAATAGTCAATGCGCCCCGAAAATGAATTATGCGCACCGCATCGAAAGCGATCAACCTCGCCGCGAATTCTTGATATCGACTTTGCGATTATTTACATATCTCGAATATTCTTTGGAATCTCTTGACAACCCCTCGAGTTCCCAGCACTCCGCCGGCGGGCGCGCGCGGTCAGGGCGACGGTTACGACCATCATCACCGCGACCACGACGATGGTGGCCAGCAATGCGTGCCGGTAGCCGACCAAGAACGCGTTCTGCACCGCTTGGGCGAGCGGCCCACCGAGTGTGTCGTCAACCGAGGCCGCCGTTGCCACGTTCTTGCCGAGCGGTTGCCCGACCGCGACGATGCCTTCGTGCGCGGCGACTTTGGCCGGAATGACGAGCTCCGCTTGATATCCCTGGTCCACGAGACCACCGGCTACTGCCAAACCGAGCAGGCTACCGAGTTGGACGACGGCCGACTGCGCCCCGAACAGGACGCCGTTGCGAGTCGGGGGCAGCGCGGTAGCGATCGCATCGAGCGCGACCGCCATGACAACGCCCATACCCACGCTCATCACCGCGACCATCCCCACGATCCGCTCCAGGCTGCCCGCAGCGTCCGCGGTCAAACCGACAGCCAGGCCATCCAGCACCATCGTCAAGCCGATGATCAGCGGAGTTGTCGCGCCGGTACGGCGTTGCAGCATCGCACCGGCCTTGGCACCCAGCGCGGAGGCCACGCAGGCGGGCAGGAAGATGAGCGCGCCCGCCACGACCGGGTCGGTACCACGCACCGCCTGCAGGTATTGGATCGTCACGAAGACAATGCCGAATTCCGCCACGACCGCCGCGGACAGCGCGAACATCGCGGGCTGCGCCCGCGGATCGGCTCGCAACAGAATGTCGTGCGGCAACTCGCCGCCACGGCGGGTGGCCGCCGCCACCACCAAGAGGACGGCGCCTGCCCCCAGCAGCGCCACGACGGGAGCCGCGGTCCAACCCCAGTCGGGCGCCTTGAACAGACCGAGCGCGACCAGCCCTGAACCTATCGTCGCCGCAACGACACCCGGCCAATCCACCGGAGCTTGCGGATCGCCGGGGCACCGCGGGACGAACTTGACGATGCCGACCAGCAGCGCCACCGCGACCACGGCATCGGCGAGAGCGACCCGGGGCCACCACAGATTATTCAACAGCAGGCCGCTGACCAGCGGAACGACTGTCACGCCCGCGGCCAGACAGCCTGCCCACAACAGCAGCGCCTGGGCGCGTGGCCGACCGGCATTGCTGACCAGCACGAGGATCGACAACGACGCTGGGACGATTGCGGCGACACCCGCACCCATGACGATTCTGGCCACCAGCAAGGGAATCGAGGTCGCGGCCAGCAGCATGTGGGCCAGCAGACCAGCGAGAAAGGTGACATACCCGGCAATCAGCACTCGCTTGGCGCCGCATCGGTCGGTGAGCACACCACCGACGAGCAGAAACACGATGAGCGACAACACATAAGACTTCGGGATCCACAGCGAGAACTCGAGCACGTCCCGGTCACCCAGCTGCTGCAGCAAGGTCGACACGGCGATGCTGTGCAACGAAACGTCCTGGCTGATCAGGAATCCGGTGCCGCCGACGAGCGACAGGACGAGTGCGCGCCGCCCGCGGCTCGACGGCAGCGCCGGTTGCGTCCGGGTCACTCGGCCTGGACGACTGATCTCGACTGCCATGGTGCGCCCTCGACTCGATAGCTCGGCCACCCCCGATCGAAGTCTCGACTATCGGTGGCGATCCCGCCAATCGGCGCGGTGCCGGTCCACTGCGGTCGGCGTCAGCCCAGGTGATCGCGCAGTGAGTTGATTGTGGCGAACAGATCGTCCGGTTCGGGCGCCTCGGCCTGATCGATGTCGAGCGGTGCCATCAGTTCCTTGGCTTTGCGCGCGACCTCGAGCACCGCCGCCCGCGACGCCGCGGTGACCGCGTCCGCGAGCTCCGCCGGGGTCAATTCGCCGATCGCGCCGGAAAACTTTATGTCGGTGGCGATCCCGTCGGCATTCACGGTGACGCGCACCCGCCGTCGCGCAGTGGTGGCGACGCCGGCAAGTAGCGCACGTTCGGCTTGCAGATCGGCGATTTCGGCCATCCTGGCCTGAAATTCCTCGACGGCAGCGTTGAAATCATCATCCATCGTGTCGGGTCCTTCTGTCGCGCTCACAATTCGGCGGTCGGCGTCATCGGTCGAGAATCCGATGATTATCGTTTCGACAGTCATTCAGCGTGTTTTGCGACGGCGAAGTAAGCGGTGCGGGGATGTGCTTCGGCAGTTGCGCCCGCAGCGCTGCCAGCCCTTCGAACAGATCCTCTGGCTTGGGCATTCGCGACCGCAACTCGGCCGCCCGGGCCAGGAGCGTTTCCTGCTCGGCGGCCACCTTCGCGGCCGCCGCCTGCGCCGCCTGCACTGTCGCGCGGGCGATTTGGCCATAGCTGAGGGTGTTGATGTCGTCGGCGTAGTACGTCTCGATGATCGAGCCCGAAGCATTGACCACGACGGTGATTCGGCCGTGTTCCACGGTGGCGGACGCGGTCAGCGCGTCGCGCGCACCGCGCAGACTGCGCATCTGGCTCAGCGCCCGGCCCACCGCATCGATCAGTTCAGCGGCATCGGCCGCCGTGCTCGCGTTCTCCGGTCGTATCACTGTGCCGCCACCTCTGCCATCGCTGCCGCCCGTTCATCGAATTCGACCCGCAGTCCGGCGTATCGCGATAGATACGCGATCACCGCCACGGGGTCTTGCTGGCCGTCGAGATCGGGCAGCAGCACCATGAACCTCGCCGGGTCCGGGTCCTGCTCCCCCACCAGCGCGATCAGCTGGCCGCTCCGTAAACGCAAGACCAGCACCGCCTGATCGTCGTCGGGAACCGCCGCAAAGCCCGCCTTCACCGCCCACTCCAGGGCGGAGATGCCGATATCCAGCCAGCCGATGAGCCTGCTCGACCCCGGCGTCGGCCAGGTGCGCGGGTCGACCGCGACCGTGACCGGGCCGGGCCAGGGCCGCCGCCGATCCAGCTCCGCCAGCAGGCGGGCGAAGAAGCCCAGGATCTCGTCGCGGTCGACGCCGTCGGCCGCCTCGACGGCGGGATCGGGCACCGTCTGCGTCGAAACGGCCTGCGCCAGCGCCGGATAGAACTCCTCGACCGTCTGGGCATAGCTGACGCGGTCGATCAGGTCTTCGGCTGCCGCGCCGACGACCTCGGCAGCGGACAGATCGTCGACATGGGCCATCGATGCGCAGAGCTGAACCAGCGCCGCGGACGCATAGTCGGCGAACTCGGGCGCATCGGTCGGCCCGACCGGTGCGGGCACGATGACGGGTTCGAGCGAGAAGAACGGGCGGTCGACCTCCGCCACGGCCGGCCTGTTCGGATAGTCGTCCCCGGTGTCAGGTCGATAGCGTAGGTAGAGCTCGGTTTCGGCACTGCTCAGTCCGGGCCGCTCACTGTCGCCTGGTTCGCCCTCGACGAACCCGACCTCCCAGGCCAGGATCGTCGCGAGCTGCGCCGCCGACAGCAGACCGGCGGGCATCGGCTCGTCGGTAACGGTGCAATCGCCGTCGTCGGCCGTGGCGCTGACCAACATCACCCGCAGTTGCTCCGGCGGTGTCGCACAGTGCCCGGCGGCGTCGAGGGTGTCGGATCCGACGATGACACACACCCCGCCGGCAGCCACAACCACGCCGCCATCGCTTCGCCTGCCCACAATCCGCGGCATCAGCAAGTTCCCTTCGCGCTCGACTGCCGGGAAAGTACCCAGCCCACGCACGGGCGGCGACCGGGCATGATCTGGTCGCCACAGCCGTTCACCTTCTCGTCACCCGCGGACACCGGCTACGCCCCGCCGGTGCGGACGACATCCCTGGCGATGAGGGCGGATCGGCGATCCAGCATCGGCCCGGCGGGCAGTTGGCTGATGATCTGCCACGGCACCAGCTTCGGCTCGGCGGTCTGTCCGAGCACGACTGCCGTCGCGGCGTCCGGAATACCGAATCGAACGCCGGTGTCGGTGACATAGAACAGGCCATCGCGCCGGGTGCTGTCCAGCTCGATACCGGTGGCCTGCACGAATTCGCCGCTGGCAGCGGGTATATAGGCCGTGTGGGCAGCCTCGCCCCCGACGAGACGCACCGGTGTCCGGCCGGACGCCAGCGGCAGTTGCCGGCCGACGAGCAAGCGCAGGGTGGCGGCTTGGTCGCTCGCGCTACGCGCCCAGCTCGCGCAGGCCACCGGATCGGTATCCATGGCGACGATGGACGGGACGCCGACCGGGAACTGCCCGATCGGCAGGGTGTTCAGCACCGGCAGACCGCCGATCGCGTCCGGGGACAGCAGCGGAATGACGGTATGCCCCATCGAGTTCGACGTGCGCAGTACCTGCGCGGTGAACTCCGAAATCTTCTGCACCCCGTCGGCGAGCACCACATACGGCTGCGCGCCGTTGAGGCCTTGGACCCGGATCACCGACCCCACAACGACATTGGCGACGCGCACGGCGCTGGGCGCACCCGCGTCGGGTATCGCCGGAGCGAGGAGTTCGGGGGCGGCGACGGTCGCGTTGAGCAGTCCGGCACCGATCGGCCGCGGCCGCATGTCGCGAATCTGCAAGGTAGCCACGACCGCATCACTGCTCATATCGATGCGTGCGTGCTTGCCGTCGTAGATCAGGTAGGTGGCGCCGTCATAGGTCGCGAGCACCGCCTCATCCGGTGAGGCGGGCCGGATCTGCGGGCCGAGCTGTGGCACGCCGTCGAGAACCGTACTGCGCAGACCGTCGGTCGCGTCTTCGCACAGCGTCCACTCGGAGCGATCGCGATCGACCGCCCCCGGCAGCGACGCGGGTGCGCCGGGGATGCCGAGCATCGGTCCGCGCGGTACCGAGGCCAGCTTGGAATCCTGCACCGACGTCGGTGATTCACTGGTGCCGGTGATCAGCCTGGCCGACGCCAGATTCAGCACCGGGTGCATGGTCTTGTCCACCATGACGTAGAGGGCACCGCTGTCGCCGGCCATGATGATCTTGGCATCGCCGAGTTGCCCCTGCGGCCGCAGGAACGCCAGGACGCCGCAGCCGGCCGTCACCAGCACTGCCAGCACCAAACCCGTCAGCAACGAACGGAATTGGATGCGCATGGGATCGTGCAGCATTCGCACATCGCGGCGAACCAGCGCGTGCTCGAAACGCTGCAACAGAAATCTGTATCCATTGACCTGCGCCCGGGTCGTCAACTGTGCCGGCATTTCAACTCCTCCGTGCGCACGAACACGTGCGCATGAACACCGTGTGCCTGAATGTGCACACTCGTACGACATATGAGAGGCTACCGCACCACACAGGCGAGCGCCGAATGGAGATGTTCTGAATGAATAGCGAGATAATGCCGCCGGAAGATACCGGGGAATCACCTGTTGTGCCATCGCCGACTTCGGGTCCGAGCGAACTGTTCACGCGGATTCCATTGTCCATCGTGCTGCCTTCAGCGGCTGCGGGAACAACGGCCGCCACCATAGCCATCGCCCTCTGCGCAGATATTCGAGTGGCGCTCGTCATCGGGATCACAATTGCGTTGCTCGGTGGCGTCCGAGTTTGGAAAACCAATGTTTGGCGAATTCTGGGAATGCGCGGCTCGCTCTGGTGGCGCAACCGGCGCGGTAGTGGTAATGAACCACGCCCCGAGTCGTTCGATGTCGATATCCCGGACTCCGGTGGCGCCCGCTGTGGCATGCGCTGGGACGGCAGCCACCTGATCACCATGGTCGGGCTCGGCGACACCGTGGTGCGGCCGACCCTGCTCGGATCGGCTCGGATCGAGGCGGGCGCGGCCATCTCACTCGCCGATGTGGCGCGGTGCCTGTCCCAGTTCGATATTCGGCTGGCCGCCGTCGACGTTGTCACGCTCGGTGTCCGCACCCAGGGCCCGCACAACGTCGTCCGGGTCTACGAAAAGCTGCTCGGGCCACTGCCTGCCGCCGCTACCCAGAACGTCTGGCTGGTCCTGCGTTTCGACCCGCTCGACAACGTCGGCGCGATCGACAACCGGGGCAACGCACAGGAAGGCGTGATCCGCACCGCCCTGGTCGCGACGCGCCGGGTCGCGGGTCGCATCGCCGCCAGCGGCGTCGGGGTATCGATCCTCACCGCCGACGAACTGGCGGCCGCGGAGGCCGCGGTCCTGCACGACAACGACCCACAGCAGTGGGCTGAGGATTGGCGCGTCTTGCGCAGCGGCGGCATCGAATTGGCCGGTTACGCAGTCCGGCCGCACCGGCTCGAACCGGAGATGCTGGCGGCGGTGTGGACACTGCCCGGCAAGTCGGTGCTGACCCGCTTGCGCATGACACCGGCCGTCGAATCGAACTCGCCGGGCCGGCGCGGCGCCATGGTCGCGCTGAGCGCGGTCGTGCGGCGCGACCTGGTCGGCGTCGGTCATCACGACGCCGAGGAACCGCCCGCCGAACTCGGGTTGCGTCCGTTGCGCGGACTGCAGCGCCAGGTCCTGCTCGACGGCGGGAACCTCGAGCCGTCCGCCGCGCTACGCGGGGTACCAGCGGCGATGTCGCGATTCACGGTGCAGGCCGCAGGGTGTGGTCAGGTGATCGGCGCTACCGATGACGGGCTCGGTGTCGCGGTGCCACTGTTCGGGCCCGCGGTCCGGCGGGTGGAAATCGTCGGGTCGCTGCGGCTGACCCAACTGATGGTGCTGCGCGCCATCGCGGTGGGTGCGCGGGTGATCGTGCACAGCGTTCGCCCCCGTGAATGGGAATGCCTGGTCGCGGCGGTCGGCGCGCCTGCCGCGCTGTCGTTGCCCGCCTCCGGTAGCGCGCGATACACAGCCACGGCGACGATGATCGTTTTCGACGGTGTCGCCTCGGCCGGACAGGTGTCGGAAGCGACGGCCGTGCATGTCCGTTCGCCGCGGGAGTCAGCGGCGGTTCTGCTCGGCGCCGATGTCGCGCTGATCGAATCGGCGGACGTGCCCGGGCGGGTGCACATTCGCAGCGCGGGCCAGGAACTGACCGTCCAGGTGGTCTCGATCCGGGAGGAAGTCGAGTACCTCGAGGGCGCTGGAACCGCCGCCGAAACCGAGGTCGGGCCGCGATCAGAGCCGACCCTGCGTTCCGCATGAAAACGGGGGCCCGCGGCCAGTTGGCGGCGGGCCCCCGGGGACTCCTCGGTGCCGGATCTACCAGACGAAGTCGTCCGCGACGTGCTGATCGGTCGCCCGGGCCTTATCCAGCGCGGCCTGCACGTTGTCACGTCCCTTCTTCAGCAGTACGAGCAGCTCGTCCAGGTCGGCGATCAGGGTCTTGTGCTTGGCCAGGAACGAGCCGGCGGCGCCGCCTTCGCCGCTCTGCCAGCCCTCCCGCACCAGCGAGGTCGCCGCGTTCTCCGCGTTTTCCCGCTCCGTGGTGATGGCCGCGTGGTAGTTGTCCATATCGGTGATCAGCTGGATCACGCCCGGCGGGTTGTACAACATTGTGTTGGTTCCGTTCTCAGAAGTGGTTTCGGTCGGTTCCGGTCAGAGGTAATTCGTGTTCAGCGTGGTGAATCCGCCCATGCTCTCGTTTTCGGTTGCCGCGACCTTCGTTTCACCGGTACGCAACGCCTCCGAGACCTGGCCCAGATCGACATTCACTTTGCGGATCCTCGCCTGCAGTTCGTCGGCGAATTTGGTGAACGCGACATTGGCTTCACCTTCCCAATCCTTCTTCGCGGCGATCACTGTGGCCTCGAGGTTGTCGACGCTCTTGTCGATGGGCGGGATCACGTCGGCGTACGCGTTCGCATACTTCTGAAATATGGCGAAATCAAGGTGGAGGGCATCTGCGCCGGCCATTGACATTTCCTTTCGGATGATGATGTGTTGAAAATTCCGGAGAAGTGACTCCGGACGATGAGTGGATGCGCGTACCGATTACGGCATCCAGCGGCCCTCGGGCAGCGCTTCGATCTGCGCACCCACGACATGGGCCAACCGGCGATCACTGCCGGGGGCCAAGGTCGTCCACGGTTGCCCGTCAGGGGCCATGCTGCCGCCGCCGATGATCCGGCCGGCCGCGGTGTCGTACACGGCGACGGCGGCGGGCGATCGCTCCGCGCTGCCGTCACGGTGGGAGTAGCACACCAACTCGGCGACCGAAATACACTGGCGCAGTGCCAGCCCCAGGGCCAGCGCGTCCGATTCGGACATGCCGAGCTGGTAGGCGGCGCTGGCCTCGGTGGTTCCCGTGTCGTCGAGCCGTCGACGCAGTTCGGCGGTGGGGGCGGTGAGCACCGGGATGTCCGCGGGTGGGCGGGCGCCGAGTGCGGCCAGCAGCGGCCGGGCCAGCACGACCGGATCCTCGTCACCCCACACGGTGCCGATCTGGATTTCGTCGCCCACTCGCACCGCCACCGCGTGGTCAAGGCCGCGCCGGGCCAAACAGATTCGATGCACGTCGGCGCGCCGGATCCGTAGGGCCAGTTGCCTTTCCGGACGGGCCAGGGCGGATATCGCCGTGGTCAGCTCGTCGTCGAGGACGTTCCCGTCCTCGTCGAGCACGCCGCGCGCACGCAACTCCGCGACAGCGGCGACGCGGGCGGCAAGGAAGTCGGCGTACTCGCTGTGTTGTGTGCGAAGGGCGAGAACCACCGGAAGGATCTGCGCGCCGAGAGTTTCGGCGACGACGAGGGCGGCATCGACGGTCAGGGTCATCATTGCGACGCCCCGGCGGTACGAGACTGCGCTACGCTGCCCAGAACCGGTGGTGCGGTGGCGATCCCGGCCTGGACGACGATCTGCTCGCCGAGAGCTCCGGCCTCGGCTGCCACCGCCCGCTGACCGGCTTGCGGCGACACCGGACCCGGCGGATTCGTGGGCGGCGCGAGCATCGACGGTGGCGATACCTGCGAGGCCGTTGTCACGACAGGAGCGCCGGCCGTTGCCGCCACGATCGGCGAGACGGGTTGCGGGATCGGCGTGATCACCAGCGACTCACCGCCGACTGTCAGGGTCGGAGTCGGAGCGAGAGTCAATGCCGACAGGTCGACGACTGGCGAACCCCGCAGTGCGGGAGAAGAAACGGCCTGCGCGTCGGGCGGCGGCCCCGATGACCCGTCGCCGACCGGCTTCGGCGCCTGCTCGGCGAGTAGGGCGGCTCCCGCGGAGACGATGGGGGCCGTCTCCTGCTCCCACGCTGCGGACAGCTTCGCACTGCCCGCCTCGTAGGTGCGCATCACCTGGGCGGCGTGGTCGCGCAAGGCATCGACCTGATGCTCGGCAGTGTCGAACAGTCCGGCAAGCGGTGCGCCGAGCAGCGTGCCGCTGACCGTCTCCTCGGCCATCCGCACCGCTGCCGCCACCTCGTCCACGTGCGGCATCGTGAGCTGAGCGATCTCGTAGGCCGCGGCCTGCTCGGCGGCCGTGGCAGCATTGTGCTCGGCGGCGGTGGTGAGATCGTCGAACCAGTCGGCCAGCTGCGCCAACCGGGCGATGCCCTCCGCGCTGGAATCCGATCCCCACGCGTTCCCGACAATGGCGAGAATGGCGCGATACTCGGCACCGGCCTCACCCAGGTGCAGTGCGAGCGCTGCGTAGGCAAGCCCCGCCTCGGCCATCGGCACGACGCCGGGACCGGTCGTCAGCTCGCGTGCCAGCTGCTCGGCCGGTACGGCGTCCCACATCGTGCCGGTGAAACCGGCGTGCGGAAGTTCGACCATCGCGTCACTCCTCGTCTCGGTGGTCGGCGCGCGGTGCTACGCCAGGCGCTGGAACGACTGCACGGCGTCGTCATCGGAATCCCCGACGAGGTCGGCGTGGGAACGCAGGTTCGCGGCGATCTTGCGCAGTTCGCCGACGCCCCCCAGGCAGGACTGCTCGAACGAAGCGCTGACTTGTCGTAGCACCTGCGCGGTGTGCCGCGACACCGGGTCGGCGGCGGCCGGCACCGGACGCAGCGCGTCACTGTGCTGAAGTAGCCCGCCCTCCAGGTCATCGGCCAGCATGTCCAGCCGACCGGCCGCCATCCTGGCGAGTTGGTGATCTATCGCGATGTTGCTCATCAACGTTCTCCTCTTACAGGCTGAATGGCGTATCCGGGTCGGCGGTCGTTTCCACGCCGATGATGGGTGCTGCGGCCTCGGGCAGGCGGCCTCCCACCAGTTCGTCGCCATAGCGGGCATCGACAGGCGACTCCTGGCGGCCGCCCGCCGGGCGGGCCCGGTCGTCGCCGATCGAGCTGGCACCGGGTGCGAAAGGCGGTAGTACTTCATGCGAGTACGTGGAGGCCGACGCCGAAATCAGCGGCGTGCCGATCGGGCTCGCGGTCGCCGCGATGACGCCTTCGGTTTGCCACACGCCCAGCGGAGCCGCCGCCGGGGCGACCGCCGCTCCCCCGCTCGTCGACCCGACCGGCACGGCTGCCGCAGCGGAGCGCGTCGGAGCCGGCGCCGCGGGGTCGGCGCCAGGCTTGGCCGGGAACTGCGCGGTGACCTCTTTGCCGACGGTCTGCGCGACCGAGATCAACGGCGTCACCACCTGCTGCAATTGCGACAGCAACTGCGTCACGGTGGGCTGGTTCGGCGAGGAGGGCGCGACCCCGGCGGTGGCGAACGCCGATCCCGAGGAGGACCGCGAACCGACCGCCGACACATCCGGCGCCGAGGGACCGGCCGCCGAAACCGTCTGGGTGAGCGAACGCTGGACTTTGCCGAGGTCCGCACGTTTCGGGCTGCGAGTCGGCACCGGCTTGCCCGCCTCGGTCATCTCCGCCGACTGCGCCAGCAACTGCGCCTTGGTCTGGGCGGTGATCGCCGTCGCCTCGGTGCCCGCCTCGATGGCGGTGGCCAGCAGCGCCGCCTGGCCGGGCGGCGTCACCAGCGTGGGCCCGAGCGCTGCGGTGGTGAGTGCGAAACGCGTCGCTACCGCCGCCATTTGCGCATATCCGGTAGCGACGGTGCCCGCGGCGCCACCGGTGGTCAGGTTGATCCGCGCGGCCTGCTCGGAGATCGATGCGGACGTCGCCACGGTGTCGACCGCCGCCGCCGTCGCCGCCGTTGCCCCTGAGCTCTCCATCGACTGCAGCAGCTGAATGCCCGTGGAGGCCAGCTGCATCGCGGTGCGCACCGCGTCGACGACATTCCGCATCAACGTTTGCGGATTGAACTCCCCCGCGCCCAGATTGCCGTTGCCGTAGCCGCTGATCAGGTCGGTTACCGGTTTGAACAGTGCCGCCGGGTCGAGCGGCGGGAGGACCGGCAGACCCGGCAGCGGCGGAAGAGCGGGAAACTGCGGCAAGCCGATGCCGGCCAGCAACTGCTGGGTCGGCTGATCGAGAATCGGAGCAGCCGGCGTATTTCGGAGCGCGTCGAGAACGGTCGGATGTAGCGGCGCCACAGAGGGTTGCGCGGGAGTCACTGTTCGGCGCCCGTCAGCGTACCGAACGAAGCGACGCTGTGCTGCTCGGTCAGTTCATAGGACGCCGCGGCCACCCGCGCGGTATCGGCGGTGGTGGTGAGGATTTCGACGAGCTTGGTCAGTGCGGCGAAGTGGTTGGCCTGAGCGTAGGCGAAACTCGTCAGGAATTCGTGACCGATCAACCCGAAGGTCGGAGCGATGGCCGCTATGACAGCGGCCTGGTCGACGGCCCCCGCGACGGCGACCGTCGCCGCCATCCCGTCCGAAATCTCGCCGTATCGGCGGAATGTCTGCGGCTGCACATTGAGGACGTTCATCGCGGTACCCTCCTGGGCTGGTTCTGTGATCTCGATACCTAGACGGCTCGCGTCAGAAATCTAATTCGGGCCGCGGTGTCCGCAAGCGGTGCGCGAGCGGCGACCCCCGCTGTTCACCTGCCCGTTGACTCGGCCCTCCGGGCAGGGCAGCGCTAGCTGTTCACTTGACCGTTGAATTCATCGATCAGTTGTCCGCGCGTTCCCAAAGCCCGCCGCACCGCCGCAGCGGCGGTGGCAACGAGCACCCTTTCGAACTCGGACGGCGACAGCATCGCAATCGCCTGTGTCAGACGGACATCGAGCAGTCGGCCCACCCCGTCGACCGACACGGTGATGGCCTCGTCGGCATCGGTGTGGTCGACCCGGATCGCGGCGAGATCCGCGGCGAGCCGTCGCATCCGATCCAGTCGTGCGCGAGCACCCGCCTCGAGGGCAGCGAAATCTGTCACCACGAATCTCCATCCCGGTCGAGCCAGCTGTGCGGCTCGTACCCGTGCTCCGATTCCGCTGCGAGCTCGTAGTGTTCGACCGCGTCCTGGGACGGCAGTTCGAGCAGGTCCAGCGCCGATTCCGGGACACCGATCTCGGCCAGGTACGCACGCCGGAGCAAGCCGGCCCGGTTGGCCGCGAGCTTGCACAACCGCAGAATGTCGTCACCGAGATCATCCGGGTCGCGCCGGAGTTGGTCGGCGGTGAGCCGAACCGCCAGCGGCACAGCCGAATCAGTCGCGCTCACCATGATGTCGCCACCGCGCAATGCGGCCTCGCCGGTCGAATAGGGCGTGAAATCAGATTTCGGTGCTTCCAGTTCCGGCGCGTCCCGATCGAGCGTCGTCTCCGGGTCTCGCCCGGCCTCGGCTCCGTCGAAAACCGGGCTCTCATGGATCGTCGCGCCGAACATCGAGTCCGCGGACCACTCGGCGTCGATTCTCGGGGGTTGTTCAGACACGTCGCTCGTCCTCCATGGTCTGTGACACGGTCGCGATATCGGCGGCGATCATGGACGCCAGCGCCGTCCGATCGACCGCTGTCGCGACCGGTCCTGCCGTCTCGGCGACGGCGTAGCGGCCGTCGTCGACCAGATCTCGCCATTCGATGCGGTAGGGCGTGATGCCGCGCGGCCCGAAGATCGAACTACCCATACGGGTTTCGATCACTCCGAGCCGCTCCGCGGGCCGTCGCAGCCACGCCGCGCTGGCGTGATCGGCCGCATAGTTGTCGTAGACCGGAGACCGGCCGTAGTGGTGGTCGGCCTCCGCGCTCGCCGGGCTGGTGATCAACGGAGTATCCGGCCCGCGCCCGGCCGCCCGAGCGGGGAGCGCGCCGACCACCGCACCGGCGAGCCGATCGGCATCGCCGCTGGTGATCACATAACCGCCACTGTGCCAACGCGTTTCGCCGGGCAGCTGGCGAATCAGGACCGCCACGTCGCCCTGCCGGGCTCCGACCAGACGAAGCTCCCCTGCGGGGTCGCCGCAATCGCGCGGGTCGAACGCCACCGCTGTGACCCGAATATCGGCGTGGGCGACGCGGGTGAGGGCGTCGTGCAGGGCGCCGTCAGCCGTCTCGTCCAGCCCGGCCAGCGCCGCCGCCGCCAGTCGCGCCCAGTCCCGCGTGTTGTCGCCACGATTCAGCGCGAACAGCGGCAACGGTAGCCGGTCCTGGAACAGCTTGTCCCACAGGGCGATCAGTTCCGTATCAGTGAGCTGCCAGGTGCGGCTCACCGATCGAGCACCGGTCTGATCGCGAGCCCCGGCTGCCCGAGCGCCTCGTCGAGATGCTCGGTCGAATCCAGCAGCTCGGACCGCTTCTTCTCCTTCTCCTCGCCATTCGGGCGGCCGGGGTGACCGCCGAACGGGACACCCGGTTCGCGCCCACCAGCGGGTCCGGCCCGTCCGGTCAACTTCTCGTCCGGAACGGCGGTGAGGCGGGGGAACAGCTTGGCCTCCTGGTTTTTCAGCTGTTCCAGGGCGAATACGCGACCGGTCCCACCTCCGCCGCCACCGCCCTTGCCGACGAACGGGACGTTTCCTGGCGGCAGGAGGGCGGAATTCATCAGCCACGGGGTGCTGCCCGATTCTTTCGAGGTCAGGTCGTCGGGCAGGTTGCTCAACGTCTCGAATGGTTTGTCCTTCAGCCCTTCCGGCAGGTTCGAGGTGTTCGGTCCCGTTTCGGTTTGGGGATTCGGGAGCCCGGAGGAGGGATCGCCGCCGTCGACGGGCGGGTTGCCACCGCCCGTCGGATTGTCGCCGACGGGCGTCGCGTCACCGCCGTTGTCGTCAGGGCCGGTCGGCGGCTCGTCGCCGGAATCACCGCCGGACCCGTCTGCACCGGGCGTGTCGAGCGCCTCGATCGGCGCGGTCCCGCCGACGTCCAGGCTCGGCGTCACCACCTCGTTCGGCTGCGGTAGCGCCACGATATGGGTCGTCAAATGCGTGTAGTTCTCGGTGTAATGCGTCTGGAAATGCTCTTGGAACCGGAGCAGGTCCGCGTCGTTCTGCGTCCTGGTCGTCGAGGGCGGTGGTTCGGGGGTCTGCGGCATGCCGTTCTTCGTCCGCTGCAGCCAGCCCGAGCTGAACACCAGCGAGTCACCCAACAGATTCATATCCGTCGTGAGCTGCTCGGAGGCGAATACGTACTGCGTGGTCGCCAGAATCGCCGCGTCCGCACCCGCGCCGGTCCATTGATCCGACGCACCGGCGATGGCGGTCCGCAGGGTGTCGAAACCACGGTCCAACCCCTTGGACAGCCAGTACCACACACCACCCGCGTCGGCGACCGCCTGCGCATTGATCGACTGGCCGACGTTGTACAAAATCGACCAATCCAGCTGCGAGCCCGCCTCGGGCCAGAACAAGGCCGGGTCGTAGAGCGTCGTGGTATCCGGCTTGTTCGAATGCCGGGGAATCTGCACCGATTTGGGCGCTCCGCTGGGTGGCGTGCCCGGCGGGTTGTCGAAGGAGATCCCCTCGAAGCTCACGGCCGAGTTGTGCTCGGTGCGGGCGTATTTCTTGCCCGCGGCGAGAAACGTGTTGCCCATATTGGTGAGGATGTTGCGATGCCGATCCATGCGTTCCAGCAACTCGGTGGCGATCTTGGAGTTGAACAGGGCCCACATCTGCACCCCCGAGGCGCACGCGGCGAACACCGGACTCGCGCGTTCATAGTTGCCCTGCACCCAGCTGTGCACGCCGACAACGACATTCAGCATGTCCTCGACGTGCTGCGCGCACTTCTGCGCCGTCCCCGCCTCGAGCAGAAGCTCCGCGCCGCCCAAGCTCGCCCATTTGGTGTTGTCCGAGACATCGGAATCAAGTGCCATGTCGCAACTCCTATCAGCGCAATCGGTTCGGATCGGTCGTCTCAACGGCCGTCGTCGTAGACGCTGAGTCGCGAGATTCCACCGCGCGACTCGTCTCCCCGGACGCGCTGCAGTTCACCGCATTCCCGTTCGATGAGCCGCACCAGCCGCTCGGCATCGGTCGCGACCGCGGCCACCGGCGGCCCGGCATCGACGATGTAGCGGCCATCGCCGGGATGGTCTTCCCAGAAGATCCACTTGGTCACCTGCCCGCTCGGGCCGAAATTCGAGTGACCGTGTGTGATCTCGATCCGTCCGACCGTGGATTTCGGCGCGGCCTGCCAACCTCGGCTCCGGGTGTCGACATCGCGGTCGCCTTCGTCGAACAGCGAACTGCGACCGTGCCAGTGATCGAACACGGGCTCGGCCGTCGAGCTCAGCAATTCGATCGGCGACTGGCCGCCCGCCACCATCGGGGGAAGCTTGTCCACGATCACTCGTGCGAGCTCCAACGCATCGCACTCGGTGATCACCAGTTCGTCGTGACTATAGGGCGACCGCACGCGGAATCCCTCGACCAGGATCGCTCGGTCGCCGAACAGCTTGCCCGCCATCGTCCACTGCCGGGCCAGATCATGGGGAGCGCTCTCATCATT
Organism: Nocardia sp. NPDC051900; assembly: GCF_044452545.1. NCBI lineage: Bacteria > Bacillati > Actinomycetota > Actinomycetes > Mycobacteriales > Nocardiaceae > Nocardia > Nocardia sp. NPDC051900. The sequence continues at coordinate 946 of NZ_JBITBU010000031.1, read as the reverse complement.
GGCGAGCACCGCGATCCGCACATCGGCCTGCATCGACTTCACCATCGCCTCGGCCAGCGCCGGGTCCCACGCGGCCTGCAGCTCACCCCAGACCCGAGCCTTGACGAATTGGAAGTCGAAATGTCCCTTCACGTCGGCGACGTAGGCGAACGGCCAGCTCGTGCGGCGTCCTACCAATCGCTCACGCAGCACCAGGTATTCGAGGCCGGTGAGCCGCCAGGTCCGTGCCATCAGTTGCCACCCTCCGCCGTGATACCCGGGACGCCCGCCGATCCGGGCGCGCCGACGACGTCATCAGTCGACCTCGCCGTCGTGAAATCCTGGAATACCGCGGGCTGATTGCCCGCCGCACGTCCTGGTACCCCCAGCTGAAGTAGTTCGAGCGCCTCGTTCGGGCTGGGCAACAGCGCCCGCGAGTCCACCGGCCCGGTCGCACCCGGTGGGAGGAGTAGCTCCTCGACCTCAGCTATATCCTCGCCGATCCGCTCGGCAGCCTCGGCCAATGCCTGCTTCACCGTCAGGGTGCCGTCCTCGACGGCTTTGGTCAGCGCTTGCAATCCCGGGCCGAGTTGGGCGGCAAGTTGATTACCGAGTTGCGCGAGAGTCGTGATGCCGGAAGTGATGAGCTGCAACACTTCCGAGAACATACTGAGCATCTCGGAGGCGGAGAGAGCGCCGCTGGAGCCGGTCCCGGGGGCACCGCTCGGACCGGTACCTTGGCCGGGATCGCCCGAGGGTGCGCCGCTCGGGCCGCCGTTTCCACTGGACCCGCCGTTTCCACTGCCCGAACCCGCGCCCGATCCGTTGCCGCTGCCGCCGGGTCCGCTTCCGGATCCGCCGCCGGTGCCACCGCTTCCGTTTGCGTTGGATTTGCCGCTGTTGTTGCCTGCGCCGCTGTTGTTGCCGCTGCCGTTGTTGTTGCCGTTGTTGTTGTCTCCGGTTCCCC
>NZ_JBITBU010000030.1:49432-53643 GCF_044452545.1 Nocardia sp. NPDC051900 | reverse complement strand
GTCGATCAACCAACTACCGGAGACCTCGCCACATTCAAAACCCGCCCCCGCCAACCAGTCTCACACCTGCGGCATTACTTCGAGACACGCTCTAGGCGATCCGGTCGTTGTTGGCACCGACCCGACCGTGTGCTACCGCCTCTGGCTGCCGATTCCCGCCGATGAGACCGTCGTAGTCCGCCAGTCTGGGTGCAATGCCGACAGTGAAGCCGCCGAGGAGGTGAGATCACTGGTGTTGCCGCTGCCTGTTCCCGCAATTCCCGGACCTGTGCGCCCCGCAGCGGCCGTGGTGTATGCCAGTGGGTTCCTGCGCGGCGCGATTGCGCATCTGCTGGTCAACGGCAAACCGCGCACGAGTCAGGAAGCCGTCTACTCTGACGCCTGGATCCCCGTCCCGCCACCAGCGTTGGTCGAAAACGACACGCTCAAGGTGATCCAGACCCTGTGCAGCGAAGCTAGCACCATCGATCAGCGCGGGACTCCCGTCACACGTGGGCACCTCAAAATCAGCCTCTCGCACCCCACTATCGAACGAGGCAGCAGCGTCGTCGAAACGGTGATCGCCACCGACGCCGACACCGGGGCGCCCGTCATCGGGGCACAAGTGATGCTGGACGGCAAGATCGTCGGCACTACCGGGACGCCGTTCCCTGTCACCTCCACGGCAGGCCAGCCCAACCCGAACGGCCTGGTCACCGCATCGGGACAGTACTTCGACCAACCCTTCACCATTACCCTCACCGATCCACCACCCCGCACCGCGAAACTGCACCTCAACCTCAGCCCGGTCATCGTCATCTACCAGACCCTCGTGCTGAAATCGGCGAACTGGACCGTCACCCCACAGTGGGATCCCTCCAAGAAAGTCACCGCGACCGGCGCAAACGTCACCGTCGACGTCGTCAGGCCGCCTGGGGCCAGCGGCAAGGTGCAGATCGAGCTGGCAGCAACATGGGAAGTGGCCGGAAACATCAACCAGTACACCTTCCCCGACACCGTCCTCCCCGGCCACCAAAGCCCCAATCCCGGCGTCGTCGAGTGGGACGGCACCGAAAGAACAATCGGCTGGCTGACTGGCTGGCATATCGTCGAAGACGGCTACGGCAACGGCCTGCTGGTGGTCACCGAGAACTACCAGGGCTACCAATAGACTCGGCGTGCGCCCCAACCCGTCACCCGGCTCACCACGCCCGCGAGCGCCCCGCGCCCGCGCCCCGCGCCCCGCGCCAGGGCTTTCCCCCGCAGAAGCCCGACGCCCGGGTCGAGGACCCGCCGCCGGGCGCTCTACCGAGCGCTTTCACCTGGGGTCATTCAAAGAACGTAGCCTTTAGCGCTAGTCCCCAGCGCCCTTCCCGATTCTGTTTGCCCGCTATAGGGCCCCCTCCCCGGTTCGATGTTTGGTGCTCAGCAGGCGCGGCGAGACAGCCGATACGCCAATCTGGGGTACACCCCAACACCACGGCGGTGACCGGACTAAAGAGCGTCAGAATAGAGTCACCTTCTGCATTTCTTGACACGCGTACGCTGGATTCTTAGACTTCAACTTGACATTTCAAGTGGTGGAGAGGTCAGTTATGCGTGTTGGCTACATCAGGGTGAGTACGGTCGATCAGAACACCGTCCGGCAGCTCGACGGGATCGATGTCGAACGCACCTTCACCGACAAGGCCTCCGGCAAGGACACCGCACGTCCACAGCTGGACGAGCTGATCGCATTCGTACGCGACGGCGACACCGTGATCGTGCACTCCATGGACCGCCTCGCCCGCAACCTCGATGACCTTCGCCGGTTGGTGCGGACCCTGACCGGCAAGGGCGTGCGAGTGGAGTTCGTGAAGGAGTCGCTGACCTTCACCGGCGAGGACTCGCCGATGGCGAACCTGCTGCTGAGCGTGATGGGTGCCTTCGCCGAGTTCGAACGCGCCCTCATCCTCGAGCGGCAGCGTGAGGGCATCGCCGCGGCGAAAACTCGGGGCGCCTACACCGGCCGCAAGCCCGCGCTCACCGCCGAGCAGGCCGCCCAGCTGCGTGCCCGCGCGGCCGGTGGGGAACCGAAAGCAGCGTTGGCCAAGGAATTCGGCGTGAGCCGTGAAACCGTCTACGCGTATTTGCGTCAGCAGGTGAGCCAGCCATCCTGACTCGGCACCTTACGCTGAGCTACTCACCCTCGGAGCAATCCATCTGAAGCAGTGGATATTTCGAAGAGGCCCACCGAGCCCATGAGCAGGCCCCTGGCTTCTTCTGCACTCACCTGACCTGCCGCCACTGCCTTATCGAGAAGAAACAGGTCGCGGGTGTCGATCACCAGCCCTCCACCATCGGCAAAGACCTCCACGTCCGAGGTGTGGTTACTCATAAGTGGGCCGGCGGGTGCTGGGATCACGTTCCCGGAACTGGTTCACGATGTACCACTTGCCGGAGGGCAATTTTTGGTTGTCCAGGGCATAGAGCGATGCGAACCGCTCGATCTTCTGCAGATCTCCCGGCTTCCCTCCGGAGGTGTACCCCAAAACAACATCAACCGGGAAGAAGTGGTTGTTCACCGAAGTTCGTAGAGTTCGTAGTCCAGGCGGCTGCGGTCTGCGGTAAAGATGCCTTTGCCGGCAGCTTGAATGTCGTTGAGCCAGTCGTAGCGGGGGTCGCCGGTTTCGAAGACCGGGGCGACGATCGCGGTCGAGGGCTGTTGAGGGATGAGGCGGATTCGGCCGAAGTAGCGGATGAGTATCAGGGCGCCGTCGTGGGTTTCGATGCTCAGGCGGACATCGGGCAGGCCAAGTCCGCTGGCGGTCATGGTGAACCAGTCCGCGCTGCTGGTGCCGGCCAGTCGGCCGGAGAGCCGACCGGTCAGCTGGGCGGCGGCGATCTCGGCGATCATGCGACGACCAGCCGGAGCCGCGCCAGCGTCGAGTGGGGTGGTCACGTGCAGGGTCATGGTGCATAGCGGCTCGAGGGTGATCACGACAGGGTCTCCGGGGTAGTGGCTGGGCGCAGCGAGCGGAGGGTGAGATCGACAACCGCCTCTATCTGCTGCGGGTCCCGGGCTGTGCGGCCAAGCACGAACATGCCCTCGACCAGGGTGAGCAGTTGGGCCGCGACGGTGTCGGCGGGCCAGCGTGCGTCGATCTCGCCGCGCCGCTGGGCGGAGGTCACCGCATCGGCGATACAGCCGTGCAGGTCGGTGAAGATTACTCTGATCGCCTCGGTTACCGCTGGGTCGCCGGGGAGTAGTTCCAGGGCCGAGTTTCCGGCCAGGCAGCCCCGCATGTCACCGTTGGCGGCGTGGCTCAGCGCCGCCTGGTTCAGCAGGTAGCTGCGCAGGCCTGCCAGTGGGGATGACGAGCCGGACAACAGGCCGCGGATGCGCTGGACGCCGATCTCCCGGTAACGGGCCAAGGCGGCCAGCAGCAGTCCGCGCTTGTCGCCGAACGTCTGATAGATCGCCCCGGGATGCATTCCCGTGGCCGCGGTGAGCCGGGAGATGGAGGTGGCACCGTAACCGTGCTGCCAGAACGTCTGCATCGCTACTTCGGTCACAGCCGCGACGTCGGCGGTGCGTGGTCTGCCTCGCGTCATGAGTACCAATTTATGAGTGGTCATTCAAATAAGCAAGCGATGGCAGCCCCCATCGACACCGAACTCGGCCTCATCAGAGGCATACCAGCGCAGCTCGCGCTGGACGACGTCACGTGTCAACTGCTGGCCGGTCGAGACGTGCAACACCCCGAAGATCGTGGTGCAGAGTACTTCGAAAATCCGTGCAGCCGACTTCGAACATCGACAGCTGGGGCGACCTGGGTTTTCGGACCACACCGCTCGGTGGCAGTGGGGTGTTGAGAACCGAACAATTCCCGACACCACAACTCGCGGCTCGATCACACAGGTGACACAGTTGGTGGCCAGTCCCGTGGTTCGACATTCGTCGGTTTCCCAGGTCCGTCTTCACCCCAATCGAATTCTGGCGGAGGTGGACCCCATTGCTGAGGTGCAGCGAAGGAGACATGCTCGGATCCGAAGTCGGTGCCGACGAATGAGGCTTTGCCGCTGAAAGCGGCCTTGTCGAACCAGGCGATGCCGGTGAAGGTGGCCTTGCGGAACGAGGTGCCGCCGCTGAAGGTGGCCTCGCGGAATCTGGCGCCGCTGAAGGTGGCCGCGCGGAACTCGGCGCCAGCGTCGAATATGACCGTGTCGAACAAGGCGTTGCCGGTGAAGGT
>NZ_JBITBU010000030.1:0-49338 GCF_044452545.1 Nocardia sp. NPDC051900 | reverse complement strand
GAAGGTGGCCGTGTCGAACGAGGCTTTGCCGCTGAAGGTGGCCTTGCGGAACGAGGTGCCGCCGCCGAAAGTGCCCATGTCGAACCAGGCGTTGCCGGTGAAGGTGGCCGTGTCGAACGAGGCTTTGCCGCTGAAGGTGGCCTTGCGGAACGAGGTGCCGCCGCCGAAAGTGCCCATGTCGAACCAGGCGTTGCCGCTGAAGGAGGCCGTGTCGAACGAGGCGTTGCCGGTGAAGGTGGCCTTGTCGAACCAGGCGTCGCCGCTGAACGTGGCGCCGCTGAAATGAGTAGTGCCGGTGAAGGTGGCGCCGCTGAAATGAGTAGTGCCGGTGAAGGTGGCGCGGCGGAGGTCGACATCTTCGAGGTGGGCGGCGCGGAAGTCGAAGTTGCTTGTCGACCAGCGGTATTCGGCTTCGGGGCGGAGGTGGTCGGCGATCACGCGGATAATCGTCTGGCGAACTTCCTTGTCGTTCTGTCGGTACTCGATATGTTCGGCAAGATCACCGTTGGGCTGACCTTCGTCGGTGACACGCGGTGTTGTGACGACAAGTTTGGTGCGGCCGCTGCTGCCATGTTCGGCATCGTAGGGCAGGCGCAGGTAGCCGCACAGTACGTCGATGCACTGCTGACGGCGCAGGCTGTCGGTTTCGTTGGCGACACCGGCCATCGCGTACACCCCGGCGATGCGGACCGCGACATCGGTCGCACCGAGTTGCGCGGCCGCAGCGCCGAAGCGTTCCACGAACCGGCCCTGCTCGACATCGCGCTGACGCCGGTAGGCGATCACCAGGGCTACGACACCGCCGACTCCGGCGACAATGGTCAACGCGACCTTGGTGATATCGATAGGTGCGGCCTTGGCATCGCCGATCGGCGTGATCCGGTGCACCACTCGGTAGGCGGAGTAGGCGACGAGAAGCCCGGCCGCGAGTGCGAACCCGACCGCAGGGAACAACCCGATTCGTCCTGCGCGCCGACTGATCTTCCTATTGCCCTTACTGATCGGCGCCCGGACTGCCGTTGCCACCGAGCGCGCCTTCGCGCCGACGGCGCTCACCCACCCGAACATCGTTCGATTCTGATCGACACACACCGGCATGCACTGAACCTCCGGAGCTTCGGCGTGCCGAGTCGGCAGCGTCCAGAAATCGATCGTTTTACGACACCGAGAGTCTATGGACTTCGCTGCCCATCAGGAAGGTGCGGATGGGGTCGAGGGCGTTGACGAGTCGGGCGACTTGGCGCGGGTCGAGCGCGTCTCCCATGACCGCGCGGTGGACGAGGTCGTCGATGCTGCGCAGTAGGTGCTCGATTGTCTGGTCGTTGGTGGGTGTCGGTGGAATGTGCGCGCCGGCGTGGCGTAGCTGGTCGATTTTGCGGGCGGCGATCTCCATCTCGGCTTCCGCGATACCGGCGAGCGCACCGGCGCAGCCGCTGATTCGGGATGTCGCTACCACCCGCCGGTAGCAGGACTCCGCACGTGTCAGCAGCATGATTCGCACGCCGTCGGGTGCTCCGAGCTTTCGGCCGAAGCGGTATTCGATGTGTTCGTTGCTCATTTCGGCTTGGGCGGCGAGGTGACGGGCGATCAGGAAATCGCCCGGCCCCCGGAACCGGAGGGCGCGCAGCAGTTCGATGGCATCGACGGGTTTCTCATCGATGAGGTTGAACAGCGACTGGGCGTCACGGTGCAGTTGTCGCGATTCGTGGGTGTTTCGCTTGAACAGCCGCAGCAGCTCCACGCGGGCCAAGTCCAGCTCGCCGTTCTGAAGCAGCTCGGGGTAGGCAAGACAGACACCAGCGAATCGCGCGACGAGCATGGCCACGTCGGCGGGTTCGGGCTGCTCGGGTCGTTCCCCGCGGTGAATTGCCCGCAGGTCGGTGACCGCCCGGGCGAGTGAGGCGATTTCGTCCTCGGGCCGCCGCAGTATCAGGGCTTCGGCTCGGTCGATGTGGAATTGTGCGAGAACGGCTCGTACGCGCAGCCCGAGCCTGTTGCTGATCTCCTTGTCCCAGCGTTTGATCTGGACGATCGCCTGCAGCTGCTGGGGCTCATTCAGTGCTTGGTCGACCATCTGGCGGGCGCGGGCAGCGGCATCACCGGCACGGCCGTGGTCGCCGGCCTTCAGCAACAGTCGGGTCTGGTCGGAGGCGGAGTTGCCGCTGCCGCCGGGGCCCCAGGCAAGGTGACGATGCGCTTCCACCGCGGCGTCGCTGAGAGCGAGGGCCGCTTCCAGGGCTGGCTTCGCGCTGGCCGCGCTGACGCGGCTGCGGACCGTTCTGGCGCACTCGATGATTTCACCAGCGTGGGCGGCGACGCCCGTGGATTTGCCGGACAGCTTGTCTACCAGTGCTTTCGCTGCTTGTGCCAACGCGGTGTCGTCGTTGCCGGTGCTGGCGGCGGCGTACCGGTCGCGGAGCTCGTCGAGTCCGGAGGCCACGGGCACCGCTTGGCCGGTGGCCTCCTTGTCGAAATAGGGCTGCGCCCACGCACGCACGTTCTCCGGTGGATTCAGCCCTCGGCGCCGGTATCGCTCGCACAGGGCGGCGCAGACCGCACTCCAGTCTTCGAAGTGCTTGCGCACGGTCTGGGGGTGCAGACCGGCACGTTCGGCGAGAACCGTTCGGGTGGGGGCTTCGAGGAACTTGCCGTTGTCGGCCGCTTCATCGACGAGGCCCTGAGCCGCATCCAGGACCCGGCTGCGGGTGTTGTGTACGCGCACCTTGTCCGAGGCACGGACACCGGAATCGGCCATCAGATCGGCGCCCCCCTCATCGCGGTCCAGCGGCCAAAGTGAAGCCAATTCACTGTGCCAATGCACTACTTGACAACCCCACCGTGGCGTTCGTTCAACCAACAGTTCCGAGCCTGCAAGCGTAGCTGTACGAGGTCCCTTTTGTGCGTAATGTTCACGTACAGGCCGAAATCCGTCGGCCAAAAAAAGTGGCGCCTCCCCTGGACCGGGAGAACGCCACTACGGCAACACACAAGCTAGCTAGCAACCAGGAAGGTGTGCCACGTGGGCAAGACTACGCCCAGGAAGTCTCGTTCAGATATCAATCGCCGCAAGCGGGACGTTAACAATGTCGACGTCGCGGTGAACATCAGCTATCGCGGCAAGTTCACGCTCAGCGCTCGTCGGCTGGTGAAGAAGCTGAAGTGGCCGATGACGATTCTCGGGTTCGTCGTCGTCGCGTTGTTCATGCCGCGGGTCGACATCCCGGTCTTTCCGGAAGGTCCGCAGGCAGTGCAGGTCTACACGCAGAAGTAGTACCCGCAACAGCGAAAACGCCTCCTCGCCGAACCGCCGCTGGCGGATGGCGAGGGGGCGTTTTGCTGTCCAGGGCCGAAACGGCGAGGTGAAGGTAGTCGGAGGGACCAGGAACCCGACGACTGTTGGTTACTGGTGTCAGGGACGGGTTTTGAGCACGGCGGGTATGCGTGATGTGGTGCCGACCCAGGCTGCTGCGGCGGGGTCGTTCCAGGTGAGGACTTCGGTCAGCTCGGTGAGGAGGGCGTCGTGGTCGAGGGTGTGGATGGGTTCGTGGTGGGCGACCCTGTTGCGCAGTTCGTGCAGTCTGGTGATCGGGTCGTAGACCGAGGTTCGGCGCTGCGGACGCAGACGCGGGAAGGCGCGGCGGTATGCCTGGGCCCACAGCGTGCTCTGGTAGGTGTTGGCCAGCGTGTAGCGCCAGAATCCGAAGGTCAGTTCGGCGACGACTTTCCCGTGTACCTCGGGGATGGTGTTGTTCAGGGTGGCCCGGCCGCGTGCCTTGCGGATCGACTGTGCCAGTCGAGTGTTGGTTCCCCATGGCATCCTGGGGTCGGTGTACCAGTCACCGTTGCCGTTGTGGACACGCTGGTGGTAGGTGACCAGCTGGGCGTCGAGGGCGTTGCGCAGCACGATCTCGAACGATCCCAGCGTCTCGTGCCAGGCCCCGGCGACCAGCTGATTCCACTCATACAGCCGCTCTCCCGCCGCGTCGGATCCAGCGACCTGCGCGTAGCGGTCGAACCGGCCAGCAGACAAGAATCGCCGCAGATCCGCGGCCGACCATCGGGCGGGAGTCGTCGTCACGGTCGCCGAGGTTATACTGGTAGACGCAAAACCCCGGAACGATCCCTACCGGCCACCTCGGTGGTCAGGCACATCACCGGGGTTCCTTTCTGTTCAGGGACCCATCCGTGACGGCCCGCCCCCGGTGGGTGAGGTTTCGGGGCGGGCCTGCCCATCGCCGCGTGCAGAACGTGGACCACGCCGGGGAGACGCCCGGAGGGAGACACCCTGGGACCCCACCCCGCAAAGGAGTGAGTGAACGGGACCCGGTGTCTACGCCCCTCCGAGCGCTGTCACGATGACCGCAGGGAATGGATTGCCTCGTGACAGCCGCCGACACTACGGCCGCACCCGCCCGGATATCCGCTACCACGATTCACGCGTGTCACGGGATCTCGCACACGACACCGCAGGCCCGGTCCTGGCGTCCTGGGCCGAGCCTGCGATGCCCCGGCCAGTGCCCGAACTCCAACGCTTCAGACCCCGACCTCACCCCAAACCCTGCCACTCCGACCATCCTTGTCAAGGAGGAAACCGGCCCTGAACTGGGAAATGTCCGGTTTCGAACAAAAAGGGAGAGGCCTGGTGCCTGTCGACGAGGAGGTTGATACTCGGGTCATGCCGCCCTGCACACGAGCCCGGCCGGCCGGTGCTGGTTCCCGGGCAACCGGTAGTACTGCCCGGCGCGTTGGCCGCGTCCGCACACCCATCTACCTGCGCTGATGCAGCCAACGTCTTGCTGAAAAACAACAAGAGGCCCCGCACGGCGGGGCCTCTTGGCGTACTTGGTCTGGCGGCTACAGCAGGTCGGGGAAGAACGACCAGCGCACGTCCTGACCCGAGGGCAGGCTGACGTAGCGCAGCAGTGGGTGCCCGCAGTCGCAGCAGGTCGCGGCCTCCCACAGAGCGGTGCGGCCGATCTCGCGGGTGGCGTTGGCGATCTTCACGAAATGGTCTCCGCCGCGGTCGCGGCATCCTGGCCCGAGCAGCCGCAGGGCCTCGTCCCGGGTGTCCGGGATGCGGGCGAACCGCAGTGCGATCCGCAGCGTGGTGCAGGCGGTGCGGGCGTCGATGTCGAGCCATTGCCGCATGAACGCGACGTCGAACACCTGCGGGCGCCGAAACCCGCTGTGCAGCGTGGTGATCGTCGCTTCCAGGGGTTCGGTGGTGGGTCCGTGGATCTCGGCGGCGTGGATGCCGAGGTCCAGCATCTGCTCCCAGTCCGGGAGCACGGTGGTGGTGGTTGTGGTCATCAGGTTGTCCTATGGGTGTGGTGGGTTACTCGTAGTAGGAGTTGGTGCCGGGGATGCGTTGCTCGCAGATGTGGTGCCCGCGGCCGGCGTCGACGATCTGCCCCAGCGGGCCGGGGTCGATCGCGCAGGGTGTGCCGACCGGCCACCGGTTGAAGTCGGAGCTGGGCGGGTCCCCGGCAGCGGGGGCACCGGTGAGGACCAGCGCGGTTACGGCGGTGACGAGACTCAACGGGAGCAGCTGGCGGCGCATTACGCTCGTCCTTCCCGCTCGCGCTTGCGGGCCAGCTCCATGCCCGCGCCGTGGGCGGTGCGGCGAGTGTTCGCTGCCTGCGCTGGTTCGGTGGATGTTCCGCACGGGTGGGCTTGGGCGAGGGCGGCCAGCCGCATCGCGGTGGCCTGTTCGCGGTCGATTCGCGGCCGTGAGGTCGACGGCAGTGGCTGGGTATCAGGGCCGTGGTGACGTTGAACGGCGGCGGTGGCCGAGTACAGCCGGTCGCGCCAGTGCTGTTCACGCCCAGCACGGGTCTTGCCGTGCTTCCCGGCCGCGTGCACGCCTTGGTCGACGGCGGCGCGGATCTTCACCCGGGTCGGCGTATCGACTCCGGCGCCGCGCAAGGCCCGGCCGAAGCCGTCCATGTTCGTGTCGAAGCTCTGGCGTGCTTCGGTGAGCTGGGCCGGGGTGAGCCCGCCGCGGGCCAGAGCGTCGATGTCGTTGCGCACCGTCTCCAGCGCCCACCCGGGTTCGGTGCGCGGGGACATGTCCACGCCCGCGCCGATGAGCTGCTTGACCGTATCGCCGGTGCGGGCGGCGATCTGGTGGGCGGTGTGGCCGTGGCGGCGCAGGTCGACGCGGCGTTTGCTGCGTTCGTCGAGCAGCAGCAGTTCGGGCAGATTGCGGTCGTCGACGCGGCCGAGGTCGATGTCGGCGACCAGTGCGGTGAGCGCGGCCTTCTCCGCCGGGTGCAATCCCGCCTTGGTGAGCAGTGCGCCGATGACGGCGCGGTCGCGGCCCATGCCGGCGATCATCTCCGCAACGTCGTCATCCAGCCGCAGCCCGCCGTCGGTGGTGGCGTCGTTGGCGTAGGCGGTGACATCGCGGGCGTCGCGGGCGAAATCGCGGATGCGGTCGGCCAGCTCGTCGCGGTCGATCCAGTCCGGCCACGGCTCCATCTCCGCGTCGTCGCGGCCGTCGCGGATCGCGATGCCGATTTCCCGCACCCGCAGCTGGTCGTCGATGGTCATCACGTCGACCTCGCGGGCCATGGCCGTGGCGAAGCTGTCTCCGCGCTCAGCGAACCGCTCCAGCAGCTCACCGACCCGGCCACGCACCTCGTGCGCGGGGTTGACCAGGACCGGTGTGTCCGTCAGATCGGTGCCGCTGACATCACCACGCAGGTAGTCGACGACGAATTCCACCCCGGACCGCACCGTGTTCGAGGCTCCGGCGTCGGCGAGAGCGGTCGAAAGCTGCGCGCGGCGGGACTTCTCTGTGGCCAAATACATCTCGGCGCTGGCCGGGGTGGGTGGCTGGCCGTGCCAGGCCATCACCGCCTCCATCACCCGCCCGTCCAGTGCCCGTGCCGACAGGACGTCCACGGCGGCGGCTTGGCGGTCGTAGACGACGCTGGCCTCGGTGAACCGCTGCCACCACTGCGCATCGAAGTCCGGGTCGATGCTGACGTCGTTCTCGTCGGCGTCGATGACCACGCCGTAAGTGCCTGCGTAGTGGCTGATCAGCTCGTCCATGCGGCGTGTGGCCACCTCCGCCAGCTGCGGGTCGTAGCGCCACACGATCGCGGCGGCCAGAGCCTGCATGGTCGATTCGCGGCCGGATTCCCAGCTGAACCGGGTGAGCTGGGCTTCCGCCATCACCCGCGCACTGTCGATATCGGTCTGGGCGTCGGTGTGACCCATCGCGGCGTCGGCTGCGGCCTGGTCGAGCTCGTAGGCCTGCTCCTCGGCTCGGTGCAGCGCCACCGACGCCAGCAGGTACGCCATCGTCTGGCTGTGGCCGGCGGGCACACCCAACCGCGGTGGCTCATCGGCGGACACCGGTACGGGCTGCTGCCGAGCAGTGTTGTCGGACATGATTTTTCCTCCCTTGATACGGGTTGGGTTGGCCCAGGACGGGCCGGGATCTACTTCTCGGTGCAGCTCGCCGCGGCTGATGCCGTGCCGTTCTGCGGCTCGGGCTTGGTGTTCGGCAGTGGCTTTGCGGATCGCGTCCAGTTGCGCGGAGCTGGCGGTGCGCTTGGGCGCGGCCTTGGCCAGGTCGAACAGGTGCGCTACCAGCGGTTTGCGGCCGCGTCGGCGCTTGCGGACCATGAATGCTGCGATGTCTTGCCCGTTGGGGCGAAGACCCGCCGCCCGAAGCTGACGGCGGGTCTTCAGATGAGCGGGCGCGGCCAACCACGGATAGGTCGGCACGCCCGCGTCATCAGCGTTACTGCTGGTGGTGATGTCCCCCTTGGTCACAACCCACCTCGTTCAACGACGCGAGCCCTGCGGCTTCACGACCGTCCTTGGCCGCGTTTGCGCCCGAGGTCCACACCCGAGCCCTGGCTGGTGCGCCGCGCTTTGGGCGCCTCACCGGGGGCGGTGGCCGCGCCGCCGGGGCGGGCTTGGGCGAGGTCGGCCAGCAGCAGCGCGGTGGCGGATTCGCGGTCGACACCGAGCGCGGTCAGCTCATCCACCAGCTGCTCGCGGCGCGACTGGCTGTCCCACCCCGGGACAGTCGCCCGCGTCTTGGCCTGATCGGTCTTCTGCCGCCGCACGGTCGCGGCCGCGGTGATCGACTCGGTCTCCAACCGGCGGGTGACCGCGGTGATCTGCTGACGCGCATCGCGGTCGGTGACCCCGGCCTGGTCGAGTGCATCCGACAGCGCACGCCGGTGGGCGGCCAGCGCGTCGGGTTGAGCGTCGCCGTTGACGAACGCGTCGGTGGTGTCACGCGTCAACCGGTTGACCGCGCTCCACACCGGCTCGTAGGCCTTGGCCTGACCGTCCTCGACCTGGTGCCCGGCCGCGGCGAGCGCCGCCACGACCGCCGCGCGGGTCTCCTCGGCGCGACGCTGCGCTTGTTCGCGGGCCTCGGTGCGGCGGATCCGGTATTCGGATTCCTTGTCCGCCCACACGGTTTTCGCCTCCGGGCCGGTACCGGGCGCGTCAGCGTCGGCCAACGCGAGCTTGATCGCGTCGCGTTCGATCGGGGCCAACCCGGAGCCCTTGGCCTTGGCTGCGGCCTCGATCTCCGCCCGCAGCTTGGCGGCCTTCTTCTGGTCGGCCTCGATCTGGGAACGAGCCACCCGCACGTAGTCGGTGATCTTCTGCCCCAGCTGGTCCTTGTCGACCGCGTCCGGCCACAACGGCGGGAACTCGTGCCCGGGTGCGGCTTTGATCGCCTTGCCGCGAGCGCGGGCGGTGTCGCGGTCGGCTTCGGGCAGATCAGCGACCAGACGGGTCAGCTCGGAGACGACCTGGCTGGTGTCGGCGCCGCGCGCCAGACGGGCCTGGTACTCCATCAGCGCGGCGTCCATCTTCGCGCGGGTGTCGGCGTCGGCACCCCAGTTGGCCTGCCCGATCCCCGCGCGCGGGTCGGCGGTCAGGTAGTCCAGCGCGAACAGCACCTTGTCCTGGGCGGCCTGGTCGGCCTCGGCGAGCAGGAACCGCACTCGCGCCCGAGCGGCCTCCTGCGTGGACTCCACACCCGGCGCGGGTGGGGTCGAGCTGCGCCGCATGCCCAGCGATTTCGCCGCCGCCTGCGTGTACTCCTCGATCGCGGCGTACAAGCCCTGGCGCTGATCGGGGTTGAGAGTGGGGATTTCGGCGGTGGCGTTGATCGCGTACTTCTGCGCCAGCCTGGCCCGATTCATCGACGCACGGTCGGAGTAGGCGTTGTGCACCATCCGCTCGACCGCGTCCGCGTCGCCGCCGCGCGACAGTTCGTCGACGTCGACGTTCCAGCGGTCGCGCAGCCCGGCCGCCAGGCTCTGGCGGACCTGTTCGGCTTTCGCGTCGTCCACGCTCCAAGAGACGGCCTCATACCAGGCTTCGACGACGTCGTCGGCGCTGGCGGTCTTCCACCAGTTGCCTGATCCGGCGCCATCGAGGGAGGCGTGCATCGCCTTGCGTTCGGCTTCGAACCGCTGCGCGGCCAGCTCCGCGTCGGCGGCTGCCTGACGTGCCGCCACCTCCATCTCGCGCATCCGGCGGGCAGCGGTGGCCTGCGCCCACTGGGTCATCATGCTCAGCAGCATCCGCGTGAATGAGGCCATTTCGCGGGCGGCGTGGTCGATGTCTGCGGCGTGGTGTTCGCTCACAGGGGTTTCCTCCTCAGGGGTGATGTCGTCGTCGGCCGGATCCGGCGGCGGCTCGTGCTCGTAGTCGGGGCCCGGCTCGGGAAGTTCCGAAGGGGGGCTTGGGTCGGGTGCGGTGGCGTGCTGGCGTTGCGGCTCGGCACGCTGTGGTTGGGCGTGGTGGAGGTGGCCGGCGGGCGGTGCGTTGAGCGCGCCCGCCAGGACCGAGGCATCGACGCGGACGAACTCGTCCAGCTCCACGCCATGCCCGGCGTCGATGTGCTCGGAGAGGTCCTTGCCGGTCGCGGCCTCTACGACGAGCAGCTCCTGCACGCGGCCGGTCAGCATCTGCGCGACCTGGGCGGCGTGCCGGTACCCGGCGGTGTCCTTGTCGGCCACGATCACCACCCGCGCGGCGCCGCGCAGCTGGTGGGCGTGCTCGCGGCGGAAGCTCCCGGCTCCCATCGCGTTGCAGGTCGCGACCAGGCCCGCGGCGCGGGCGCGGTCGGCGTCTTTCTCGCCCTCGACCAGCCAGATGGTTTCGCCGTCGGCGACGGCGTGGCGCACCTCGGGCAGCTGGTAGAGCACCGGCGCGAACCCGCCGCCGGACCAGCGGCCCCCGGCGTCGCATTTGCGCTGCCGGAACTGCTTCTCGATGCCGTTCTCATGCGGGATATGGATCCGCACAACCTCACCCAGCGGGTTGCCCCGCTCATCGGTGTAGCTGTAGATCGCGGCTTGGCGGCGCGGGCCGGTCACCTTCCCCAGCCGGTCACGACGCGACTGGAACGGGATAACATTGCCGCCCTCGCGGCCCTGCCCCTGCTGCCGGTTCTCCCGCTGCCCGGTCTGGCGGGACTCACCGGCCTGGCGAGCCTGCCCCGGCTTGGGGGAGCGGTGGCTGAAGCCGCGGCGCGGGGCGTCGAACAAGTCCCGCACACCCAGGCCGACGGCGTGCAGGACTTCCTCGTCGGTGCACTCGCCGGTGAAGCACCGCACGACGGTCTTGCGCTTGTCCGGGTCATAGATCAGCCCGAGGCTGGGGTTGTGGTCGTCATGCGACGGGCACCGGTACTTGGTCCACTCCCCGTACGACGATGCGGAACCAGGCTTGCGGCCGTTCGCGACGGCGTGAGCGTCCAGGGCTGCGGTGATGCGATCGAACGACGGCCGCGCAGCCGCGGCCGTCGTCTTCGGGTCCGGCTTGCTCACCGGGACGCCCCGCGATCGCTTCGCCCGCCGCCGAGCGCCTGCGTCCACGGGCGCCACCACGGCTGCGAGGGCTCCACGGCCTGGGTGTTCACCGGCACCGGGAACTCCAGCGCTACACCGTGGCTGGGCGGCTGGAAAGCGGCCCGGCCGACCGTGGCGCGCAACTGCACGAGTTCCTGACGGAGGTCGGTGTAGTCCTGGCGCAGGCTCTGCCACTCCCGCAGCTGCATGTGCGCGGTTTCGACGATCGCGGTGACCAACTCGTCGCGGTCCTCACCCGCCAGCAACTGCGGCGCCAGAGCGGGGTTCTCGATGATCCACCCGGCCGCGATCGCCACCTCCGCCTGCTGCCGCGAGTCCCGCTCCGCAGCGGGCCGGTCGGCCGCCGATCCAGTGTGGGTGATCGCTTCGCCGCGCAGCGCGGTGATCTGCTCGGCCATCACGTCCCGCTCGACCGCCTCGACGTCGCCCTCCCGGGCTGCCGCGGCCTCGACGGTGCGGTTGCGGGTGCTCACCCACTCCCGGTAGGCGTTCGGGTCGGTGACCACCTGCCAGGCGCGGTTGTCGCGCACGAGAGCGGCGTCGTACTCGCCCGAGGCCAGGCTGGCGACCACCCGCTCGGCGCGGCCGGCCTCCGAGACGGTCAGTACGTCGGTGGCGCGGGCGGTGACCAGGATCGCCTCCGCCGCTTCCACGAACCGCAGCTCCCCGCGGTCGAGCAGATCACGCGGCCGGGTGAGCAGCGTCTGCTCCATGAACGGGTCAGCCGCACTGCACAGTTGGGCGAAGGCCTGCTCCACCCCGGTGCGGTCCAGCAGCTCGTAGTCGCCCGGGTGCAGGCTGTCGGGACGGAACGGGCGCAGCCCGGCGGCGTCGACGAACTCACCTCGCTCGTTGGTCCAGCCGCTGCGGTCGCTGGTCAAATG
Organism: Nocardia sp. NPDC051900; assembly: GCF_044452545.1. NCBI lineage: Bacteria > Bacillati > Actinomycetota > Actinomycetes > Mycobacteriales > Nocardiaceae > Nocardia > Nocardia sp. NPDC051900. The sequence goes on along the minus strand of NZ_JBITBU010000030.1, from coordinate 37,595 downwards.
CCCCACGATCCGCGTCGCCCGCGAGGTCAGCCACGTCTGGTAGGCGTCCGGGTCGGTGGCCAGCTGCCAGGTGTCCTCCCCCGCCAGACCCCGCACGTCCTCGAAGTTCACCGCCGCCGCGACCAGCCGATCCAGCCGCGCCGCCTCACCGGCGGTGACGACGTCACTGGTGCGGATCGTGGACACGACCGCGTCGGCCATCTCCCGCAGCTGGCTTTCCCACCGCGCCGCACCACCGTCGGCCTGATCGGGGTCGGTGCCGACGTGCTCGACCAGCTCAGCGACCGTGGCGCGCAACGCCTCTCGGGTCAGCGAGAAGTCGTGACCACTGGCCTGAACCGGCCGCAGCCAGATCGCGTCGGGGAAATCCGTGGTGGGGGCGAAGGCCTCGACCCACGCGCCGGGATCGGCGGCGGGGTTCTCGGCTTGCGCGCTCATCCACGCCTCGTACAGCTCGGCATCGGCGACCCGCTCCCAGGCATACGCCGAATCCGCGCCGTCGAGCAGCTCGGTGACCACGACCTCGGCGCGAGCGGCCTCATCGGCGTGCAGCACCTGACCGGCCCGCACCGCGGCGAGGATCTGCTCGCCCAACCCGAGCGCAGCGTCGTCGATCGCGTGGCGGGTTCGCCGCGACAGGTCGTGGATGGCGTCGATCAGCTCAGCCCGACTCCGCAGCGACGACATGGCGTCAGCGGCCTGTGAGGCGGGCGAAAAGGCGTCCGACATGGGTTGTCCTCCCGGTTGTTGTGGTGGAGACAGCCCCGGCCTCGGTGAAGGCCGGGGACGACAGGACCGCGCCGGGCGACGCCAGCGGCAGCGGCTTGAGTTGGCCGTTGATGAAGTGGCCTTTGACGGAGCAGAACTTGAAAGGCCCGGCGGGGTCCATGAGCCGGGTCATGTGCGGGTGGCAGTGATCGCGCCACCACACCGAGATGCCGGTCTTGCCGTCGAGGCGGTAGTGCTCCCACGCCCGCCACATCGCCTCGAACGTCGAGGTCGCCTCCGGGTGCTTGAGGTACCAGGGGCACCACGCGTTGGAGGTGACGTCGTCATCCACGTGCCGCGCGTACGTGGGGGCCAGCCAATGAGTGACCCACTCGATGTAGTTGGGGAAGCACGGCTGCGGCGGCTCCTCCCCGCCCTGACCGCCCTGCCCGGTCGGGGCGGGGTCGGCGGCTTCCATCTCGTCGACCTTCGCCAGGACCTGCGCCTTGAACAGGTCCTCGCCGTCGTCGGGGAACTGGCTCACGCCGCTCCCTCCTCTCGCTGCTCGTCGCCGCCGAGCACCGGCGGCAGCTGGACGGGAAACAGCGCTGCCGCAGCCTTCGCGGTCTCAGCGGCAGCGGCCTTGATGTCGGCCTTCACCCGAGCGCCGTAGGGGCGATCCCAGAACGGGACCGTCGCGCACAAGGTGGCGGGGAAACCGCTGCCGAACACGACCATCCGGCCGCGCGGCAGCGCCTGAATGTCGGAGACGGTGAGGGTCTGGCGCTCGGTGAGGCTGCGCGACACACTGCGACCAGAACTGGAGGTCGACACCGAGCCGGTCAGCTCGTGGTGGGAACCGACCGCTTCGGCGCGCTCCCGCAGGAACGGCACGTCGTCCAGACCAGAGCCGAGCACGCGCACGTTCGCCGCGCCCCACAGCGCCTTCATGCCGCCGGGGCCCCAGCAGCGCTCGCCCTGAGCCCAGGACTGCAACACCGTCAGCACGACGATTCCGCGTGATCCGTAGTGGCTGTAGAGCTTCGGCAGATCCCGCCAGCGCACCACGTTGGCGGCCTCGTCCAGCACCGCGGTCACCGGCGTCGGCAACCGGCCACCGTGGGCGACACCGCGCTGCACGGACGCCTCCAGCACCGCGGCGGTCAGGGCGTTGAGAATCGGTCCCGCCGACCCGGCGCCCTCCATACTCAGCAGATAGAGCGTGTTGGAGTCCGACCACGCGAATGAGCGGTGATCGAAGCGCCGCCGACCCTCGCCGTGCTCGATCCACGGCCGCAAGTCCGGGGACTTGATGATCCGCGCCATCTTCCGTGCGGTGCCGAACACACCCGAGCGCTGCTTGGGGTCTTCGTTGTACATCGCGAACAGACCCTTGGCGGCCATGTGGTGGCCCGCGAGGTCGAGGATCCGGGCGGGTTCGGTGTTGGTCTCGGCGGTCAGCCACTCCCACACCTGCGAGATCGGGCGATCCGACAGCGCCGCCGCCAGCAGCAGCTGCGCCAGCAGATCCTCACCCGCCGGGTCGAAGAACGCATCGCGCTTGGCGTCCTGGCCGTCGTCGCCGTCGGCGAAATGACCCGCCAGCCGCGCGGCGCGCTCCTCGGCACCCCACACCAGCTGCGGCTCCGCGTCGCGGTCACCGATGCCCTGGGGCTCATCGACGAACACCGGGCCGTCCTCGACGACATGCAGTCCGGCAGACGGTTTCGGCAGGTCCGGGCGCTGCTCGGGCGGGATCACATACGACAGCGGGTCCCAGCTGAACGGCTCTGTCGCACCGTTGATGCGCTGGGGGTCGAACACGAAACAGTCGCCGATCTCCTCGCGCATCTTGCGCGTCGCGGTGACCACGTCGTTCTTGTTGCTGGTCGTGATCACCGTGCCCGCTGCCTCCAGCACCGCCGGAATCACGCGGCTGGTGGACTTGCCCTGACGGGGTCCCCAGATGTCGACGTGGAGGTCTTCGAACGACCCGAACAGCCACTGCCGACCCTCGATCGACACACCGATCGACACCCCAGGCCGGGACGGGATCCGCTGCTTGGCAGCAGCTTCCGCGTTGGGGAAGGCCACCTTCAGCCGCTTGGCGGCATCCGAGGCGGCGCGAGCCATCAACGGGGCCAACGCGGCACCGCGGCCCATGAAGCGGGCGCGGTCATCGATCGGCAGCCGCTCAAGCTTCGGCCGCCGGCCACTGCCGCTGCCGATGCGCTGCCAGCTCTTCGTGCGCACCAAGCGGGTGCACACCGCCGTGAAGCCCAGCGCCGCAAACGATCCGCCGACAAGGCAGCACGCCGACGCGGTCGCCGCACCCGACCACACCACATCGCCCATCACCGTCATGTGCGCGGCCAGCGACAGCGGATTCCACGGAACGTCCTGCTCGGGGCCGCCGAAGAACGGCGCCATCCGCAGCGACAGCGACGCCCCCAACGACGTGGTGCCGATCGCGGAGACCGCGATGAGTTCCTTCCACTCCCCTGCGGCGCCCGCGCGTTGTGCCGGGTCCTTGATGCGGCGATCCACTGATCAGCCCTGCCTTTCCACGTCGAAAAAGCGGCCGACGACGACGCGAGTCGCGCCGTCGTGGCCGTGAATGGTTTGGATGTCATCGAGGCAGGCCGCCTCGACGGTCGTGCGGACCGCGCCGCGCCAGCGCATCGACACCGCGCCGTCGGGCCAGATCACGCCGTCAGCGACCACACCCGTGCCGGAGAACCCGGTCACGTCGACGTCGCGGTGCAGCTGGAAAACCCGCACACTCGTGGCCGTTTCGGTGTTCGTCACTGCGCACCCCCGTCCGGAACCGCCGAGGTGGTGGTGCGCAGACTGCAGAACGGCTCACACGGGCCCAGCGGGCGCGGCGTCGCCGGTGCCGAACCGTCATGGCCGGGGAACGCGGTCGCGACCAGCAGCAGCGTCAGCACCGCGACCGTCAGCACCGTCGCGAAAGCGCCGACCATGTGGCCGATCCCGGACCGCATCACCGGTCCAGCCCCATCGCCCGCTCCGCCGCGGCACCGGCCCGCATCGCCGCCAAGCCGACCGCTTCCGCTGTGGTCAGTCCCAGCGCGGCGGCCCACCGGCCGATCTCACGCTCCTGGCCTGTCGCGGAGTTCACGGCCGCGACCTTCATCGCCGCGAGCGCCTGATCCTTGGTCAGCTGACGGCCCGGCAGGTAGTCCACGGTCCATCGACCGTTACCGGCATAGCGGGCCATGTGGCCGGTCTGCTCGCTGGACATGACGTGCCGACCCACATGCACCGTCGCCACCGCAGGAGTCGACGCCGCCCGCGCGAGCAGCTGCGTAGCGTTCATCGCGACCACACCGCCCACTCGGCCGCCGTGGTCGGCCACTCCGACTGCATGCAGCGGATCACCGCGTCCAGCACATCCAGCCCCAGCGGCCGCGCCTGACCGGCCAGCAGTTTCCACACCATCGCGGTGTTCGGGCTATCGACCCACAGCAGCTGGTCCCACTCGGCCACGATTTCGGCCAGCGTGAGACCGGCCACCGCCTGCACTCCGTTGACCAGGCGATCCGGCGCGAACGAAAGCCGGAACACCCCCTCAGACATCTCGTAGGCGACGTGGTCCGACCGCGTCGCGGTCAACCACTGCCCCTCTCGCCGAACAGCCATCCGGTCCCTCCTGAATCAGCACAACCTTTCTATTGAGTGAATCAGAGTGACCTAGTTGAATCAAGAGGGTTGATCAGTTGACATAGGTGACTCACTGGCACTTAATCTTGTTGCTGTGAGCAAACAATCCGGGCGACCGCGCTACCTGCTGATCGCCGATGACCTACGCGAACGAATCGGCCGCGGTGAGTACGCACCCGGCGATCAGATACCCACCAAGGCCAACTTGATGGAGCAGTGGAACGTCGCGCTCAACACCGTTGATCGCGCCGTTGACGCCCTTCGCAAGGAAGGCCTGATCGAAACCTTCCAGGGTGTGGGCACTTTCGTCCGGTCGCAGTCAGAACCCGAGCCGGAAGAGGACGAACTTGCCGATCTTCGGGAGCGCGTCGCTCGACTTGAGACGCAGATGATGGATGTCTACGCGAACATGGGGTTGGACTACCCCACGCCAACGCACGGCAAGCCGATAGAGGAGGCCGGGTGAACGTCCGCCGCCTTCCCACCGAGGCTGGGAACGTCACCGGCCTGCATACAAGGCGGTCGAGCTACCACCCCGACTACGCGGCTCTTGCCCGAAACCGCGTAGCGCTGGCACGGTCCTCAGCAGGTATGTCCCCGACTGCCTTTGCGGAGGCCCTGAGCTCTCTGCTCGGGCGGGATGTCAAGGCCGGCCACGTCGCATCATGGGAAACCCGGACAACTCCACCAGGCGATGTCCTCATCGCTGTAGCGGCGCTCGCACCCACGACCGGCGCCCGGATCGGCGTCCGCTCACACAAATTCATCGCGGCGCACATCAGTCACGAAACGGTGGAGCAGCTCACCAGCAAGCTCGGTATGAAACAGGTGACGGGCTATCTTGGCAAAACGCCTTGCTGGACTGCGTCTCTGGCCGACGTAGGAGATGAGTGCACTCTCACCGTGTGGCCTTGGGGGACGGTGATCATCCATCTCGTCGATGATCTCGACGTTCCCGACGTCACCACGCTTGCCCTATGGCGCTACCGGTCCTACCCCGAGAATCTGGCATGGGCGGGCGATTACCTAGGCGGTCTGATCGGCGGCACCGTGCAGGCCGCGTACGTGCTCAGCCTCTACTGGGTGCATACGGTGCCTTGGGTCGGCGCCACGCTCGGCACCGGACTGCGGCTCATCTGCGCGCCGCGGGTACTCGTCGATCGGGACTTGACCGACCTTGCCGCTGCGCAGGTCACGGGCGAGCGCGCCGAGCAGGAGCTACTCGCTGCGGGTTACCAGCCCACGGAGATGAAAGCATTCGGCGCACCAGGGGTGTCGAGCGCTTGGGCCAGTTGGTCGGGCGTGGTCTACCACGCTCACGACCCCCTACGGGCATTGCAGGAAGGTGACCTAGTGGCCTTCGAGATCGGCCTTCAGGCCATATGGGCATACACCGCCTACATCAACGAACAAATTGAGAGCGATGGGGACCTGAGGATCTGCCCTGGCTACGGGTACGGGTTTCTACGAGCTGCACGGTCTCTGCTGCTCACCCCGCGACCGCAGGAGACCGGCCAACACCAGCAAATGCGCGAGGCGATCGTGTCCTCAAGCGGTCTGCCGGGACAACTGAGCTTGTCCATGGAAACCCTCAAGGAGGCAGGTCAATGACCATCAATGCAGATAAAACGGTCCTTATGGTCGTTGACGCGCAGAAGGGATTCGTCAACGAGTTCTCTGCACCCGCCGTCCCCGTGATCGTCGACTTGGCGACCAAGTGGGCTGACACTGGCAGGCCCACCATCTTCACCCGGTACTTCAACTACACAGATTCACCGTGGGAGAAACTGATCGGCTGGCGGGCACTTTACGGCCCGCCAGAGACCGACATCGTTGAGGACCTCGCGCCACTTACTGCGCGCCCGAACGCCCACACCCTCGACAAGACGGTCTACACGGCGCTGACACCAGAGGGCTTGGAGCTCTTAGGTCGATTGGACGTCACCGACTTGATCATTTGTGGGATCGCAACGGACGCATGCGTTCTAAAAACAGCTCTCGATGCATTCGAGCTCGGCTACGTTCCGTGGGTCGTCCGAGATGCCGTCGCCTCCAATGCGACTCGTCATCCGGCGCAGGAGATCCACGAGTCCGCACTGCTGCATATCTCTCGGCTTGTTGGTGCGAGTCAACTCATAGATGCCGAGGAAGTTAGCGGGCTCATCGAGCAGGCCAGCGGGAATGATCGCTCTCCTCTTCTGCCCTGAGAGCTACCGCAATGCTTTCCACACAAGCTGTGCGGAAAGCATTGCGGCGCGCCTCCCCCGGTTGGCACGATCGGCGTACTAGTACTTGGTGCATGGCTCGAGCTTTCAAACTTCCGGATACGAAGCCTGTCGGGACGAACCTGTCGTATGAGGTCCTGGAAGCGTTGGAGGACGCAGTCCGTGAGCGTGGTCTGAGTAAGCGCGCTCTGTTCGAGATCGCGCTTCGGCGCGAGCTTGGACTTCCGAAGTACCCCGGCGATCCCGAAGGACAGGAGGAACTCTCACTCTCGGCGTAGGCGGAGAACTCCGCGCGCACTTGTAGCGGGCGGGTAGACCCCCATAAATGACGAAGGCCTCCCAGTTGGCGCTGGGAGGCTCTTCAAGGCCCTAGGACCACGCTTGTCGCAAAGCGGATACCAGGGTAGCAAGCGCTCAAGGACGCAACCAAGCGTTGTGGCCGGTGCAGCAGGTCACGATTTGCAGCACGCTGTCACACAGCTACCCCTCAAAACTGAAATTCCAGCTCAGGCCGCCGAGGCCCCAGAGCTGGTCTTCGCGTACCTCGCGGCCGCGATCGCGGCGCACCCGCGTATGCGGGTTATCGACCCAGCGACGAACAAGGCGCGGCGCACACGGAAGCTGACCCGCAAGCCGCCGAGTTGGCCGGCGGCGGTGCCGATCTACAACCTGGTCCGGCTGACGAGCATGCTGGTGTTCGACTTCGACAGCAAACGTCATGGCGCTGCTGCTGTCTCCCGTGACGTCGCGAAGCTGAAGGCGTGGCTGGCCGCTGTCGGCGGGCGCTGGATCAGCGATCATAACCCTGGCAACGGCGGCCGCCACGTGATCGTGTTCCTCGCAGAGGGCGAGGCTTTCCGCAAGGTGAACATCGAGCCGGTGATGCGGCTGCTCAAGAGCCGCCTGCCGACGCTGGATCTCTCGCCGATGCTCAACGAGACGCAGGGCTTCATCACCCCGCCAGGGTCAGCGACCAAAGAAGGCTGCTCCCGCATCCTCGATGGCAGCTTGGCCGCCGCGCTCGAGGCGTGCGCTGTGCGCTCCGAGCCTGGGCTGGTCGCTCGCATGCGGCTGCTGCTGGGCGACTCGCTCGCCCCGACTATTCCGCTCGCGCCGCGACCGGCTGCGGAGTCTACGGAGCACCACCCAGATGTCGATCTCTGGGAAGGCTCGGAGTCCGCGCGGCGGCTGAGGCCTGAATGGCGGCTCACAAGCCCCATGCCCGCTGTCCCGGCGGCCTTCGCAGTGCACGGCACTCTCCCACCGGATAACCGCTACCCCACGCGGTCGGAAGGCTGTCAGAGCGTCTTGCAGCACTCCGCGCTACGCGGGCTCTGCCTCGACGACGTTCAGACCCGCATCTACGCCACCGGAGACGACGCGTGGGCTGGTCTGCGTGCCTGGTACGACGAGCACGGCACCCGCGCCGACGCGCACCTTCGCCACGACTGGGGTAACGCCTGCCAGTGGACATCAGCCCACATCCACTTATTGCGGTCCTCCGGACACAGTGAAGGAGTAGGGCGCACACCCCCCTCGGGGGGAAGTCTCGCAACACGCGAGACCCCGCATTCCCGCTGGCTCACATCGGCAATCGCTTGGGTGCACTTGAATTTCCCTGGGCAGTCATACCGGTGGACAGTGATCGCGGTCCTGCAAGCGTTGGCCTACGCGGCCTACCTTCAAGGTGACATCGGCGGCGACGGCACCGCGTTGGCCGGGGTCGGGATCCGGTCACTGTCCCTGCACGCCGGGTTGATGCCCAAAACGACGATCGCCGACGTGCTTGCGCACATCCGCGAACTGCCCGGCGCCCCAATCGACCTCGTCCGCACACACGCCGGCACAGCCGCCGACCGCTACTCCCTCGTCCCGGCCCGCCGCTACGACGACCTCGACGACGAGGTCAATCCCCTGCCGCTGGAGCGGGTTCGGGTGGAAGGCGTTCACGACGCCTGGCGCGTGCTGGGCCTGCACAAACGCGCCCTCTACGAGCTGATCACCCACACCGGGCTCACCACACGCGCTGAGCTGCTCGCCGCCGCACACACCAGCCCCAGCACTGGTGACGACATCCTCGCCGCGCTCAAACGAGATGGCCTGATCATCAGCAGCGGTCGCGGCACATACGGCCCCGGCCCAGTCACCCTCGACGACATAGCCGTCCGCCACGGCCTGCCCGACGAACGCGCTCGCCTGCTGGCCCTCTACAGCCGTGAACGCACCGAATGGCGGACCTGGCTTGAGATGCGCCACGGCGTGGAGGACACCGCGGCACCGCCCGCCGCTCCATGGGACACAGACAACGAACTGTCTGAGGCGATTTGGGCCGCCCAGATGGCCTCTGGAGCCCCTGAATGGCATCTTTCCCTACCCGAGGACCCCGACCTCGGGCCAGAGCATGACGACGACGCCGTGGCCTTGGCGCTGCTACGCGACCAGCTCGGCGCAATCCTTCTCGATTAGCTGTCGCCTTAGTCGGCGCGGGCCGCGTACCCGCTCAGTCGGGCGTCGCCGGTCAGGAGTCGCACCACTTCGTCGAGAAGAGCCGGGTCGAGCTGGTCACGCAGGACCTGGGCGACGTCGATGGGTGTGCTGCGCTTCGGGATCTTCACCGCCACGCTCGTGGAAAGAGTCTTTCCATCCGTAGTGGCGTTGTCCTCCGGATCGGTCTCGGTGACGAGCCGGGCCGGGTCGTACGGTTGGCCGAGTTCCAGCAGCGCCCGCTGAGCTTCGGCGGGAAGTACTGCGATCTTGAGGGCCTTCTGCACTGGCATCGCCAGGTCCGACACCATGCCCTGGAACTCGGGGATCAACTCGAGCAGCTGGAGACGCTGGTTCACCTGGGTGTGGGAGATTCCCATCCGCTCGGCGAAGGCCCGCTTGCTCTCGCCGGTCATCGCGAGCACCGCGGCCATCTCGCCGCCCTCGCGGATGGGGTCGTAGGGCTTGCGGTGGTAGTTCTCGATGATCCCGCTTTCCTTGCTCAGCCTCGGATCGGCGAGCCGGTCATTGCGGTGCAGCGGCAGCCTGTCGACCTTCTTGTGCCGGGCAGTAGCGAGCCTGCGGTTGCCCATGATGACGATGTAGCGGACCTCGTCGGCGAACTTGTCGTGCGGATGGTGTTCCAGCCACGCCTCACGCGAGCACACCGTCACCGCCTGCAGGATGCCGAACTCGTCGACCGTCGCGGCGAAGGCCGCCAGCTCCGGATCGGCTTCCGGGTCGTACTCGCGCGCCCACCGAGGGTTGTCCGGCCGGTGCGCGAACTCCACCAGTGGCGCGTCCATCTGGGAGGCCGGCGGGGGAGCAGCGGACGCACCATCGGCGGATACCTCGGCTCGCGTGGTGGTCAGCACCGCCGAGACGATCGCCGCGGTATCGCTGTGGGCCGTGGACGGCAGGCCACCGGATCCGCTGCGGCTTTTCTTCGGTCGCTGCGGCGCGGGCATCAGGCCGCCTCGTCCGCGCGCTGGCGGGCGAGGATCTCCTCCGCCAGGTCGTCGTACTCGCCGACGTCTTCGGGGATGAGGCCGTAGAACTCGTCGTAGGCGACGCCGCGCGAGATTTCGGTGTTCAGCACATCTAAGCCCAGCGCGTACGGGGTGTCGGGATCCAGCTCGCCGGTGTCGCTGACCAGGTTCGAGGTGAGCGCTTCGCGCGCCTCCTTGGCCTTGCCCTTGTGCGCGGCGGGGCAGCGGGTCAGCAGGACGCTGACCTCGAGCGGGGATCCGGAGTCGTTGACCGCGACCGCGCTCTGATAGGTCGGCACCAGTCGCCGCAGCTCGGCGCGGAACGGGCCGACCGGGCAGATCAGCCAGTCCGCGTACAGGCAGCCGTGGGTGAAGTTCTCCGGCTGCTCACCACCGGTATCGATGATCACCACATCTGCGCCGGTCGAACGCTCGACCGTCCGGGCGTATTGCGACAGCGGCCCGTCGCTCTCGTGCCAGATCGCGAGCTGGAACGGGACCTTGTCACCGACCCGCTCCGCCTCCTGGACCCAGTCGGTCGCGCCGCGCGTGCGGGTGTCGGCGCAAATGACGACAACCTTCCGGCCCCGGCGCACCAACGCGACAGCCGTGAGGATCGCGCTGGTCGTCTTGCCGGGGCCGCCCTTCAACGTCGAGAACAGGACTCGCAGGACTCGGCGGGTATCTGCCGTCGTCATGGGCTGTGACTCCTAGCTAAGCCCCGCCCCGTGGAAAGACTCTTTCCACGGGGCGGGTGCGGCGAATAGGAAGCGAGCATCTCCTGCCTCCCTACGGGACAGGGGCCGCCACCTGGCTCGATTCAGCCGAGACGATACCGCGCGGTAGTCGGCGAAGAGAACGACCACACCGGCGCATGAGCCGCTTCTCCCACGTCCGCCCCCCGCTCTCGACGAAAACCCCTGGTCGCCAAGCTCGCACCGCTCGCCGACCCGGCCGGTGAGCGGAGTCTCTGTCCGCTGGTCCTGACAGCGTGAGCAGGTTCGATATGTTTCGACAAAACGTTTTATTGAAACGGTACAATTTGTTTTTAACGACAATACGTAACAGAATTGCGGTAGAATCGAGGTATGAGCGAGCAGTCAGAGACCCCAGTCGCCGAGTCGGCGGCTGGTGAGCAGCGCGTGTGCAAGTTCCCGATCGGTCTCGACGCGGAGACCGGCGATTTCCAGGTGTGCGGGCGGGCGGTGTCGCTGGCGGCGCGTCCGGGCCGCCAGGCGAGCTACTGCGGTGAGCCCCATACGGATCCGGATGGTCAGCGCCGCACCCATGACCGGACCACCGCGTTTCAGCGGCGGCGGGAACTGCAACTGGCGGCGGCCGGTCAGGTCGCGCCGCGCCGGGAGCGGTCGAACGCGCCCCGGCCGGTGACGTCGTCGCGGGCATCGCTGTCGGAGCTGCTGGCGCAGGTGGAGATGGTGACGACCGCGCACCGCGAGCAGCTGGGGGAGTTGGTCGGCCGGGTGCACGAGATCGTCGCGACCGCGATCGATCCGGATGCGGCGGTCGCGGAGGTCACGCAGATCCGCCGTGAACACGAGGCCGAGCTGGCGGTGGCGAATACCCGTGCGGACGAAGCCGAGGCCGACGCGATCAGCGCCCGCCGCGAGCGTGACCGCGCGCTCGAAGATAAGGCGCTGGCCGAGGGCGCGGCCGAAGACGCGATCGCCGCCCGGGACCAGGCACGTGCCGACGCGGAGGAGCGCATCGCGGCCGCCGAGGCTTCCGCGGCCGAGCAGGTCGAGATCGTGCGCGCTGAGGCCGTAGCGCAGATCGAGGCCGCCCGCACCGAGGCTGCCGAGCAGGTCGCTGCTGCCCGTGCGGAAGCCGATGAGCAGGTCGCGGCGGCCGAGGCCGACGCCGCCCGTGCCCGCGGTGAGGCAGAGCAGGCCGGTGCACAGCGCGACGCGGCGATCGTCGACCGCGACTCAGCTCGCGCGCAAGCTGCCGAGCGCATCGCGGCGGTTGAGGCACAATCACGGGAGCAGATCGCGGCCGCCGAGCAGGCCGCCGCTGCTCGCGTCGATCAGGTCGAGCACGACGCTGCGGTCCAGATCACCGAGGCTCACGACGCTCGTGACGCCGCGGTCGCGGCGCGGCACCGCGCTGAATCCGCCCAGGCCGCCGCCGAGCAGGCCGCGGCCGATGCCCGGACCGAGGCTGACCGGCTCCGCGGTGAGCTCACCGATCTGCGCACCCAGCTGGCCGGCGCCCGAACCGAGGCCACGGATCTGCGGGGCGAGCTTGCCGCCGCCCGCGCGGATGCGACCTCCGCCCAGCGCGCGGCCGCCGACGCCGACGCCGATGCGCAGCGGCTTCGGGCCGAAGTCAGCGAAGTGCGAGCCGATCTGGCTACGGTGCGGTCAGAAGCTCGCGCCGACCGGGAACAGCTGCGCAGCGACCACGCCGCCGAGATCACCCGCATCCAGTCCGCAGCTGACGCCCGCGCCGACGCGCTCGAGCGCGCCCTGGCCGCCGCCCAGAACACCATCTCCCGCCTGGAATCCGAACTCACACAGAAACGCCCGGGCCAGAAATGACGGGCCACAGCACCGACCAACCCCGCGATCCGCGACACCGCCGAGAAAGGTTCCCCCTGATGTCCTCCCGTTCGAAACCCCGAACCGCCCCTCCCGATGGGGACGCCCTGATCGAGGGGGCGCTGCCCGACCGGGTGCAGATCGCCCATGAGCGTCTGGCCCACCAGGACGACCCGGCGCTGCTCGAAGCATTGTCGGAGCGTGAGCTCGTCGACGCCCGCGAGTTGGCCGAGCTGGTGCGCGACCACGAACGCAACGAGAAGCGTGCGCGGATCCAGGCCGCCGCCGACGCCGCCGAACGGGTGCGGCGCACCGCCGCGCAGCTGGCCGAGCGGGAAGCCGCGGACCTGCTGCGGGCCGCGCAAGCGATCGGGGAGCAGCGCCACAGCAGCAGCCCGCACGCCAAAGTCGCTCGCCTGCATCAGCGCAAACCACGGGTACTGGGGCTTCTGGCCGGTGTGGTCGCGTTCTCGATGCTGTTCTCCGCGGTCACGGTGCAGCAGAACATCGCCCCGACCGGCGGCGCCACCAATCCGATGTTCTGGCTGTCCTACGGCCTGGAGGCCCTGATCAGTGTGGTGCTGGTCGCGTTGATGCTGTCGACCGCCGACACCGCCGAGTGGGGTGTCATCGACAAGCTGTGGCAGGTCTACACCGTCGAGGGCGTCCTGCTGACCGCGAGCATCGCGCTCAACACCTTCCCCTACCTCCGGGAGGGAGATGTGACCGGTTTCGGTGTGCACGTGGTCGCGCCGATCATGATCGGCGTCGCCCTGGTCACCCACCGCCTGGTCGCCGAACGCTACGGCCACGCCATCGAACGAGCCACCGCCGAAGTCCCCGACCACGAGGACCTGCACGCCCGCCTGGTGGCCCTCACTCAGGTCGGTGACGCCGGGAACCAGATCCTGCCCGACATCCTCACCGCGCGGCCCGAACCCGTCCGGCACGAGGCGACGGCCGACGACATCGAGATGCCGGCCACCGAGCATCCTGCGGAGCAGCCGGGCGAGCGGAGCACCGCTACGGAGCGCCCGATGGTTGCTGCTGCGGAGCACGAACCAAGCAGCACGCCCGTCGAGCAGAGCACCGTTGTGGAGCAGCCCGCTACGGAGCACCCTGTGGAGCAGCCGGGCGAGCGGAGCACCGCTACGGAGCACTCTGCGGAGCACCTTGTGGAGCACTCTGCGGAGCACGAACTGAGCAGTCTGCGGAGCACCCCGGCCGCTACGGAGCACCTTGCGGAGCAGCGGAGCACCACGGCACCCGAGACCGAATCTTCTCCTCGTGAGGTCGAGCCGGACGTCGAGCAAGCCGCGCCCGCACCCATCGACGCGCTGGTAGAACCGGTGGCGGCCCAGCCGGACACCGAGGAGACCGAGCCTGCCGAGCAGGTTGTGGAGCACCCTGCGGCGCGAGCGATCGAGCAGCAGAGCACCCCTGCGGAGCACCCTGCTACGGAGCACTCGGCGACTGCTACAGAGCAGTCTGCGGAGCACGAACCGAGCACCCCGCCCGTCGTACGGAGCACTCAGCGGAGCACCACGCCCGCTGTGCGGAGCACCCTGCGGAGCACTTCGGTTCTGGCGGAGCGCCGTGCGGAGCAGCCCACGGAGCACCGCAGGGTTGCTGCGGAGCACGCTCGCGCCGAACGGAGCACCCCGCGTAGCACTCGGACCGGCGCTACGGAGCACTCCGCCGCCGCGGCGCATGGAGCACCACCGGCCGGTATCACGGCGTCGGTATGGGCGCGGGCGCACGAGGTGAAGAAGGCAACCGCAGCACGCTCCTCGGTCGAGCAGATCGCTCAGGTGCTGACCCGCCAGGAGGAGAACCCCGAGCACGGAGCGAGCCGCATCGCTCGCGACCTGCACGTCGGATTCGCCTCGGTGAAGAAGTGGCTGGAAGCCGACACACAGATCTCCAACGCAGGCACTGGCGCCCGCGTGATCGAACTCCGGAAGTGAGGCAGTGACCTTCAGCTGAATCGCACAGTGGAAAGACTCTTTCCACGCAGCTTCCCGAAAATAGAGACGCGACCCCGGCGGGGCTTAGCCGCCGGGGTCGCGTCGTGTCTGGACCCTACCGGTCCAGCCCTCCAGCAGCCTCGAGGTGGGGGAGGAAAGGTGCGCTCGGCCGGCGTGACCCCCCGTTCGCAGGTCGGCGGAGCCTCTCGGTGGCGGGCGGTTGCCGCGCCCTGTCGAGTCGCGTTTGGTGCTGGTCGGAGCGATCTTGCTCCGGTACGCTCAAAATCGCGGCCCCAGCGGAGCAAGCTAACACTTATGTGCCATAAGTGTGGTCACCTCGCGGGGGCGAGGTCCACCCGGGTGCCGGGTGTCGCTGCGCTGAGCCAGGAGAGAGAGGTGGATTCCGAGGTGGTCACCCAGGTGCCGGAGCGGCCGGATTCGGCCGTGCACGAGGCGTCGACGGCCCATGCAGGTGTGTCGTCGACGCGCCGGATGCAGTCGGTGGCGCGGACGCGGAATCGGAAGCGTCAGGAGAACATCGGCGAGGGGGCGAAGCGGTTCCGGGTGACGGTGTCGGCGGCTGATGCGGTGAAGCTGGCCGAGGCCGCTGCGGAGGCGAACATGACGGTGCCGCGGTATCTGGCGGAGTCGGCGTTGAACCCGACCGGCGGGCGTAGGGCCGGTGAGACCGATGAGGCGGGACCGTGGCTGCCGTGGCCGAAGCGCAAGACGTTGGCCGGGGTGCTGTTGTCGGCGGCGGGGGCGATGGATGAGGTGCGGGTGGAGCACCTGGCGAAGATCGGCGGCAATCTGAATCAGATCGCGCACGCGGCGAACATCACCGGGACGTTGGCTGAGGACATCGACGACACTCTCGCCCAGTTGCGCACGGTGCTCGATGACTTGGCGGCGCGGGCGGCGCGGCTGGATGAGCTGGCGCGCGAAGTGACGCGACGGTGAGGGCGGATTCATGAATCCGAACATCAATCGTGGCGCCAAGCTCGGCGGGCTGATGGTGTATCTGCTGGGGCCGGGGAAGGCCAACGAGCACACCGATCGGCATGTGGTCGCGGGGTCGGCGTCGGTGATGCGGGCGGCGTGGTTGGGCCGGTTCGACGGTCCGGAGTCCAACCGGGCTGCGCGCGATGTGGCGTTGGAGATCGCGCGGGAGATGGATCTGCCGCGCAAGCTGCACGGCACCCGGGCTCGGATGCGGGCCCGCGCCGCGAGCGCGAACACCGGTGCGGTGGAGGTGATCGAGCGCCCGGAGAAAGGTGAGAAGGGGGTGCTGCGGGATGCCCCGGTGTGGCACTGCTCGCTGGCGTTGCGTGCCGAAGAGGGCGATCTGTCGGACGAGACGTGGAAAGCGATCGCGGAAGACTTCATGAAGGAGATGGGGTTCGTCGACCCCACCCAGGCCGGGGTGCGGTGGGTGGCGGTGCGCCACGGCCGTGCGGGTGCCGACCGCTCTGGAGGCGACCACATCCACATCGCGGCGTCCCTCATCCGTGAGGACGGCAGCGTGGTGGACACGTTCATGCGTGACCCGGTCACGGGGCGGCCGATGGGTGATTACGCGCGCTCTCAGAAGGTGGTCAACCTGCTGGAGCACCGTTACGGGTTGGAGGTGCTGGCGTCGCGTGAGGACGGCGGCGCGCTGCGCGGGAACTCGCGGGCGGAGACCGAACGTCGTGACCGCTCTGGTGGGGATCTGACCGAGCGGGAGAGGCTGCGGCTGGAGGTGCGGGCGTTGGCGTCGGCGAGCGCGACCGAGGCGGAATTCGTGCGTCGGGTCCGGGACGCGGGCATTTCGCTGCGCCCCCGCTACAGCAAGGGTGGCGAGGAGGTGACCGGGTACGCGGTGCGGTGGCGCAGCCCCGCCGACATCGCCGCCGACCGCAAGACCGAGGCGGCGCGGCTGGCGCGTGGCGGAAAGCCGTTGACGCTGGACGAGCTGACACACACCGGGCCCTGGTGCAGCGGCGGGCTGCTGTCGAAGGATCTGGCGCTGCCTGCGCTGCGGGATCAGTGGGACGACTCCCCGCAGGCGCGGGCGGAGGCGTTGAAGACGTGGAAGGCCGGCCGCCGCAGCGGCGGGCAGCGTGGCCGGGAAGCGCACACCCTCGACGACCCGAAGCTGTGGACACGGGCGCACCAGGATCTACAGCGCTGGAACGACTACCTCGCGAGCATCCCGCCGGAGAATCACGGCGAGTGGGCGCGTGCGGCCGGGCGTGCGGCGGGAGTGTTCGCGGCGTGGTCGCGGCGCGTGGAATCCAAACCGGGGGTGTTCGCGGCCGCAGCGACAGAGCTGACCCGCTCGGCACAGGTGCCCGCCCATCTGCGGTGGCGGCCGCCCGCCGCGGGGCAGCGGCCGCCCGGGTTGGGGGCGGTAGCGGTGATCCTTATCCAGCTCGCCAAGTACGCCGACAGGCACGACCCAGCAACGGAGACGGTTCGGCTGGTCGAGCAGCTGATGCGCACGCTCGTCGCGATCGCTGACGCACACGCCGCCCGCGAGGAGTTTCTTCGCGCCCAGCAACTGCGCGACCGAGCGCTGGAGCCCTTGCAGGTCCTGCGTGAGCGTCAGCACCAGCACGCGCAACACGAGTCCCGGACTTCGGGGATGTCTCGGCAGGAACGCATCGACCAGCAGGCAGAGCAGATGCGCGCGGCCGGGGTCGATGAGGAGTACATCCGCGCCTGGCGCACCACCGCCCGCGCCTTCGACACTGACCCGGGTTCAGCCGTCACCGGGTCGGCGGCGGAGACCACGCGCCCCAACACCACCCCCGACATCAGCCAGAACCGCGACACAGGCCGAGGACGCTGACCGGTGGGTCTGGTCCAGGGGGTGGATTACCCCCTGGACCAGACCCTGGATTAGCGCAGGGTTTGGGTCCAGGGGGTAATCCAGGGCCTAGTCCAGGGGGTAATCCACGGGGTAATCCACCCCCTCGCAGCTCGGTGAGCTGCGGTGTTTCCGTCCCGGCCCGCACCTTCGTCCGCAGGCTCCCGATTTCCCGACCACCCTCGATCTGCGTACCTGGTTCAAGGGTGGTCGAGAAACCGGTTCGGGCCGGGACGGAAACACCGAACAGTGGCATCGGGTTCGGGGAGGGGTGGGGGAGGAATGGCGGCGGCAGCTGGGAGGGTGCGGACGCTGCGGTTGGGCGTGCTGGTCGCCTTGGGAGGTGCTGCCGCACGAGCTTCGCTCGCTTGCCACCGGAGGTGGCATCGCACCGTCGTCACCACTTAGATAATCGATCTCTATAACTTGCTCCCGGAAAACGTGCGTGTTCAGCCTGAATGAAACGTTTTCAGCGGGAACCCGACCGGGTTTGCGTTCTGGCGTGGCGAATGGCGTCGGGTTCCGGCGAACCGCGGACCGTGACGAGAACGCTCAGAGGGCTTGGGCCGTGTAGACGGCGGCGGTCGCGATGGCCAGTGCGCCGAGCAGGAACCGCAGTGCGCGTTCGGGCGCGACGGGTTGTAGGTGCGCGCCGAGGTATCCGCCGACGAGTCCGCCGAGGCCGCAGCTGATCCCGATGGTCCAGTCCGGTGCGATGTCGGTGCCGCTGGTGGTGAGGGCGAGGGCGGTGTAGGTCGCGGCGCCGGCGATGGAGGTGATCAGGGTCGAGGTGAGCGCGGCCGGTGCGACTTCGGTGAGCGGGACGCCGCGCCCGACCAGGATCGGGCTGAGCAGGGAACCGCCGCCGATGCCGTAGATCCCGCCGACGACCCCGACCGCGAGCGCGGTGATGGTGATGAGCCGCCCGGACGGGCGCGCGCCGCGCGGGTGTTCGCGTGCGGCGGTCCGCAGACACAACCACAACCCGAGCGGCAGCAGCAGGCCCGCCGCGATCAGTTTGAAGGTGGCCGCGTCCGGCAGCAGTCGCACGCGGATGACCGCGCCGAGCACGACGCCGGGCAGGGTGCCCAGCAGCAGGAGCTTGGTCAGGGGACTGCGCAGGGAACCGCGGCGGCTGTAGCGCGCCAACGCGCCGGGGATGGAGACGACGTTGAACAACAGATTCGTCGGCGTCACCGCGGGACTCGGAACCGACAGCACACTGATCTGGATCGGCAGCAGGAACACCGCACCCGACACCCCGACCGGCGCGGTCACCACCGACACCGCCACGCCCACCACGAAACTCACCACGATCAGCACTCCCGCATCCACGCCCAGCACTATCGCAGGTCGCTCACATCACGCCGTTGTCGTCGGCGCGGCCGGTGGTCTCGATGGGGCGTTGCATGAGGTTCCGGGCGAGCACGCTGTAGCCGATCGCGGTCTTTTCACTGAGTCCGAACGCGATCGTCAGGTGCAGGGGGTCGGCGTCGACCGCGATGGCTTCTTGCAGGATGCGGTCGCCGCGGATGTGTTCGAGGTCGATGCCGAGCAGCCCGAGGTGCCAGGTCAGGTGGTAGTCGGGGACCGGTTCGGTCGCCAGGACCGAGTCGGCGGAGACGATGAGGTGGCGATTCGGGGTGCCGGGCCATCGCTGCTGGCGGTGGGTCAGCCAGCCTTCGAGGACGTCGTGGGTGAACTCGGTGAGCTGGTGGACGGTGCCGCCGATCCGGATCCGGCGGCGCGGCAGGTCGATATCGTCGAGCACGATGGTGCGCAGCGTGATCGCGCGGGCGGCATAGACCGCGACCAGGGCGACGACCACGCGCTGTAACGGTGTCACGGCTGTCGCGGTGACCGCGTCGATCTGGCGGTCGGTCATCGGCAGCAGTGCGCGCGGCGGTGGGGCACCGACGCGCAGGCGGCGGGTGGGGTCGAGAAAGATCAGTCGGTGGCGTTTGGCGAACCCGAACAGGGAACGCAACGCGACGAACATCCCGACGCGGGTGTGCCCGGTCAGCCTGTTCAGGATCGCGGTCACGTCGGCCTGGGTGACCTCGCGCAGGTGGGAGCGGGTGTGCGCCCATTCGATCAGCGGCGGATGCACTCGGCTGTAGTAGGCGTGCAACGTGGCTTCCGCGCGTGGCTTGGATCGTGGGGTTCCCTCGTGCAGCGCCAGCAGCCAGTCCCGGACCTCGTCACGAAATCCTGGTGGCAGCGTCGCGGTTCGGTGTTCGATCCACTGCCGGGTGCGTGATTCGGTGTCATCGACGAGCAGACCGCACTGGTCGAGCGCGCGCGCCGCGATCCGCGACTTCCAGACATTGCCGAGCTCCGCGCGAACCCGAGTGAGCCGGATCGGTTCGGGTCCGGGCTCGGCGGCCAGGACCCGCCGCAGCTGCTCGGCTCGCCGCCGCAGCGTGTCGACGTTCCAACCCCCGATCTGGGCCATCGCGAACAGCCGCTCGAAAACTGCGCGGGTCCGGTGATCGTGTTCCTCGCCGAATACGTCGGCGAACCGGACGCCGTCGAGCCCACGGTCCGGCCGTCGGGACCGCGATCGGACCTGGCGGCCGCGACAGTCGTCGCAGTAGAGCCGAGGACGGCCGACCGTCTGACCGCTGGCTGCGATCGGCTCGCCGCAACGCGGGCAGGGTCTTTCGCGGTAGGACTCGGGCCGTTCGGTCCGGTCGGCAGCGACCGACGGACGTGCGTAGGCGAGCGGAGCACCGCGGAACCGGCGGCCCCGGCAGGTGTCGCAGTAGATCCGGGGCCGACCGTTTCGCTGCTGGCCGGACTCGATCCGCGCGCCGCAATCGGTGCAGGATCGGGTGCGGTAGGGCCGGCCGGGACCTTCGCGGCGTCGCGCGTTCGTCGACGGTCGACAGGTCAGGCAGTACTGGCGCGGGCGGCCGCCGCGCGGCGATGCGCTCGCCTCGATCGGGCCGCCGCATTCTCGGCAGCCCGCCGGGTCGGCGCTCATCGTGGCGGCAGTGAGCGGCCCGTTCGGGGTTTGGGCGTGATCCGCCGGACCGGGCCAGCGCCCTCCTCACCGACCGCGACGTGTTCGATGCCGGCCGGTGGCGCCGCGACGGTCTCGGGTTCGGCGGTGATCAGATCGGCGATGCCGCAGCCGAGCACGGCGCAGAACACGTCGAGTTCTTCCGGCCGCAGCACCGCGGGCGTGCCCGACCACAGCCCCGACATCTTGCCGACGCTGATGTCGATACCGCGTTCGGCGACCATGCGGCGTAGGTCGCTGGCCTTCCAGATACCGCGATTCGCCGCGACCAGGCGCAGATTCCACTTCACCGGTTCAGTCCTTCCCAACGCTGCGCGGCGCGCTCGTGGCCCACCGTGATCGCGTCCTCGACGCGGGTTCCGTGCGGGTGGACATACCGCATCGTCGTGGCGATCCAGGAATGTCCGAGCAGTTCCTGAATCGCGAGGATGTCCACCCCGGACAGATAGAGCTGGCTGGCGCAGTAGTGGCGCAGCACGTGCGGGCTCAGCCGCCCCGACCAGCTCGGCAGATGCCGGTCCACCGCCGCGCCGAGCGCCCGGCGCGCGACACTGGTGTCCCACCGCGCCCCCGCGCCGTCCTCGCGGCGGCGTTCCGACGGGAACAGTGGTGCGCCGGGAAGGGTGTGGTCGGCGTCGAACTGCGCCCACACGTCCTCGATGAACCAGGTCAGCGCGCTGTCGGCTCCGTTGATCAACGGCACCAGCCGCTGCTTCGGGCCCTTCCTGTTGGAGCCCTTGCCGTGGCGAACATCGAGCTTGCCGAATCTGCCCAGCTCCCACCGCACGTCATCCAGATCCAGCATCCGGGCCTCGTTGATCCGCAACCCGACATCGGCCGACAACCGGGACACCATGTAGTTGCGCGCGTTTGGCGCGAACTTGCGGCAGCTGATCAGGTCCTCGCGCCACCCGGTGAACAGCTGCTCCATCTCGGCCTCGGTCGGCGGGATCCGGATCATGGTGTCCACCGACATCGCGGGCCGGTTCATCTCATCGATCGGGCACTCGACCACACGACCGGTGATCTCGTGCAGGACGACTTTGTACCGGACCTCGAGGAAGTCGAAATAGGTGACCAACGCCCGCGCCCGCGCGGCTCTCGTCGAGTGCGACGCGCGCCGCAGCACCGTGCCCAGATACCGGTCCGCGTCGCGGGGCTCCAGCTCCCACAACGGTCGACCGAACCACGCCCGCACCTGCTCCAGATGCGTGGTGTCCGCGCGGATCGTGCCGTCCTTCGCCCCCGACGCCGCCCGCGCGAGCACCAACTCGGCGAGCACATCGAGCTCGAAATCGGCCAGCTCCTCATCCGACATCGGTCCCCGCGGCTCGCGCAGCGACCGCACCACCGCCAGCGTCAACCCAACCCCTCGATGTTCGGTGTGGACGAAAAGTCTTCACCCAAGCTGAAATCTCTTCAGCCGGGGCGACAGAACTTCATTCGTCGCCCCGACACCGAAGGATGGGCCGAAACCGCTGTAGCGCTACGAGTCAACGCCGTTCGGAGTACACCGGAGCACCGACGAACAGGACGGCTATCGGACTATCATCCCGTTCTGACCTGCGGCGCGGTTGGGTTGTGTGGCAAGCCCTCCCGCGAGGGAGGGCGCGGCAGCCTGGGCGGGGTGACCGACGACTTACAGGCTGTAGCCGGTGTCGCGGGAAGGGCTGTTGTCGAAGATCGGGGTGTCCCATCGCTCGCGCTGGCGTTGCTGCTCGGCCTCACGCTGCTGGCGTCGTTGTTCGGCGCGCTGCTTGGCGGCGATTTCCTCGCGGGAAGGCAGGGGGTTGTCCTGGGCGTGGATTTCGGCGCGGGCGCGGTTTTCCCGTTCGAGCTGGTCGGGTGGAAGCTCGGCGCGGCGCTGCTGTTCGTCGACGGGGGCTTGAGCCCAGGCGCGTTGCTGCGCGCGGTCAGCGTCGGCGCGGTCGCGGTCGTGTTGTCCTGCGGCGATCTCGCGGTCAGCGTCGGCGAGGGCCTGGTCGCGTGCGGCGGTGTCGGTGGCTTCGGTGAGCAG
Organism: Nocardia sp. NPDC051900; assembly: GCF_044452545.1. Lineage (NCBI taxonomy): Bacteria > Bacillati > Actinomycetota > Actinomycetes > Mycobacteriales > Nocardiaceae > Nocardia > Nocardia sp. NPDC051900. The sequence continues at coordinate 15,087 of NZ_JBITBU010000030.1, read as the reverse complement.
GCGAGGCCAGAGGGATTCGTGCGCACCGATGCGGGCGCGCACTTCGCTGAGTTGCGCGCGGGTAGCGTCGCGGCGGTCGGCGGCCTGGTTGAGCGCTTCTTCAGCGTCGGCGGCGGCCTGTTCGCGCTCAAGACGGGTTTGGCGGCTGTGCCACCACCGCAGGGCCGCGACATCGTCGCATGCTGTTCGCCAGGCGGCACGCGCGGCGGCTTCGCCGCGAGTGTGTTCGGTGTTCTGACGTTCGAGGGTTTGGGCGGTGCGGATGTCGGCGGCTTGGTCGTCGCGGCGGCGGTGGGCCTCGATCAGCTGCTCGCGAGCTCGGAGGGCAAGGGTGAGCCGGTCGGGCCCGAACCGCACGTTGGTGTACCGCAGGTGGTTATGGCGCCTGGTGACCTCACGGGCGAGGTCGGCATCACGCAGGGCCCGCAGTTCCTGGCTGCGGAGTTCGGCGATGAGGTCGACGAATTCGCGGTCGTGGCCCTCGTCGAGGTGCTCGGCCATGCGCCAGCGCAGCGCGGCCGCGGGTTGTTCGAGAGGCAGCGGTCGTTGGTCGTGGGCGGCGCGCAGGGTGGCGGGGACGTCGAGACCGGTTGCGGCGGCGCGGGTCAGCTCGGCGGCCAGCACCGGCCAGTACGGGTCGTCGGTCAGCCGTGAGTCCAGCGCGGTCGCGGTCGCGTGCCAGCGCCGCACGTCGGCGTCGCGGTCACCCAGGACGCGGGCGAGCTCGTAGTGGAAGCCCGCTTGGGATTGATGGGCGAGGGTGCCGGGTCGTTGTTCGGGTCCGGTGAGGCGGCGATCGTTGTCGGGGATGTCGTGGACGGCGCGCCAGATGGCGAGCGAGGACAGCAGGGCCGGGTTGGTGTCGACGAGGGGTTTGGCCCACATCGGCGCGGTGCTGGTGGTCCAGGCCCGTGCGGCGGTGTCGATCTCGGCGACCAGGTCGGTGATCTGCTGCGCCCTGGCGCGCAGGTGCTCGCCGTATTCCGGGTCAGCCAGCAGGCCGGCGGGCACGGTGGGCAGCCACGACAACGGGGCGGCGCCGTCGCGGCTGCTGGTCAGGTCGATGCGCCAGCTCAGGACGGCGGCGCGGTCGGCGGCGGTGTCGAGTTGGTGGCGCGCGACCGCGTCGGTGAGGACCGCGACGGGGTCATTTCCGGCCACCGCGAGGGTAGAGAGCTGCTTGCGCAGTGTCGGGTAGGCGGGCTCGCTGGTGAGTCCCGGTGCGAGTTGTTCGGCCGCGGCGTCGATGCGCTCCAGCACGGTCGGGTCGGTGCGCTGTTGGGTGACCACACTGATCGCGTCGGTGTAGGCGCGTGCGGCGTGGGCGAGCTGGGCGCGGGGATCTTCGGCGTGGCGTTGGGCGGTGGTGGCGGAGACCTGTGCGCCGTCACGGCCGAGGATGCCGGTGAGCACGTCGAGCGCGGTCGGTGGGTGGATCGCGTCGAGGGCTTCGGGTGCGGTGTCCTCGCCGTCGTGGGCGGTCGCGACGTACAGGTGGTTTTCGTGGCGGCCGCGGGTGAGCGCGACGTAGGCCTGCTGGCGGGACTCGCCGCCGACCAGCACGGTGTGCGCGGTGTCGACGGTGAGGCCTTGGGCGGCGTCGATGGTGGTGGCGTAGCCGAGGGTGGTGTAGTCGGCGACGTAGTCCTCGGGCAGGGTGATCAGCCGCCCGGATCCGATGTGCGCGGCCGTGATCCGCCCATCGGCGTGGATGGCTCGCACCCTCCAGCGGTAGCCGTTGCGGACGTGGTCGGTGGCGGAGATCCGCATCCGATAGGCGTTTTTGCGGGTGGTGATGATGTCGCCGACGCTGGCGGCCAGCCCGTCACCGAGCGTGACCTCCCGCCGGACGTAGGCGGCAGGGTCGCGGGCCAGGCGGGCGGCGCGGGCCCGGGTGTTCAGCTCGGTGACCAGGTCGCGGGTGGGTGCCAGCAGCACCGAGTCGCGGCCGGCCGCGGTGTCGGCGGCCCACGCCTGGAAGGCGTCCTCGACGACGGCGCCGATGGTGCCGACGTGGACGCGGTCGTGGTCGACATAGTGCGCGATCGCGGCCGGATCACCCTCGCGCAGAGCGAGACTGGCCGCGCGCTCACCAGCGTCGGTGAACCGCATGACCTGGGTGAGGGTGAGAGCGCCGGTGGTGTGGGCGATGTCGCGGATCACTCCACCGGCGGCAACAGCGGCCAGCTGCTGGTCGTCGCCGATCGCGCGGACGCTGGCGCCACGTGCGAGCAGGAACCGTATGGCGGTGTCGAGTTGGCGGGTGGAGGCTTTCGCGGCCTCGTCGATGATCACCAACGTGCGGTGATCAATCCGCCGCAGCCAGACGGGGCTATCAGGGTCGAAGATCGTGATGGGGTCGTCGATGAGGGCGGCGAGCATGTCGATCGTCGCTGTCGGGGCGTTGATCTCCTCACCCAGCACCGCCGCGGCCGCAGCGGTCGGCGCCAGACCGAGCACGACGCCGCCCTCGCTGGTCCACGCGCGGGTCAGCACCTGCATGGCGGTGGTTTTCCCGGTTCCGGCCGGGGCGATCGCGACCTGCAGCCGCGCCCCGGAGGTGGCGAATCCTTCGACGAGGGCGCGCTGTCCGGGGTTGAGGGTGCGGCCGTGGTTGTTGGCGGCGAACTCCACCAGCGCCAGCTGCACCGCCGTCGCGGGGATGGTGCGGCCGCCGTCGAGGTGGGCGGCGGCGATGAGCCGCTGTTCGGCGTCCACGATCGCGCGGGCGGTGTAGAGGGTGGAGTCGGCGGTGGTGTAGACGCTGGTGCCGTCACGGCGCCGCAGCACCCCGACCGCGGGCACCGGATCCGGAACACCACGCGGGATCGAGCACGGCTCGGCCAACGCCACCTTGACGACCCGCTCGGCCACCTGCGCCCACTGCCGGGTGCTGACCTGGCCGCGCAGCTGGCGCTCGGTCTCGGCGCGAATGTGGTTGAGCTTCCAGGTGGCGCGGTGTGCGGCGACGGTGTCCACGACGCGGCGCGCGGTCTGCTCGATCCACGCCTCATCAACCTCCGGCAGCTCGAGGCTGCCGGGTGCGAGGGTGTCGGTGAGCAGCTCCTCGACCGCGGCGCGGGAACCGAGCAGCTCGATCGCTTCCTGCTCCCAGGTGGCGCGCTGCTCGGCCAAGGCGCGGGGTTCGTGCTTGCGGGCCCGGGTAGAGAGCGTGGCGACTTGGGCGAGTTTCCAGACCTCGGCCGGTATCGGCGCGCGCCCGTGCTTGGCCTGGAACTGGCGGGTCAGGGTCGCGAGCTCGGCGCGGATGCTGGTCGAGCGCTGCGACCACAGCTCGATCAGTTCGGTAGCGACACCGGCGATCTCGCGGACCGGGCGCTTGCTGGCGTCGCGGGCGGGACGGTCGGTGAACCGGACGCCGATCGCGTCGCCCAAATGCTGCTCGAGGCGGGCGTTGTAGATCTCACTGGCCGTGACCGCGTGCTGGTAGACCATCCGGCCATCCAGTGCCCGCCAGCGCCCATCCAATGTCCGGACCTTGTTGGACACCACGACGTGGGTGTGCAGGTTCGGGTCACCGGCGCGGGAATCGCGGTGCAGGAACGCGGTCGCGATCATGCCCTCGGTGTCGACCTGGCGGACCCCGTCGGTGCCCAACCTCGTGTAGCAGCCGTGTTTTTCGAGGTAGGCCAACGCGTCGGCGATGGCGGCGGCGTGCGCGGCCTCGATCTTCTCGGCGATCTCGCGTGGCGCCAACGCCCACACCGCCGACACCGACTTCACTGCCGAGAACGTCAGGTCGAACCCGGCGACGGCCCGGCGCTCCGGACGAGAATGCCGCGAAATCCAGTCGGTCAGCTCCGGCCCCTCGTGAGGTGCGCGGCCGTGCTCCTGGGTGAACATCTCCCGACCCACCCGGGTGCGGATCTCCTCGCGCACCTCCTTGGGCACGGGCGCGTCCTCGGCCTGGCCCGCCGCGACGTTCCACGCCTCCAGTTGCTGAGCGACGATGTGGCGGAAGCTGCCCTCGGGCACCTTGAATTGGTAGAACGGCCTGCCCAGCTGTGTGGCCTTGCGTGCGGCGGCCGCGGAGTCCCCGGCCGCGAGGCGGGCAGCGATGATCGCCTCCGCGTTTGGATGCCGCCCCTCCCGGTACAGGGCGGCCATCTGCTTCTCGTCGACTGCGTCTCCGGCGGTGATGTCGTCGAACGCGACCAGGCCCGAACCAAGCCAGATCCCCGGCACCTCACCGCGATCGGAGTAGTAGTCCGACAGGCTCGCACGGCCCCGCTCATGGCCGTCATGCACCGCAACGCATCTCGTGTAGTAGTCGACACCAGCGTCCGCGCTGAGCCTGTGCGGAGACATCACATAACCGACGGTACGGACGAACCGGACGTTGCAGGTCAGACCACACACAGCCGGTGTGCCCATGAATGCAAAAGGTGTGAACATGTGTTCGAAGGGTGGTAGGTAGAGGATAGCGCAGACGGGTGGAAGTGGGCTGGTCGGAGGGGGTTTGGGGGAGGAAACGCGATGAGGGTCGCGGAGGTAGAGAGTTTGGGTGTGGGCACTGGAGGTGTGAGTTACCGACAGAACCAAAGCCTCACCGTCCACGCTCACGCCATACCGAGACGGTGCCCGTCCTGCAGGGCGGGCAACACACGGCGACGTATGGGGCTCCAACCCCAGCCTTTCTCCGCAGTCGTCGGTGCCGCGGGTGATGATGTGCGGTATGGACCGCTTCGACCAGTTCCGCTACGACCTGGGCTATCCCTGCAATAACCCACGGTGCTACGCGGCGGTCCACGCGACCCCGACGTGCCCGTACTGGCGACCCGAGCCTCTCCCTCTGCCAGAGCCGGTCCCCGGCACGCGGCCGCCTCTGCCGTACGTCAAACCCCTGGACATGCGCTGGATCTGGCTGGTGCCGCCGGTGGTGGTCATCTTCGCGCTGATCGTGCTCCTGTAGCAGCCAACTCGATGGAGGTCCATCAGCGCGAAATCTGGCAGAAGCCAACGGGATAACGCTCTGACCAGGGCGCTTCAGGCTCCGCGCGCGTAGTCCTCGTGCCAGGTCTCGAGGACCGACAGCGGCCAGTAGAGGCGATACAGGATGCGGTGGGGGGCGGGGAAGGGGGCCTTCTTCGGCCCGCCGCGCGCCAACCAGCCGGTGACGGTGCGCGAGGGGATTTCGGTGATCGCCTCGACCCCGGCGATGTCGACCCACATGTCCCCGTTCGGCAGTTCCGGCAGGCCGAGGAGGCGGCCGGCGGGGAGCTGCTCGCCGTCGGCGCGGGCCTGGCGGATCTGCGCGGATCGGTCCGCCAGGTCGAGGTCTTCGACCGGGCGGGTTCGGGTCGGGTCGGGCGGCATTCGGAAGTCGCTTTCTGTCAGGGCTTCACGGCATCGCCGACGAGTCTAGGACAGGTTTGCAGTGTCAAAACTGTAGCAGCCTCCCGAGTCGCACTGTACAGTTTTATTACTGCACAGTTTTGGAACTGCAAGGAGGGGTTCATGTCCCGACGTGACTCGACCAGGACGCGGCCGCGCACCGCCACACATCGGCCCGCCACTCGTCGTCGCCGGTTCCGCCACGACGATCTGGTCGCGGTGGATCTGTTCTCGGGGTTCGGTGGCCTGACCAGGGGAATCGAGATGGCCGGATTCACCACGATCCTGGCGGCCGACCACAACACCTACAAAGTCGATGTCCACGAGGCGAATCACCCGGACGCGCAGCATTGGATCGCGGACCTGGTCGATCCCGAGTCCGCCGATTACCACGATGTTCGTGACCTGCCCGCGGCGGATCTGCTGGTGGCGGGGGTGTCGTGTGTGAACCATTCGCAGGCGAACACGCAGAAGGCCTACGAGCAGGGCGTGAGCCTGTTCGATCTCGACGACCCCGAGTACGAGGATCGCGTGACCCGCTCCGAGCGGGACCGGGCGACCGCCAATTGCGTGCTGCACTACGCGGATCGGAATCGTCCGCGCATGATCCTGGTCGAGTGCACGACCGAACTCACCTCGTGGGGTCCGGCGATTCCGGGCCGCCGCAAGGTCGGTGACGGGTCGACGTACCGGTGGTGGTTGCGCGCGTTCGGCAACCTCGGCTACGAGCACAAGATTCTGTATCTGAACTCGATGTTCTTCGGGGTACCGCAGAGCAGGGATCGGCTGTACATCGTGTTCTGGGATCGCCGTCTGCCGGCGCCGGATCTGGATCATCGGCCGTTGGCGCGGTGCGGGCACTGTGACGAGGTCGTGGAAGCGGTGTGGTCGTGGAAGACCGGTGTGCCGCCGACCGGCGCGGTCCGCTACGGCACCCAGTACAACTACCGGTGCCCGCGCTGCCGCCGCGAGGTCGTGCCGACGATGACACCGTCACTGCACGCGCTGGATCTCACCAACCTGGGCACCCGGATCGGGGACCGCAAGCGCCCGTTGCGGCCTGCGACGATGGCGCGCGCGCAACGCTGCCGAGCGAAGTTCGCCGAATTCCCGGCGATCCTCATGCCCGCCAAGAGCGTGCACGGCACCGAACGAACCCTGAGCCAGCCCCTGGCCACCCAGACCAGCCAGCAGGAAACCGCGCTGCTGTGGACCGGGCACGTGTTCGCCGCGCACCGCCACAACGGCGACGGCCAGCACTTGAGCCGCCCGATGGACACCGTGACCTCCACCCACGAGAAGGCGGTGCTGCTCGCGGTCAACAACTTCCAGGGCGCACCGCGCGGTGCCGGTGACCCGCTGCCCACCCAGGGCGGCTCTCAGACGCTGAGTCTGCTCTCGACGGGAGTGGTGCCGTTCCGGAAGAACACGCTGCCGACCACCTACGCCGAAGCGATGCCGACTGTCACCTCCGAGCAGATCCCCGGCGTGCTCACCGCCGCCGGGGTGATCAAGAACAACGGCGCCATCAACGAAGCGAAGTACCGCGCCCACCCGGTCGCGGACCCACTGGGCACCATCACCGCGTCCGCGTCGCAGGCCCTGCTGTTCGGCGGCTGGTACAAGCAGAACGGGCCCTCGGGGACCGAGACCGCACCACACCCGCTCATCGACCCGTTCGGGACCTTGACCTCCCGCGATACCACGGGCCTTCTCACCGCCGGATGGCGAGCAGCGCTGGCCGATCTCGCGCTGGAGGACTGCTACTTCCGCATGATGGCCGCCCACGAAGTGGGCCGCGGCTGCGGATTCGACACCGACTTCCCCGGCCACACCGGCGAGTTCGTCGTCTGGGGGACCGCACGCGACCAGGTCGACGGATTCGGCAACGCCGTCTCCCCAGCGGTCGGTGCCTGGATCGGGCAACGGCTGCGTGCGGTGCTGCACACCGCAGAGGCGATCGCATGAGCGTCCCGACGCCGACTACCGGGGCAAGCCGTGATTGGACGGCATTCTTCTTCAAGCAGTGGGGTGGACGCACCCCGAAGTCGGCCGGCCGCGAGCTGGACGGCCGGATCTGGAACGAATTCCCGCAGAACAGGAGCAGCTCATGCCGAGGCTGATGTCGGTGTCCCTGACCGAGGACGCGGTGCGCGACCGCCGCAAGACCGTCACCCGCCGCATGGGCTGGCAGTACCTCACCCCGGGCACCCGGCTGACGTTGTGCCGCAAGGTCATGGGCCGCAAGCCCGGCGAGCCGCTGGTGCGCATCGTCGACGTCGAAGTCGTCGATGTGCGCCGCGAGCGCCTGGTGCTCATCTCCCCGGAGGATGTCGAGGCCGAGGGTTTCCTGGACATGACTCCGGAGGCGTTCGTGGAGTTCTTCTGCCGCAGCCACACCGGCTGCACCCCGGACACGGTCGTCACCCGGATCCGCTGGCGGTACCTCGACTGACCAGACGCCAGCGAAAACAGCCCCGGAACTCGCTCAAGCGAAGCTCCGGGGCCGTTTCGCTGTAGTGGCGCGGCTCGAGGTCGGTCATCGGGTTGTTGGGGTCCGGGGGACGATCGTGATGCCCAGATCGACGGTGTTGCCGCCGTCGGCGAGATGCTGGGTGACGACTCCGTTCAGGATCCTCTCGGCGCCGGATCGGCGGGTGTGCAGGGACACGTGGGGAGGTTGGGAGCGTAGGCCGGTGACGACGAGCACCCATAGCGGGATGTCGTCGAGGTCGGTGGTGTTGTGGTCGTTGCGGGTGTATCCGATGGGTCCGATGCGGTCGAGGATTTCTTGCTGGCTGGCGACGAGTCCGCGTCGTTTGAGTCGCTGCGCCGTTTCGCGTTCGGTGGCGCCGGTCGCGGTGACCAGATCATCCCAGCTCGCGCCGCGCTGCCAGCCTTCCAGCAGCGCCTGGTCCATGGCTTCGCTCCAGCACAGCTTGCCCGCGGCGGCGGCGTGGTCGCGTAATTGCTGTTCCCAGTCGTATCCGGGATTGTCGTGCAGCTCGAGGCCCAGCAGTTCCACGGCCAGCCGTTTGCTGTTGTGTTCGGCGCGTCGCTGCGGTGGCAGCAGCATGTGGCAGCGGGCCCGGATCGCGGTATCGGTGCGGCCGAACTCGGCGGCCAGCTCCATCACCTGTTTGCCCGCGCGCACTTGCTCCACCAGGCGGCGGCACTCCGCGGTCAGCCACGGCTCCCCGGCCCGCACGGTGGCGACCCGCTCCGAATCGTAGGTCTCCGACATGAGGTCCCTCCCTATGTGTTCCCCTGCGCGCCTTACATTCTCGCGCTCCGCGAAGCGTCCGGGGCGAGTATCGACCGGCACACCGACACCTCCCCCGACTCGCGGCAGCCGGGGGCGTCATCAGGGTGTGGACCCGAAAGCGTGCAAGCTCGCCTCGGTCGCAGTGGGCCGGAGCGAGCTTGCAGGAGTCGCGAGGTGGTTTCAGGATTCGTCGAGCAGCTCGAATACCCGCACCGGCGTGGTGTCCATGTACTTCTCGTACTCCTTGGGCTGATCGGCCTTGAATTTCGGGCCGTCGAACTGCAGGGTGAGGTACTGCGCATGTACCTCGGGTGCTTCTTGCGCGAGCCGCTCGGCGTTGAACTTCGCGCGGGACTTACCGATTCGCCACATCGCGACTCCGTCGATGCCACTGGATTTGCCGATAGCGATCTTCAACGCCGAGGTCAACCGGCTGATCTCGTTCTCTGCGTCTTTCACCTGGTTTTCCAGCCGGGCCTTCTCCACCAGTATGTCGTGCAGCTGGCGGTGCAGCATCGCCGTGTCCGCCGTCGCCTCCAGCACCTGCTCGTCGGGAGTGGCGGCCTCGAGCTCGGCCACCGCCGCCTTGTCGGCCTGCTCACGCGGCAGCTCCTGCTCGATGTACTCCTGCGCGGCCGCCAGCACCCCCACCACCTCCGCCGGAGTGAACCGGAAGATCTCGCTGCGCGGCCGCACCAGCCGCAGCGCGTAGCGCTGCTGATGAAGTGCTCACCCGCCAGCGCCTCCGCACTGGTCTTCGTCGACACCGACCGGAACAGCGTCAACGTCGACGGGCATCTGCAACTGGTTGCGGCGCTGCCCGAGACTGTTCGAGGTCTTACCGATCTTGAACAGGTCCTCGTTGCCGAGCTGGAACGCATAGATGTGTGCCATGAGAACGATCCCTCCCTGGAACCCGGGGCGAACACAGAAGGCGGCCATCCCGCACCGCCACGAACGATCGCGAGTGTGACACACCCAACCGACACGAGATCTACTGCTACGCAAGGAAAAACAGACCACACGCTACCGAGCAAATGAAACTGCCCGAGCCCGAACGGCTGCGGATCGGGGTGTAGTTGGACCAGGAAGCGATGTGGCAGAGGCGATTCGGCTAGGGGAAAGGGAGCACGATGATTCCGGAGACAGGCAGTATCTACGCCGTTTTCAAAGGAACCCACTCGGCAGTGCAGCGGAAGGTGGTCGCCTGGGACACCGACGGCAACGCCTTGGTGGCTCACTCCAAGGGCTATCTCGTGCCCGCCCGGAGCCAGCCGGGGTTCTCCCACCTCGATAACTTCGAATGGTTCGGGAGCGTGGACATCATGCAGATCGCGCCCGGTGGCGGGACGCGGATCGTGCACGAGAACTCCCACCCGCCGGGCCTCACCTCACCGGTACTGCTGTGGGGCCTGAACCATGAAGGCAGCATTGTGGCGGTGGTTCCCGATGGAACCGGCATGCTCGACGTGAAAGAGAATCCGGTCGTGCTCATGACCGAGGACGGCGAGCACATCATCCGGGACCACAACAATCAGCAGCCGAGCGGCCCTGCGAAAACAGAGCCGCCGGGACATGGCGGTGGCCAGGTATAGCGACTTCAGCCGCCTGATGCTCAGGTTAACCGCTTCTCGGCGAGGTCCAGGCGACGCATGAGGTGGCTGGCCAAGGCGAGCAGCTCGAACGCTTCAGTCGGGGAGATCTCTGGACGTGACCCGTGCGCGTGGGTGTTCCTGACCCCGATCGCCGCGCCCATGAAGAGAAATCTGTAGCCGTTGCGTTCGTGGCCCCGTCTGCTTTCCTCCAGGTCGTCGCCGGACACATCGAGCAGGGAGCTGGCCGGGTCGTGTTGCTTGAAGACCGTATTCACCAGAGAGTCGCCGATTTCGGTTCTTCCGGTCAGCTGCTGTATGCGGCTCTCGATCGCTTCGAACGCCCGGAAGACAGCATCATTGCCTTGACCGGCATGAAGGCGGTCGTTGGCGATTTTTGCGATTGCCGGGTGCAGCGACGAGGCCTCGAAGTGTTTGGGAGGGGTGATCTCGGCGCGGGAGCGGACTTCGTAGCGAAGTTCCAGATGATCGTTGTACACGGACATGATTCCGCCGAACCGCTGAGGGATCACGTCGAGGATCTGCAGCGCTTCACGCGCCCGCCCACACGATCCTCGATCACGTCTCCCACCTCGACATCTTCGTCCAGATGCACCTTCAGGATGTCGGTGCCGACGTGGAAGACATCGATGTCTCGTTCGGTGCTCGTCCCGTCGTCTTCCTGACGGATGTGAGTGAATACCTGCCTCGAAAATGCAAGCAACGGCGTCCCTTCGGCCTCTGAAATCTCGCAGACGTATCGGGAGGTTCCCGCCCTCCCTCTGCTGCAGCAGAACTCTACGAACTCGGCCGGACTCGTTTCCGGAAAGCCCAGCCGTAGAGGGCAGGGGGGCACATGCTGACCCGGCGAGGAGAGCGGGCAGCTCGAAAATCGACACCGCCACATGGCGGGCCTCCTCGCATGGTGAGTGGAGAGCCCGGCCCGCGGCCAGCGGCATGTTCGACTGCGAGAATAGCCCGCCAAGCGGCGGGGGACGGCGGAGGCGCAGCCGGTGAATCCAGACCGGCTGGCGAGCTTCTCTTTCGCCGTACACCCAGACCGGGTCTGGTGAGGTCGGTCTCCAGCACGGGTCTCGCTGTATCGCGGTATCGCAGCGCATCTACAGCTATCGATAGTGTGCCTACGCTCGACGCAGACCAGCCGGTATGTCATTCTTACGAACATATGTTCGATAACTGTGGTGGAGATGATGGCGAGCGGCCCGGCGGCGCGACGACTGCCGCTGCGTCGCTGGCGGGGCTGCCGCGGGAGGACAAGCTCGCCGCGTTGCGCGCCCGCATGGCCGCCATCCCCGGCCGGGTCGGCGCGAGCGAACCACCACCACTGCCTGCAACCGCGTCGGGTGCGGTGATCCCGGTGGCCGGCGGGCTCGGTGAGGCACTGCCGGAGCGCGGGCTGCCGCGCGGCGGTGTGGTCGCCTGCACCGGCCGCGCTACCCCGCTGATCGGGTTGCTCGCGGCGGTGACCGCCGCTGGGGAGTGGGTCGCGGTCATCGGGTGCCCGCGGTTGGGGTTGCTGGCGTTCACCGAGATGAACGGCGACCTTGCCCGGCTCGCGCACATCCCGGATCCCGGCGAGGATCCACTCGCCGTGGCCGCGGTCCTGCTCGACGGTGTCGACGTCGTCGTCCTGGACGTCCCCGGCGGCGCGGCGCCGAGCCGGATGCGCGCGGTGCTCGCCCGCTCGCGAAGCCACGACGGGGTGCTCGTGGTCACCGCGGCGGGGTGGGCGCGTCCGGATCTGGAAATCCGGTCCGAACTCGCCGGATACGGCGGCCTGGGTCGTGGGCGTGGCCGGTTGCGGTCGATGACCTTCGACATCCACGTCACCGGCCGCGCGACGCGGCTCCCACGCACCACCCGCGTGCAACTCGCCGGTGCCGGTACCCGCCAGTGCTGCTGGACCCGGCAGGCCTCGCCCGCTGTCACGGTGCCGACGTCGATCGCGCAGACCGGGTGAGCGCGATGAGCGAGGAGCGTTACGCGGCCATCCGGCATTTGCGCCCGCCCCGGAACGTGCGGGTGGACCCGCGCCGGGTGTGGGTGATGCCGGTCCAGGCGCCGCAGCGGGTCGTGCCGGTCACGCTGGGAGAGAAAGCATTCGCCCTCGATCTACGCCTGGGCGAGGAGTGGATCCCTGCCCAGGCCTACCGGTGGGCCCGGCTGAATCTGGGCGCCGCCCCGGCATGGTTCTGCGAGGTCGAGTTCCAGCTGATGAGCAAGAACGGCCTCACCGGCGTCGCGCTACGCCAGTGGGTGCCGTGGGACGCGGTCCAACCCGAATGAGCATTGCCCGCGACCCCGGCGCGGCCCGTGGTGCGTGAACGTACTGGTCGGTCTGACCGGATAGGGTCACCGGCATGGTTCAGGTCGGCGACAAAGTGCTGCTGGTGGCGGGCGGGGTGTCGGTATTCCAAGTCCTGGAACTCGAAGACGACACCCACGCCCTCGTCGAGTCTGTCCTCGAGGCACCGGGCCGCTACCCCTTCAGCGTCCGTATCGACTCCCTCGTACCCGCAACAGACGCGTAGCGCGCTGTTCGGCGCCGCGCGTGCTACATCGCGATGTCGCCGAACAAGTCGAGCTGCTCACTGCCGGTGAGCGCGAGACGATTACGCGGGCGCGATGTGACGCCGCCGAGCAGGGCTCGGATCCGGTCGCGGTCGGGTGCCTGCTGCCCGAGGCGGGCGGCGACGACCGCGGGTGGGAGGCCTTCGCGCAGCATGCGTTGTTCGGCGGTGGCGCGCAGCGTGCCGGGGGAGATGTCGAGGCCGGCGTCGGCGCCGACGGCGCGGACGGCGTCGTCGACGGTGCGCACCGCCAGCCGCCGGTGCGGAGCCTGCTCGGTGAGGAACAGCGCGATCTGTTCGGGGTGGCCGCGTAGCAGGCGGCGGCGTTCGGCCAGCCAGGCGACCAGCGCGGCGCGGGTGCCCGGCTGCAACGGCACGGTCCGCGAGCCGCCGGTGGAGTCGGTGATCGCGAGAGCGCCGGGCCACTCCGCCAGATCCAGGCCGGTCAGGGCGAGGGCGGCGATCTCGGATTTGCGGGGCCCAGCGTCGAGGCCCAGGACGATCATCGCGAACGCGCGCGGCCCGCGCGCCGCCGCAGCGCGCAGTAGGGCGCGTTGCTCGGTGGGGCCGAGGGTGCGGGGGTTGATCGGCTCCACCACCACCCGCGGTGTGGCCGGGGCGCCCAGGCCGAGCCAGGTGTAGAAGACGGTGAGCGCGGTGAGGGTGAGATTGACGGTGCGCCCGACGATCCCGCGTTCCTCGACTGCCGCGGTGAGGTAGGCGTCGACGGCGCGGTCGCGACCGGTGCGGGAGTGCAGGGCGTCGTCGTGGCCTCGGTTGGCCGCCAGCCAGCCCAGGTAGTGCCCGACGCGTTCGAGGTAGGTCTCGCGCGAGCGGGTGGCGAGGTCGTCGCGGTCGGCCAGCGCCGCGGCAAACCCCGTGAGCATCGGGTCGGCGGCGATCTCGATCGAGAAAAGCCCCAGTATGTCCTGGGCGTTGTTCTCCACCACCGACCTCCATGCCGAAACCCGTTGGGTAGCAGCATCGCAGCAGGCACCGACAAGTCGCCCAGGAAGATTAGCGGCGGACTGGTCTGCCGGGATCGCCGCTAATCCTCAGCCGGAGTGTGCGGCGGCCCGCTGGGAACATGCCGCCAGGGGGCCGCGCTGGGGAGTTGGATTCGAAAGCTGCGGGTGGTCAGCGGTCGACGAAGGTGGTCGGCCGCGGCGAGGGCCACGCCGACGCTGCAGTGCAGCAGGCATCGGCCTGCTGCACCGGAACTCATTGCCGCCGTCGTCCCTTCATCGACGGCATGGGCCGCGGCTTGGGTGGGGTGGCCTTGGACTGGCGGTGCAGTTCGAGGACCGCGGTGAGTATTTCTTCGGCTGTTTTCGCTGGCAGGGAGGTGATGATGCCGCTGACCACGTGGGGTTGCATCGTGGAGAGCAGGTTGGCGGCGACTTTCGGCTTCTCTTTTGCGATCTCGCCGGTGGGGAAGCGTTCTCGCTCGCTGGGCACCACCAGGGGGTCGTTGCCGGGATGGCGGTCGCGGCCGGGGCTGATGCTGTATTTCTCGCGGTCGAACTCGGCGCGGCTCCAGGCGTCGATCCAGTCGTACTCCGACTGCCAGGGCCGGTGTCGCTCCGAGGCCCCGTAGAGGGTGTGTGAGCGCATCAGCATGATCTGCACGAGCGTGCGGTACATCCCGACCCGGGGGCGGCGTTTGCCGTTGAACACCTCCGACAGTGACGTCACCGAGTACGGGTTGTTCCAGATGGGCTGGGCCATCAGGCGCTGCAGATCCCGCAACGTCGGATTGCCGACCGCGAGCTTGAAGCGGCGCAGCTCGTAGGCCAGGTCATCGAAGGTCCTGATCCGATCCGGGCGCGGACGCCAGGAACCGTCGCCGGTGGTGTCGGGCTCCGGCGGGATCTCGGTGGTCAGTTCCTCCTCCGGTATCGGGCTGAAGCGGGCGCCGAGGCGATGGGTGGCATGCCAGTACTGCTTCCACTCGCGGATCTCCTCCTCGTCCGCCTTGCAGCCCTGCAGTACTGCCAGCGTCAGGTCCCAGGTGGGCAGCTTCTTTCCGCTGACGGCCTCTGCCAGCGTCGAGTGCGAGTAATTCACCTCCTCTGCCATCTTTCGATAGGTCAGGGTGGGGTCCTGATCGATCCGGTCGCGCAGTCTCGCGGCGAACCGTCCGGCCGGAGAGCCGTCGGAGATCGGCTTGCGGCGTCTGCCCATGGCTAGGCCCGTGACCAACGATCTTGTGAAAACTGGCGTTTAGCCTCTACTGGGGTGAGGCCGGAAAGGGGCAATGACGATCTGATGGTGCTGGGCCGCC
>NZ_JBITBU010000029.1:0-58409 GCF_044452545.1 Nocardia sp. NPDC051900 | reverse complement strand
AGGGCGAGAACATCCCGGAGCCGGGCATTCCGGAATCGTTCAAGGTCCTGCTCAAGGAACTCCAGTCGCTGTGCCTCAACGTCGAAGTGCTGTCGTCCGACGGCGCCGCGATCGAGCTGCGCGAAGGCGAGGACGAGGACCTGGAGCGCGCCGCGGCGAACCTCGGCATCAACCTGTCGAGGAACGAAGCCGCCACCGTCGACGATCTGGCGAACTAGGCGGTCGGCCGGATGCCGTCACGGCATCCGGCCTCCCGCAACGGATTACCCAACTAGTGAACTTTTGCTCGAATTCGACCCGCACAGGGGAAAGGAAGTTACGTGCTAGACGTCAACTTCTTCGATGAACTCCGGATCGGCCTGGCCACCGCCGAAGACATCCGTCAGTGGTCCTACGGCGAGGTGAAGAAGCCGGAGACCATCAACTACCGCACGCTCAAGCCGGAGAAGGACGGCCTGTTCTGCGAGAAGATCTTCGGTCCCACCCGGGACTGGGAGTGCTACTGCGGCAAGTACAAGCGCGTCCGCTTCAAGGGCATCATCTGTGAGCGCTGTGGCGTCGAGGTGACTCGCGCCAAGGTGCGCCGCGAGCGCATGGGCCACATCGAGCTGGCCGCTCCGGTCACCCACATCTGGTACTTCAAGGGCGTGCCCTCGCGCCTGGGCTACCTGCTCGACCTGGCGCCGAAGGATCTGGAAAAGATCATCTACTTCGCCGCCTACGTCATCGTGGCGGTCGACGAGGAGCTGCGGCACAACGAGCTGTCCACGCTCGAGGCCGAGATGGAGGTCGAGAAGAAGGCGGTCGCCGACCAGCGCGACGCCGACCTCGAGGCCCGCGCTCAGAAGCTCGAGGCCGACCTGGCCGAGCTGGAGGCCGAAGGCGCCAAGTCCGACGTCCGCCGCAAGGTCAAGGACGGCGGCGAGCGGGAGATGCGCCAGCTCCGCGACCGTGCCCAGCGTGAGCTGGACCGGCTGGAGGAGATCTGGAACACCTTCACCAAGCTGGCGCCCAAGCAGCTCATCGTCGACGAGGTGCTCTACCGCGAGCTGGTCGACCGCTACGGCGAGTACTTCACCGGCGCGATGGGCGCGGAGTCCATCCAGAAGCTGATGGAGAGCTTCGACATCGAGGCCGAGGCCGAGTCGCTGCGCGAGACCATCCGCACCGGCAAGGGCCAGAAGAAGCTGCGCGCGCTCAAGCGGCTCAAGGTCGTCGCGGCGTTCCAGGCCAACGGCAACTCGCCGATGGGCATGGTGCTCGACGCCGTTCCGGTGATCCCGCCGGAGCTGCGCCCGATGGTCCAGCTCGACGGTGGCCGCTTCGCCACCTCCGACCTGAACGACCTGTACCGTCGCGTGATCAACCGCAACAACCGCCTCAAGCGACTGATCGACCTCGGCGCGCCCGAGATCATCGTCAACAACGAGAAGCGGATGCTGCAGGAGTCGGTCGACGCCCTGTTCGACAACGGCCGCCGCGGCCGTCCGGTCACCGGACCGGGCAACCGTCCGCTCAAGTCGCTGTCCGATCTGCTCAAGGGCAAGCAGGGCCGCTTCCGTCAGAACTTGCTCGGTAAGCGCGTCGACTACTCGGGCCGTTCGGTCATCGTCGTCGGTCCGCAGCTGAAGCTGCACCAGTGCGGTCTGCCCAAGCTGATGGCGCTGGAGCTGTTCAAGCCGTTCGTGATGAAGCGCCTGGTCGACCTGAACCACGCGCAGAACATCAAGTCGGCCAAGCGGATGGTGGAGCGGCAGCGGCCGCAGGTGTGGGACGTCCTCGAAGAGGTCATCGCCGAACACCCCGTGCTGCTCAACCGCGCGCCCACCCTGCACCGTCTCGGTATCCAGGCCTTCGAGCCGCAGCTGGTGGAAGGCAAGGCCATCCAGCTGCACCCGCTGGTCTGTGAAGCGTTCAACGCCGACTTCGACGGTGACCAGATGGCCGTGCACCTGCCGCTGTCGGCGGAGGCGCAGGCCGAGGCTCGCGTGCTGATGCTGTCGTCGAACAACATCCTGTCGCCCGCCTCGGGCCGCCCGCTGGCCATGCCGCGTCTGGACATGGTGACCGGCCTGTACTACCTGACCCGTCTGGAAGAGGGCGCGAAGGGTTCCTACCAGCCGGCCACTCAGGACGGTCCGGAGCAGGGCGTGTACTCCTCGCCCGCCGAGGCGCAGATGGCGGTGGACCGCGGTGAGCTCACCGTGCGTTCGCTGATCAAGGTCCGGTTGACCGACCAGCGTCCGCCGAAGGAGATCGAGGCTCAGCTGTTCCCGGAGGGCTGGCGCCGCGGCGACGCGTGGACCATCGAGTCCACGCTGGGCCGGGTGCTGTTCAACGAGCTGCTGCCGGTGGACTACGCGTTCATCAACGAGCAGATGCCCAAGAAGCGCCAGGCGACGATCATCAACGATCTCGCCGAGCGTTACCCGATGATCGTGGTCGCGCAGACCGTCGACAAGCTCAAGGACGCGGGCTTCTACTGGGCCACGCGTTCCGGCGTGACGGTCTCCATGTCCGACGTGCTCGTGCCGCCGGAGAAGGCCGAGATCATGGAGCGCTACGAGGCGCAGTCGGATCAGATCGAGAAGAAGTACCAGCGCGGTGCGCTCGATCACCAGGAGCGCAACAACGCCCTGGTGAAGATCTGGCAGGAGGCGACCGAGGAGGTCGGTAAGGCGCTGCGCGCGCACTACCCGGCCGACAACCCGATCATCACGATCGTCGACTCGGGCGCCACGGGTAACTTCACCCAGACCCGTACCCTCGCCGGTATGAAGGGCCTGGTGACGAACCCGAAGGGTGAGTTCATCCCGCGGCCGATCAAGTCCTCCTTCCGTGAGGGCCTGACGGTTCTGGAGTACTTCATCAACACCCACGGCGCTCGTAAGGGTCTGGCCGACACCGCGCTGCGCACCGCCGACTCGGGTTACCTGACCCGTCGTCTGGTGGACGTCTCGCAGGACGTCATCGTGCGCGAGCACGACTGTGGCACCGAGCGCGGCATCGTGGTGCCGATCGCGGAGAAGCAGCTCGACGGCTCGATCATCCGCGACGCGCACGTGGAGACCTCCACCTATGCGCGCACGCTCGCGTCCGACGCGCTCGACGCGCAGGGCAACGTCATCGTGGGCAAGGGCGCCGACCTCGGCGACCCGGCGCTGGAGGCGCTGCTCGAGGCGGGTATCACCGAGGTGAAGGTCCGCTCCGTGCTGACCTGCACCACCGGCACCGGCGTGTGCGCGACCTGCTACGGCCGCTCGATGGCGACCGGCAAGCTGGTCGACATCGGTGAGGCCGTCGGTATCGTCGCCGCGCAGTCCATCGGTGAGCCCGGTACCCAGCTGACCATGCGTACCTTCCACCAGGGTGGTGTCGCGGGTGACGACATCACCGGCGGTCTGCCCCGTGTGCAGGAGCTGTTCGAGGCGCGCGTGCCGAAGGGCAAGGCGCCCATCGCCGAGGTCTCCGGTCGCGTGCGGCTGGAGGACGACGATCGCTTCTACAAGATCACCATCATCCCGGATGACGGTGGCGAAGAGGTTGTCTACGACAAGCTCTCGAAGCGGCAGCGTCTGCGTGTGTTCAAGCACGACGACGGCACCGAGCGTCTGCTCTCCGACGGTGACCACGTCGAGGTCGGCCAGCAGCTGCTGGAAGGCGCGGCGGATCCGCACGAGGTGCTGCGCATCATGGGCCCCCGGCAGGTTCAGGTCCATCTGGTCCACGAGGTCCAGGAGGTCTACCGCTCGCAGGGTGTGTCGATCCACGACAAGCACATCGAGGTCATCGTGCGCCAGATGCTGCGTCGCGTGACGATCATCGACTCGGGCGCAACGGAGTTCCTGCCCGGCTCGCTCACCGAGCGCGCCGAGTTCGAGGCCGCGAACCGTCGCGTCGTCGCCGAGGGCGCCGAGCCCGCGGCGGGTCGCCCGGTGCTGATGGGTATCACCAAGGCGTCGCTGGCCACCGACTCGTGGCTGTCGGCGGCGTCCTTCCAGGAGACCACCCGAGTCCTGACGGACGCGGCGATCAACTGCCGCTCCGACAAGCTCATCGGCCTCAAGGAGAACGTGATCATCGGCAAGCTGATCCCGGCCGGTACCGGTATCAACCGCTACCGCAACATCCAGGTGCAGCCGACCGAGGAAGCTCGTGCCGCCGCGTACGCGGTGCCGTCCTACGACGACACCTACTACAGCCCGGACAGCTTCGGTCAGACCACCGGCGCCGCGGTTCCGCTCGACGACTACGGCTTCAGCGACTACCGCTGATCCGTCAGCCGTAAGCATCCGGCCCCCGCTCCGTTCTGGAGCGGGGGCCGGATTCGTTTCGCGCGCGGTGGACAACCGGTGGGGAAGCCAGTAAAAGTAGAACAGGTTTCAGTTCTGCTCCTGGAGGTGGCGGTGGACGGCGTGGCGTTGGCGGATCTGGTGGTGGCCGGGTTCCGGAAGCTGGGGTTCATCCAGTACGCGGGGGTGGAATGGGAGGAGTTCGCGGCGGGGCGCAATGTGGTGTCGGTCGTGCCGCGGGCGGAACACCTGAACCACAACGGGGATCTGCACGCCGCCGTGTTGTTCGGGATGGCGGAGACCGCCGCGATGGGCGCGTCGGTGTCGGGACTCGTCGACCTGATGGGGGATACGTTCATCGTCGCCAAGGACGGGCGCATCGAGTACAAAGCCCGGGCGAAAGGGGAAGCGGGGCCGTTCCGAGCTACTTCCGCGTTCTCGGGCGAGACGCTGGCGAAGATGCGTGCGGACATCGAGGCGAAAGTGCCGCTCGAACTCGAAGTTCCGGTGGATATCGCCGACGCCACCGGAAAGACCGTGGCCGCAGCGGTGTTCACGGCCGTGCTGCGTCCGCGCCGGACGTGATCGCGCCCGGAGGCGCTCGGAGCTACCGTGCTCCACGGTGCGTGACCGGCGCCGCGGGCCGGGCGCGCGGACGCACGCACGCCGGGTTTTATGGAGAACAGCGGAATAGTGGGGTCGCCCGGACCGCTGTCGTGGCGAGGCCGTCGGGACTCGCGTCCCTCGCCGTGCCGCTGCCGTCGATTTCGGCATCGGGGGTCAGGGCACGGGTGGTCCGGGGCGCGGCCGCGCTCCGGACGTGACCTCACCGCTCGCTGTCGAGCATCGCCATCTGTGCCGTGGCGTAGCGTTCCCCCGCGACTCGGTCTGCGGGCACGGCCGACTCGATGGTGGACAGCTCCTCGTCGGTTAGCGAAAGATCAAGGGCGCGAACAGCTTCCGCCCAGCGCTCGCGTCGGCGGGTGCCGATGAGCGGCACGATGTCCGCGCCGCGGGTCAGTGCCCAGGCGATGGCCAGTTGCGCCACCGAGGCGTCCTTGCGCGCCGCGATCTCGTTCAGCGCGCGGACCAGCTCCAGATTCCGGTCCAGGTTCTCGCCCTGGAAGCGCGGGCTGTGTGCGCGGAAATCGGTCGGGTCGAAGGTGGCGCCGGGCTGGATCGCATCGCTGAGCAGACCGCGTGAGAGCACGCCGTAGGCCGTGACGCCGATGCCGAGCTCGCGGCAGACGGGCAGGATGCGCTCCTCGATGCCCCGCGAGATCAGCGAATACTCGATCTGCAAGTCCACGATGGGATGCACGGCCGCCGCGCGCCGGATGGTTTCCGGGCCGACCTCGGACAGGCCGACATGGCGGACGTATCCGGCTTCGATCAGCTCGCCGATGGCGCCGACGGTGTCCTCGATCGGCACGTCCGGATCCAGCCGGGCGGGTCGGTAGATGTCGATGTGGTCGACGCCGAGCCGCCGGAGGCTGTAGGCCAGGAAATTGCGCAGCGCGGCGGGACGGTTGTCCATGCCGACGAAACCGCCGTCGGGGCCGCGCAGCGCGCCGAACTTCACGCTCAGCACCACGTCCTCGCGGGGACGTTCGGCGATGGCCTTGCCGATCAGCATCTCGTTGTGGCCCGCGCCGTAGAAATCGCCGGTGTCGATGAGGTTGACGCCGGAGTCCAGCGCCGCATGGATGGTCGCGGTCGATTCGGCGTCGTCGGTCGTACCGTACGCGCCGGACATGCTCATAGCGCCGAGGCCGATCCGGCTGACGGTCGGACCGGTGGCTCCCAGCCGCACTTCGTCGATCTTCGTTGTCGTCATGGGACCAGCCTGAACCGTGCGGGACCGCCGCGGGAGAGATCGTTTATCGGGGGAGCGGCGATCCCTGGCTGAGCACGCCGTTTCGGGGGACAGTGAAGACATGGACCGCCCCGAACTCGCCGACTTCCTGCGCCGTCGCCGGGAGCAGCTCACGCCCGCCGACGTGGGATTGCCGCCCGGCATCCGGCGGCGCACGCCGGGGCTGCGCCGCGACGAGGTCGCCCTGCTCGCGGGCATCTCGACCGACTACTACACCCGGCTCGAGCAGTCACGCGGTCCGCGTCCGTCCACCCAGGTGCTCGCGTCGCTCGCGCGCGCCCTGCGTTTCGACAACGACGAACGCGACCACCTCTACCATCTGTGCGACCACGCCCCGCCGGGCCGCGAGACGACCGACAAGCACGTGGGCCCCGGCCTGATGCACTTGCTCGCCAAGCTCGACGACACCGCGGCCACGGTCGTCACCGATCTCGGCGAGGTGCTCGTGCAGAACCGGATGCACACCTTGCTGGTCGGCGATCACGGCGAACGGCGCGGCTGGGACCGGTACTACGCCTACCGCTGGTTCACCGACCCGTCCGCGCGCGCGACCTTCCCGGAGGAGGATTGGGACCGGCTCAGCCGCCATCACGTCGCGGATCTGCGTGCCACGGCCGCGCGCCGGGCAGCCGATTCGGACGTGATCGAGTTCGTCGCGCGGCTACGCTCCGTGAGCGTCGAGTTCGACCGGCTCTGGAACGAACACGAAGTAGCCGTGCGGCTTTCGGATATCAAGCGCATCTTGCATCCGCAGGTCGGGCTGATCGACATGGTCTGCGAAACGTTGCTCACACCCAACTCCGCCCAGCGCCTGCTGGTCTACCTCCCGCGCCCCGGCACGGACGCGGCCGAGAAGCTGGACTTGCTGCGGGTGATCGGCACGCAGCAGTTGACGCCCGTCGACCGGCTCGACTAGGGCACGGTGACGTACTCGAGCGCCGCGTCGACGGCGGGCTGTCCACCGCCGATGACGTACCCGGCCATCGCGCCGATCGCGGCGCCCGCGACCGCGGCGACGGGCACCGTGATGAAGTCGATCACGAACAGGCCGAGCGGGAATCCGACGATGAAGCCGATGGCGGCGCCGATTCCCGCGCCCGCCAGGATGGTCGGCATGACCTTCTCGGCCTCGGCGTAGAACCGCTCCTGGGCGCTGACGTCGCGCAGCGGCGCGTCGGCCATGGCGATCGGCGCGACGGTGAGCCGATGTCCCGCGTCCTCGAGTACGGGCCGCAGGGACACGCGCTGGTCCCCGATGCGCAGCGTCATCGGTAGCGCGGCGACGATCTGGCCGTCGCGATCGGCGACCGTCACCACCCGGTCGTCGTGGGTCAGCTTGAACGTTCCGTCCTGGAGGGTCGCCACCGCAGCACGGCGATCCTCGCTGGCGGCGACCTCGTAGGCGACCTGATGGAACGTGCCGTGCAGGTCGAGCGGCGCGTCGGCGGGCGCGGGCTGCGCGTGCGCGGCGCTCGTGGTGAGTGCGGTGGCCGCCAGCGCAACCAGAGTGGTCGCGGTGAATTGGGAGATCCTCATCGTGCTCTTTCCGTGTCCCGCCCCGTGTCCGGTTCGTCCGGACAAGATACCGCTCGACGGGCTCGATCAGAAGGGTTGAGCGACAGTTCATCACCGATTGCGGCGGCGAAAGTATCTGTCGCACTTCGCCGGCGGGTGCCTGTAAAGCGGGAATCGGACGCGGGGGGCGGGCTTCGGCCCCGGCGTCATCCGGTCGGCCGCCGTCTCGTGGTTTGTCGGCCGACCATCGGTCGAGTGCCGGATCCGGGCGATGCGATTCCCTCTTGACGTCCGCGCCGCCCTGCGCAACACTGAACTAGATGGTTCAGTATGACTTCTTGGACGCCTCCTTCGGAGCGCTCGCGGATCCCACTCGGCGTGGCATCCTCGAACGCCTCGGCAGTGGGCCCGCGACCGTCAGCGAACTGGCGGAGCGCTTCGAGATGACGCTCACCGGCATCAAGAAGCACATCCAGTTGCTGGAGGCGGCGGGCATGGTGGTGACGGAGAAGCGCGGCCGGGTGCGGTACTGCCGCCTCGGCGAGAACGTCTTCGACCGCGAAGTGGCCTGGATGCAGGGCTACCGGCGGATGGTGGAAGCGCGGCTGGACCGTCTCGGCGAATTCCTCGGACGAACGGAGCAGGAGCGATGAGCACAACCACGAACGACGCTGTCATCACGGCCGACACCGACCGCGCGATCCACATCGAGCGGGTCTTCGACGCCCCGCGCGAGCGGGTGTGGGCCGCCTACAGCAGGATCGAACAGCTCGCCCAGTGGTGGGGTCGCGGCAACCGGCTCGACATCGAGCGCTGGGAGTTTCGTGCCGGCGGGCACTGGCGTTTCATCGAGCACGCCGAGGGGGAGACGCACGGCTTCGAGGGCCGCTTCCGCGAGATCACCCCGCGGGAGCGCATCGTGTACTCGTTCGAGTGGGATGGGATGCCCGCCCACGTGGCCATCGACAGCGTCAGCTTCGTCGATCTCGGCGACGGCCGCACCAAGGTGGTCACCGACAGCCAGTTCCACACGCCGCAGGAACGGGACGGGATGCTCCAGTCGGGTATGGAGTCCGGGCTCAACGAGAGCTACCGCGCACTGGACGCACTGCTCGCCCGAGGCTGAGACCGTACGCTTCGGCTCCGGTCGCGTGAGCGGAGCCGAAGCGTGGGGTGCGCCATCTCGTGTCAGGGAATCGGCGGCCGATCCAGGCGCGTCTACCGACGCGAACGGCCGTCCGGCTCGGGACGGTGGCGGCGGCAATCCTCAACAGGTGGCGGTGCTGACAACAGCGGGGCCGCCGGGCGGAGCCGGATGAGATCGCGGCGCGGTTCAGTCCCTGGCCGGGCCGATCCGGCGCTTGCGCGGCTTCAGATGCAGTCCGGGCAGGGGCGGCGCGGGAATGCGCTGCCCCGGGGTGTGGCCCGCGATGTCGGCGAACCGGCTGACGTCGTGATTCTCCCAATCGGCGCGGGCGGCGACGATGTCCTCGTGGCTGCGGCCGACGAAGTTCCACCACATCACCAGTTCCTCGCCGAACGGCTCCCCGCCGATCAGCGCGACGTGCGCGCCGCCGGAACTGGTGAGCTGGAGTTCGTCACGGCCGGTGCCCAGGTACAGCAGCGGTCCGGCCACGAGTTCGTCGCCCGCGACGGTCACCTCGCCCTCGATCACCAGCACAGCGTGCTCGAAACGAGGGTCGAGCGGGAGAGCGACATCGGCTCCCGGCTCGAGCCGCACATCGGCGCCGACGATGGGTGTGTAGGCGATGGCGGGCGAGGTCTTCCCGGCCAGCGACCCGATCAGCACGATCGCTCGCAGGCCGGGCGCTTCGACGACCGGCAGTTCGCGATGCTGCTCGAAATGCGGCGCGATGCCGGTGCGGTGGCCCGGCAGGGCGATCCACAGCTGCAAGCCGTGTCCGGCGGGCGCGCCGGGCACGGCGTACTCGGAATGGGCGATGCCGCGCCCGGACGTCATCAGGTTCAGCTGACCGGGTTCGATCTCCACGTCCGACCCGACCGAGTCGCGGTGCCGGATACGGCCTTCGAACGGCCAGGTCACAGTTTGCAGGCCGATGTGCGGATGCGGATCGATGTCCGGCGGCGCGCCGGTCTTGGTGACCGTCGGCGAGCCGAAGTGGTCGAGAAAACACCACGCGCCGACGGTGGGCAGATCGCGCTGGGGCAGCACCCGTTCGACGTACACACCGCGCACGCCGCCGAGTGGCACCTCGCGGGCCGGATAACGCTCCGCGACCGGGCCGGGGCCGGGCGCGGGTTCACACAGCGTCTCAGCCGGGCGCGGATCCAGGTCACTCACCGATCGACGCCCTTGCCGATCACGTGCTTGTCGTAGTCGGGGTGCTTGTCCAGGTACGCCTTGATGAACGGGCACACCGGCCGGATCACCCGCCCCCGCTCGACGACGTCCTCGATCGCGCTCTTGGCCAGGACCGAGCCGAGGCCCTTCCCGGAGAACGCGCCGTCGACCTCGGTGTGCGTGAACACCGTCTCGTCGTCGCGTTCCTCGTAGTCGGCGAAGCCGGCGAGCTCCCCACCGTAGAACACCTCGTAGCGATGCCGCTCGTCGTTGCGGACGACCTTGGACTCCGAAGCCGATTCGGTCATGGTTCCCTTCTCCTTCCGTGCGCGAACCGGATGCCTGCTGAGAATCGAGACCCGGTTGAACGCGCCGATCGTGGTGGCCACCCAGATGACGACGGACAGCTGGTCATCCGTCAGATACCGGCGAGCAAAAGCGTACTCACGCTCGATGACGTGCTCGTCCGGGAGCGTCGCATTCACTTCCGCGATCGCGAGCACGGCCTGCTCGAAGGGCGGGTACGTGCCGCCGCGCCGCCAGCCGGGCAGCACCGCGATCTCCTGCTCGGTGGCCCCGGCCGCCAGGGCCGCCCGGTAGTGCACGTCGAGGCAGTACGCACAACCGTTGATCTGGGAGACGCGCAGATTGATCAGTTCGATGATCCGGCGATCCAGCCCCACGGCCGCGGCGGCGGCCCTGACCTCGCTCGCGACGCCGTTCAGTGCGCGGAACGCGGTGGGCGTCCGTTTGTCGATCCAGACGCGATCTCGCGGGGCTTCGGGGCTCATATTCATGGGATGTTAGCGGCCGCCGGTGAACGGCGCAGACCGCGCCGCCGGAGAAACGGACTTCGGTCCGGGGAAGCGCGTGGTAGGGAAGGAGTCCGTGGTGGGCCGGGCCCGCACGCGACCCCGGACCACCGCCGCGCTCATCCGATCTCGGTGAACCGTCGCAGCTGGAACGGTTCGACCAGGACGTCCTGCAACGCCGTCGCCAGGGCCTTCAGGTGTGGCGTCTGGAAGTGCGCGGCCAAGGCGTCCTCGTCGGCCCACTCCTCGAGCAGCACCATCCGGCTCTGGTCGGTGGGATGCAGGTAGAGCTCGTATCGGACGCAACCGTCCTCGGCGAGCGTCGGTTGGATCATGCCTTGCAACAGGTCCTTCAACTCCGCCTCGCGACCCGGCTTGGCGGTGAAGCGGACGTTGAGCGTCAACGTCGACATGAGCGTCTCCTGATCTCGTGGTGGGTTATTCGCGGCCCGCCGACGTGAACGACATGTCCGCGTACCGGGTGCCGGTCACCCGGCTCGCGATCGGCTCCAGTGTCGCCAGTTCGTCGGCGGTGAGCGAAATGGTCGCGGCGGCCACGTTGTCGGCGAGCCGGGTGCGGCTGCGGGTGCCGGGGATCGGGACCACTGCGAGGCCGTGCACAGCGGCCTGTGCGTGCACCCAGGCCAGGGCCACCTGCGCCAGGGTGATGCCGCGTGCCTCGGCGATGGCCCGCAGCGGGTCGAGCAGTTCGGCATTGCGCGCCGCGTTCTCGCCGGTGAAGCGCGGCATCGTGGAACGGAAATCGCTCCTGTCGGCGGTGCCGGTGAACGATCCGGTCAGGAAGCCGCGACCCAGCGGCGAGTACGGCACGAAGGTCACACCCAGCTCCGCCGCGGCGGGCACCACGGTGCGTTCGACGTCCCGGGAGAACAGCGACCATTCCGACTGCACGGCCGCGATCGGGTGCACCGCGTGCGCCGCCCGCAGTTCAGCGCCCGTCACCTCGGACAATCCGAGCGCGCGCACCTTGCCCTCTCGTACCAATTCCGCCATCGTGCCGACCGTGTCCTCGATCGGCACGGCAGGGTCCTTGCGGTGCATGTAGTACAGATCGATGGTGTCGACCCGCAGCCTGCGCAGGCTGCCCTCCACCGCGGCGCGGATGTAGGCGGGGGAGTTGTCGAACCCTCGGAAGGCTGGGTCGTCGGCCTTGCGGACGATGCCGAACTTGGTGGCGATCACCAGCCGGTCGCGCTCGGCGCCGAAGAAATCGCTGAGGAATTCCTCGTTGTGCCCGGAGCCGTAGACATCGGCGGTGTCGAACAGAGTGACACCCAGTTCCAGCGCCCGATCCAGGGTCGCCCTTGATTCGGTGAGATCGCTGGGCCCGTAGAACTCGCTCATGCCCATGCAGCCCAGACCCTGCGTCCCCACCTCGATGCCGCTGGTTCCCAGGGTGGTGGTGGGCAGGCTGTCCGTGCTCGTCATAGCTTGATTCCTTCGCTCTCGTGCGCGGTGACCATGGCCGGGGAAGCTGTCTCGACTTTGCCCTCGTACAGGGCGATCTTGTGGTCCAGCACGGCCAGGGTCTGACGGAGTTCATCGATCTTGGCGAGCACCTCGGCGCGGGTGTCCCGGAACATCTCCAGCCGCTGCGGGAGCGTGGCGTCTCCCGCCCGCACCAGCTCGGCGTAGCGGACCATGTCCGCCACCGACATGCCGGTCGTGCGCAGCCGCCCGATCAGCGCCAGCCATTCGAGATCCCGGTCGCTGAACCGGCGCTTGCCGGAGTGGTCCCGGCCGATGTAGTCCATCAGCCCGATCCGTTCGTACCAGCGCAACGTATCCCGGCTCAGCCCCGATCGCTCGGACACCTCGCCGATCGAATACCGCGGCAGCTCCCGGTCGTCACTCGCGGTCACCGGAAACGCGGTTTCACTCATGACTTCACTCGCTGACGCTCGTTCACTGCACTCGCCCTTCTCGTTGAACACTGACGACGCTAATCACCTGGAGTGCACTCCAAGCAAGACCCATTCTCCGGTTGTTTCTCCCGGCTGTCGCCGTCACCGCGAGACCGGCTTCGCGTCCTGTCGCGCGACGGTGTCGACGAAGTCGGCGACCAGCGGGGCGATCTCCGGGAGGAACTCCTCGAGCGCGAAATGGCCGGTATCGAAAACGTGCAGATCGGCGTCCGGTAGGTCGCGGAGGTAGGCGTGCGCGCCCGGCTCGGGAAAGAAGGCGTCGTTTCTTCCCCAGACGATCAATGTGGGTGGGCGGTGTGTCCGCAGCCAGCGCTGCCAAATGGGGTAGAGCTCGACATTGGAGTGGTAGTCCAAGCCGAGCGCGATCTGTGCCCGCTGCCGCTCGGGGCGGTCCAGGAAGTACTGGTCGAGCACCCATCCGTCGGGTGCGACGAGTTCGGAATCGGTGGTGCCGCCCAGGTATTGGCTCTGGGTCACCGGCAGGGTGAGGATCTGCCGGATGTTGTCCTCGGCGCCGGGCACGCCCGGCCGGTTGGCGACGGTCTGGCGCGCCAGTTCGGACAACCCTTCGGCGTAGGCGTTGGCGTTCTGGATCACCAAGCCCGCGATGCGGTCCGGTTGCCTGGTGGCCAGCCGGAACCCGACCGGGCCGCCGAAGTCGAAGACATACATGACGAACCGGCTCAGGCCGAGCGCCTCGACGAAACCCTCCAGGACGTCGGCGAGCGAGTCGAACGAATAGGGGAAGTCGGCGGGCGCCTCGGTGTGTCCGAAGCCCGGGTAGTCCGGCGCGACCACGTGGTAGCGGTCGCCGAGCGCATCGATGAGCCTGCGGAACTGGTGGGAAGCGGATGGGAATCCGTGCAGCAGGAGAAGCGTGGGCGCGTCGGCCGGTCCGGCCGTGCGATAGAAGACGCGCACGCCGTCGACCTCGACGAACCGGTGCGAGATCCGGGCGATGTTCACAGGACCACCTAAACAAGAAGAAGTTTGCATTAAGATCGTGGCAGGCCTGACGGATCGACGCAAGGGAAGGCTGCTCGATGGCAGAGGAGATCAGGCCCGGTGCGGTCCGCCCGGGCGGAAGGACGGCGCGCACGAAGCGGGCCGTGCTCGCGGCGACGCTGACGGAACTGGTCGAGAACGGCTACGCGGGAACAAGTCTGGAGAAGATCGCGGCGCGAGCCGGCGTCGCGGTGTCCACCCTGTACCGGCGCTGGGGCGGCCTGGATCGCGTGATCCTCGAGGCCGGGATGGATGTCGGCACGGGCATCGTCACGCCGGACACCGGGGACTTCGAACGCGATCTCATCGACTTCGCCCGCGCCGTGGTCGAGGTGTATCGGAATCCGGTGGCGGAGCACTGGCTGTACGCGATGGTGGTGGCCGCGACCAGGGATCCGTCCGCTCGCGCCACGTTCTCCCTGCTGTTCGAGAACCGCTTCGCGGAGGTGGTCGTCATCGTGCGGCGCGCGCTCGAACGCGGTGAGGTGCACCCCGACACCGATCCGGCGGAGGTGATCCGGTTGGCAGCCGCTCCGATCTACTACCGCATGCTCGTCACCGGCGAGCCGGTCGACGACGCGGTGGCCGAGCGCGCGGCGCGTACGGCGGCGCTGGCCGCCCGGGCGGGGGTGCTCCGGGCGGACTGACGCGCGTCGGTCAGCTGCTGTAATCGGGCAGCTGCTGGACGGCCCATTTGTTGCCGTCCGGATCGGCGAAGTAGGTGAACCGCCCCCAGGCGAGGTCCTCGACCGGGGCGGCGTCCACACCGGCGGCGATCAACTGCTGGTAGGCGTCGTCGGCGCTGGCGACCACGATCTGCATGCCTCGGACGCTGCCGGGTTCCGCGTCGGTGATGCCCTCACCGAGACAGATCGAGCATCCGGAACCGGGCGGGGTCAGTTGAACGAAGCGCAGGTTCTCGTTCACCCGGTGATCGTGGTCGGCGTTGAAGCCGATCTTGGTGTAGAAGTCCTTGGCGCGGTCGACATCGGTCACCGGAATGGCGACGAGTTCGATTTTCCAATCCATCCGGCGAGCATTCCATCGTGCACCGACAAAGTCCCGGATTCCGGCCTACCCTGGGCACATGCCTGGAAAGGACATCGACCGGATCAGGGCTCGTTCGGCCTGGGCGACGGTCAAGGAAAGCCCGGTGATCACCGCGATAGCGGTCGCGCCGTTCGCGCTCGCGCTCGGCGTGGTGTGGTGGTTGTTCGGGGGACTCGCCGCGTTCGCGCTGCTGCTCGTGCTCGGCGCGGTCGTCGTGGTCGGCGGCAGATTACTGCGCTGACCGCGCGTTTGGATCGCGTGCGGTCAGCGCGGGACGTGGAATTGCACCAGCTCTCCGGTACCCGGATCGACGTCCGCCCAGTCGCGGTCGAAGCGCAGTACCGCGAGCGCCGAAGTCGGAAACTTCCGGCTGAGTTCGACCGCGGGGACGCTGTCGCGATTGCTCGCCAGCTCCCAAGCCGTCCACGGCATGCCCGGCGCGTGGCCGACCACCAGCAGTGTCGCCACGTCATCGGCGCTGAGGCGGACCAGCTCGATCAGCGTTTCCGGCGTGGCCTCGTAGATCCCCGGTTCGAAGACCACCGGCGCGGTGATGCCGGTCGCGGACAGCGTCTGCCTGGTGCGGGTGGCCGTGGAGCAGTGCACGGCATCGATCGGCGGCTGGGTCGCGCGCAGCCACTCACCCGCGAGTCCGGCCTCGCGCCTGCCTCGCGGCGCCAGCGGTCGCTCGTGGTCGTCGACGCCGTCCGGATAGGCCGATTTGCCGTGCCGCATGAGGATCAGAGTCCGCGCCATGGAGATACGGTAAGCCCTCCGGGCGAGAGGTCCCGACCACACTCGAGGCAAACTGAAAGCGGCATCACATCACGTGCTCCCGCGGGCGACCCTCGCGGCGGACGTGACGGACGCCGCTCATCTGTCCACCACAACCCCTGGGTGGCCACAGCCCACGTACTTCTTCGAGGATCAGCACAATATGGCCTACGTAATCACGCAGCGTTGTTGCAACGACGCCAGCTGCGTCTCCGAGTGCCCGGTCGACTGCATCCGTCCCACTCCGGACCAGCCGGAGTTCGCGACGACCGAGATGCTCTACATCGATCCCGACACCTGTATCGACTGCGGCGCCTGTGTCGACGCGTGCCCGGTGGAGGCCATCTTCTCCGAGGACGACCTGACCGCTTCGCTCGCGCGATTCCGCGACATCAATGCCGCCTATTTCCAACGGCATCCGCTGGAATCCAACTTCGATCCGATCGTCACGCCCTCGCGTCCGCCGAAGGAGCTGGGCACCCTGCGCGTCGCGATCGTCGGCGCCGGGCCCGCGGCGTGCTACGCGGCGGACGAACTGTTGCGCAGGGCCGACGTGGAAGTCGAGATGTTCGACCGGCTGCCCACCCCGTGGGGTCTGGTGCGTGCGGGCGTCGCGCCCGACCATCCGGGCACCAAGACGGTCTCGGGCATGTTCGAGTCCGCGTTCCGCCGCGAGACCCTGCAGTATTACCTGAATGTCGAAGTGGGCACGCACATCTCGCACGAGGAACTGCTGCGCCACCACCACGCCGTGATCTACGCGGTCGGCGCCTCGAGCGATCGCAAGATGGGCGTCCCGGGCGAGGACCTGCCGGGCAGCCACTCCGCCACCGAGTTCGTCGCCTGGTACAACGGCCATCCCGACTACGCCGACCGGACCTTCGATCTGTCCGGTGAGCGCGCGGTGATCGTCGGCAACGGCAATGTCGCCTTGGACGTGGCGCGCGTGCTGACCGTCGATCCGGACGAACTCGCCAAGACCGACATCGCCGATCACGCGCTGGATGCCCTGCGGCAGAGCAATATCCGTGAGGTCGTCGTGCTCGGCAGGCGCGGCCCGCTCCAGGCGGCCTACACCTCGCCGGAGTTCCTCGCGCTCGCGCACCTGAAGGGCGTCGACGTCGTCGTGGAGGAGGCCGACCTGGAACTCGACCACGCCAGCCAGGCGCTCGTGGACGACCCGCAGGTGGAGCCGTCGCTGGCCTTGAAGTACACCCTGGCCAAGGAGTACGCGGGCGGTCGCAGGGCCGAGGGCAACAAGCGGATCGTCTTCCGCTATCTGACCTCGCCCACCGCGCTGACCGGCACCGATCGGGTGGAGTCCATCGAGGTCGTGCACAACGAGTTGTTCGACGACGACGGTCAGCTCGTGGCGCGCCCGACCGACCGCACCGAGAGCATCGAGACTTCGTTGGTGCTGCGCTCGATCGGCTACCGCGGCGAGCGGATCGGCGAGCTGCCGTTCGACGAGCGGCGCGGCGTCGTGCCGAACGAGCACGGCCGGGTCGTCGGCGACGACGGGACGCTGCTGAGCGGCGTGTACGTCAGCGGGTGGATCAAGCGGGGACCACGCGGCGTCATCGGTTCCAACCGCACCGACTCCGAGGAGACGGTGGAGCTGCTGCTCGCCGACTTCACCGCGGGCAAACTCGCAGCGCCGCAGGCCGACCGCGCCGCGCTGAAGGCGCTGCTCGCCGAGCGCCAGGCCGACTTGGTGGACCGGGCGGGCTGGCGAGCGATCGACCAGGCGGAAAAGTCCGCGGGCAAGTCCGCCGGCCGCCCGCGGGTCAAGTTCACCACCCGCGAAGACCTGCTCAAAGCCGCCCGCGGCTGACGACCCAGGACGCCGGTCGGCTCAACCCGCGACCCGACCGGCTCCGATCCCTAGGTCCCCGACGTGGCCCAAGCATCGGCTGGAATAAACGAGGACGCCGACCAGGTGGATCTTCTGCGAGAACCGGCCTACTGATTTCGCAGGTGCATGGGTAACTCGTCGGGTACGCCCAAAACCCGAGCGGCACCCCCGCAAGACCTGAACGCAACTGCCGAGCCCCTGACCAGTACGGCCTGAAGACGCGGAGAGGCGGAGCAGCCTACTGATTTCGTAAGTACACGGGTAACTCACCGGGTACGCCCAAAACCCGAGCGGCACTCGACGCAGGACCTGAACGCAAATTCCGCGCCACCCGACTGGTACGGCCTAAATGCCCGGTTAGGCGGGAATGGGCATGATGCGGACCACCGTCGTGGTGGTCCCGCCGACCACGAACCACAGCCGCAACACCGGCTGGCCGGTCCGATCCCCGGGTTCGTACCGGCTGCGCACGCTCACGTGCTGGCGTGCCAGCACCGGCGCCACGTATTCGATCACCGCGCGGTGTGGACCCGCGAGCAGTTTGGGATATTCGACCAGGAACTGTTCCACCGCTTGCCAGTAACAGGCATTGTTGACGTGGTTGTACTGGTCGATATCGGTGGCCCGCACCGGGAACGGTAAGTCGGTGTCCGACTCCGGCGGTGTGGCGTCGGTCAGGTAGGGCCGCCACCGCAGGCGGTGTTCGGTGGACGTGCGGGCGAGGTAGGCGAGGCCCTCGTCGCTGATCCGCGCGGGCATGCCGGTGGACTCGCTGATATTGATCCAGAAGCCCTCGGTCTCGATCAATCCGCCGTTGCCGCTGGTGATCCGCACACGCATATTGGTCCACCGGGTGGACATCGCCGAGCACCACCGCAGCAGCTGCACGTCGTCCGGCCACAGGATCGGCCGGATGACGTCGATGACGGTGCGCCGGACGATCCAGTTCGGGTCCGACCGGTGGAAGAACGTGCTGTGCAGGTTTTCCCAGGCGATATCTTGCAGGTAGCGGGCGACGGCGTCGAACCGCAACCGGTCGTAGGGATCCACATCGCCAGCCCGGATGGGCCACGCCGAAGCAAAGCCCATGCCCTCCTCGGGAAGCGGGGCGAGTGGCTGATCGAGTGACACTTGTGCTCCTCGCGCTGCACGGTGTGCCGCGTTTTCTTCGTGCGGTGCTGTTGTGACGACTTTACGGGGCGTACGTCACACCCTCGCGTCGAGCCGTCCGTACCTCCTTAATAGTCCGTCTGCGGGGATCTGGGCCAGCAAAAACGGGGTCTTGCGCGCGCGAGAGACTCCGACGCACGGTCGCGGCGGCTCGGCGGGCGTGGAGCATGGCCGTGCGCGGGGTCAGTACCCCTGGTACGCGCCGCCCGAGTTCACGGCGGCGACACCCGGGACGTTGCCGAGCGAACCATAGCGGTCGATCGAGTACCGCACGCCGGCGATGATGTTGTCGACCGGGTTCCAGACGTCGTCGTGGCCCGGCGCCTTGTACGCTTTGAACGTGCTGTCGATGGTCTGCATCAGACCCTTCGACGGATGCCCGGCCACCCAGTTGCTGTCCCAGCGGTTCTCCGCGTATGGATTGCCCGCGGATTCGTGCTCGATGATCAGCGCGATGGCCCGCTCATCGATCTGCGCTGGGTCGTACCCCATCGCGATGAGCTTCTGCTTCGCCTCGGCGATCCACTGCGCGACGTCACCGGTCGGCATGGGCCCCGACGGCGCGGACGAACTCGTACCACCGTGATACGGCGTGCTCGACGAGGTGCCGTGCGGCGACCCGGAGTTGTGGTGCCCCGACGTCAGCTGGCTCGATTGGTGCGACGACGGTGCGGCGACGGGGGTCCCCGATGCGGCGGCCGGTGCGGTGGCGGCGGGCGTGGTGGGGGCCGCAGGCACGTTCGCGTTGGGCTCGCCGAGCCCGGCGAACGCCGCCTCCAGTTTCCCGGCCGCGCTCTCGACCTGCGTCTTCGCTTGGTTCGCGACGTCATCGGCGGTCTTCAGGGCGTTGGTCAGCTCCCACGTCCGCGAGGCCGCCTGTAGTGCTTCCTGGAAGACGAGCCCTTCGACGTCGGCTTTGTCCGCGTGCGAGCGCAGATAGTCGATGCGCGTCTTGGCGTCCACGGTGCCGTTGGGCGCGACGTCGAACGGCGGCGTCTGGTTCAGCGCGTCGTCGCGCAGGCTCAATACCTTGGCTTTCGCTTCGGCGAGGTTCTGCACCTGGGTGGTGAGCGCCGTCTTCAGCTCGAGCAGGGCGGCGCTCACCGCGGAAGCGCGGGTCTTCTCGGTCTGCATCCTGGCGTTCGCGGCGTCGCCGGCGGAACCGGACCACTGCTCGGCGTCGGCGAGTGCTTTCGTGTCGTCCGCGCCCTTGCCGACCGCGGTGTCCAGGCCCTGCGACATCCGTTCGGCGAGCGCGCCCGCCGCCGTGAGCTGCTCCGGCCGCCAGTTCTCGACGTCTGGGATGCTGAGCGTCATGGCACCTGGAGTCCTATGGTGCGAAGTTTCGCCGCGAAGTCGTCCTCGACCAGCTCGTACTTTCCCGCCGCGTTGTGCAGGTTGTCGGCGATCGTGCTGAGCCGCGAGCCGATCCGCTCCAGGCAGCGGTGCGCGGCGTCGTTCGCGCGCTGGGCCGCAGGGCCGAACTCGGTGCCTGGCAGCGCCCCGACGACGGCGCCGAGACTCTCGCCGCCGCCGAGGTCGGCGACCGAGGTGGCCTCCGTACGAAGAGTCTGCGCGAACGAGCGCAGCGCCGCCGGATCGACTTGCATCGTCGTCGCAGGTTGCGATTGGTTTTGCTCGACCATGAATCCCCCTTCCCTCCCGACCGCGAGGTCGCGGCCAGCATAGCAAAATCGGGCGTCCGGACGGGCGTCGTCGGACCGCGCCGGTTATGTTGTCGGTGTGGCGCCGGCCGCGGATCAGGCCGGTGCGAGGACAGAGAGGTCGGCACATGCGCGCAGCCCAGGTCAGCAAGCTGGAAGGCCCGGAAGCGATCCGGATCGTGGATATTCCGGAGCCCGCGGCTTTCCCGGGCGGGGTCGTGATCGACGTGCACGCGGCCGGTGTGGCCTTCCCGGACGTGCTGATGACGCGCGGCCTCTACCAGATGAAACCCGAACTGCCGTTCGTCGTGGGCGGCGAGGTCGCGGGCATCGTCCGGGAAGCGCCCGAGGACGCGCACGTGCGACCGGGTGACCGGGTGATCGCGCTGACCATGCTGGGCAACGCGCTGGCCGAGACGGCCGTCGCGCCCGCGCAGATGGTGTTCCGGCTCCCCGACAACGTCTCGCTGGAGGCGGGCGCGGGCATTCTGTTCAACGACCTCACCGTGCACTTCTGCCTGCGTACCCGGGGCAGGCTGGCGGAAGGTGAGACGGTGCTCGTGCACGGCGCCGCGGGCGGCATCGGCACCTCGACGCTGCGCATGGCGGCGGCGCTCGGGGCAGGCCGGGTGATCGCCGTGGTGAGCACCGAGGCGAAGGCCGAGGTCGCGCGCGCCAACGGGGCCACCGACGTGGTGCTGACCGACGGCTGGCTGGCGGCGGTGAAGGAGCTGACCGGCGGCCGCGGCGTCGACATCGTGCTCGACCCGGTCGGCGGCGACCGCTTCACCGACAGCGTTCGGTCGCTCGGCTCGGCGGGCCGGTTGCTGGTAGTCGGCTTCACCGCAGGGGAGATCCCGACCGTCAAGGTCAACCGGCTGCTGCTGAAGAACGTGGAGGTGACCGGCGCGGCGTGGGGCGAGTGGGTGATGTCGCATCCGGGCTATCTGCAGGAGCAGTGGGCCGAGGTGGAACCGCTGCTGGCCTCCGGCAAGATCGCCCCGCCGGAGCCGGTGCTGTACCCGCTGGACAAGGCCGCGGAGGCGGTCGCCTCGCTGGACAACCGGACGGCCACCGGCAAGGTCGTGGTCACCCTGCGCTGAGGCATTCCGGCCGCGTCATGAAGCTGTCCAACCGGGTACTGAACCGGACCCTGCTGGCTCGCCAGCATCTACTCGAGCGCTCGCGTTTGACGGTGCACGAGATGTGCGACCATCTCGTCGGGTTGCAGGCGCAGGATTCGCTGCCGCCGTTCGTCGCATTGTGGAGCCGCGTAGCGGATTTCGATCCGGCGACGGTCTCGGACGCGCTGGAGGACCGGTCGTTGGTCCGGATCACCCTGATGCGCGGCACCATTCACCTGGTCACGCCGCCCGACGCGGTGCGGATCGCGCCGCACATACAGCCGGAACTGGAGAAGGTGCCGTTCCGGAATGGTTTCAACTACGGCGCCATGGTCGGACTGGATCCGGAGGAGGTGCGCGGGCACGGCGAAGCCGCGCTCGCCGACGAGCCGATGTCCGCGGCGGACCTGCGCGCCCGCGCCGCCGAGTTGTACCCCGACCGCGACCCGGGCGCGGTGCTGCAGACCTGGCTGTACCAGCTCCCGGTGTTGCAGACCCCGCCGCGCGGCAAGTGGAAGGACAACAGCAGGCCGATCTGGTCGCGGGTCGAGCCTTGGTTGGGTGCGCCGCTGGACCCCTCGTATCCCTTGGCGGAGTTGATCTTCCGCTATCTGCGTGCTTTCGGGCCTGCGAGCACCATGGACATGCAGACCTGGTCGAAGTTGCTCGGGATGAAGCAGGCCGTCGCGGAACTGGGCGACCGGGTGCGCACCTACACCGACGAGCGCGGTCGGACGCTCTACGACATCGCCGACGGTGAACTCGCCGATCCGGACGTTCCCGCCCCGGTGCGGCTGCTCGGCTGGTACGACAACGCCTTGCTGTCGCACCAGGATCGGACCCGCATCGTGCCCGACGGCGCGGCCCCTCCGCTGCGCGCCTTCGCGGCTCAGGTCTCGCCGGTGCTGGTCGACGGCTTTCTCGCGGGCATGTACAAGATCTTCACGAACGCGGGAACCGCCCGGCTCCGCATCAGTCCGACCCGGAACTGGACCGGGCGGAGCGCGCGGATGTCGAGGCGGAGGCGCATGCTCTGCTCGCCTTCTTGGAGGCGGACAAGCAGGGCAGCGTGGAAATCCTCGACGTGCACGCCGGCCTGCGCCCCTGACCGGGGTCGCTCACTGGTCGCGGGCTGGTCGGTAGGCGGGCGCTTTGGTCGTCCCGGTCGGGCTCAACGTGCGCAACAGGGGCAGCGCCCGGCGGGACACCACGGTGGAAAGAACGATGACGCTGTGCGAGCGCACCACCGAGGAGGTCCGGTCGATGCTCAGCAGCACGGCCTGCAACCCCGCGTGCGAGTCGGCCCCGATCCGGCACAGCACGTCGCCGGTGCCGGTCGTGGCGTAGGCCTCCAGCACGCCGGGGATGGCGTCGAGCTCGGAGGCCACCGCGTCCAGCGCACCCTGGGCTATCTCCAGCGTGACGAAGGCCTGCACGTCGAACCCCGCGGCGGTGACATCGATCTGCGGGTCGTAGGAGGCGATCACGCCGGACTCCTCCATGCGCGCGATCCGGGACTGCACGGTGGCCCTTGCCACTCTGGTCCGCCGGGACAGTTCGAGAATGCCCGCCTTCTGGTACTCGTGCATCGCGGACAGGATGGCGAGATCGAGTTCGTCGAGCTTCGCCGATGTGCGCGCCATGCCGGCCTCCGTTCGCCGCACCGGGCTCGCTGCCCGGCCCGCTCATGCTATTCAAATTGTCCAGCATGGCCCGCCACTTCCTAGCCGAATTCGCCACACTGACTACCGGGAATCGGCGCTGTTGCCTAGCCGACGGAACCGGCGATTTCCTTGGAACATGACCATCGAGCACCTGCCGGACACCCGGTCCGGCGCCGTTCCCAGCGACGGCGAGCTGCGCACGCTGGTGGGGCTGGTGGACCACGACAACAGCGGTGACCCGTTCCCGGTCATCGGGTGGGACGCTCTGGTCTGGGCGGTGGGCAACGCCACCCAGACCGCGCACTTCCTGGAATCCGCCTTCGGCATGCGGTTGGAGGCGTACTCCGGTCCGGAGACCGGCAATCGCGACCACAAGGCATTCGTGCTGCGTAGCGGTGCGGCGCGTTTCGTGATCACCGGAGCGGTGCACCCGGACAGTCCGCTGGCCGCCCATCACAATCGACACGG
This sequence comes from Nocardia sp. NPDC051900, assembly GCF_044452545.1. Lineage (NCBI taxonomy): Bacteria > Bacillati > Actinomycetota > Actinomycetes > Mycobacteriales > Nocardiaceae > Nocardia > Nocardia sp. NPDC051900. Next base: position 34,871 of record NZ_JBITBU010000029.1, on the reverse strand, counting down.
CGACGGCGTGGTGGACATCGCGCTCGAAGTGCCCGACGTCGACCGCTGTGTGGCGTGGGCGCGCACCCACGGCGCCACCGTCCTGGTCGAACCGCACGACGAGACCGACGACTTCGGCACGGTCCGCTCGGCCGCGCTGGCTACCTACGGCGACACCAGGCACACCCTGGTCGACCGTTCCGGCTATTTCGGGCCCTACCTGCCCGGCTATGTCGCCCGCCGCTCCAACTACCAGCGGCGCGACGGAGCGCCCAACCGGTTGTTCCAGGCGATCGATCACGTCGTGGGCAACGTGGAACTCGGGCGGATGGACGAGTGGGTCGAGTTCTATCGGCGCGTCATGGGTTTCACCAACATGGCCGAGTTCGTCGGCGACGACATCGCCACCGAGTACTCGGCGCTGATGAGCAAGGTCGTCGCCAACGGCAACCATCGGGTGAAGTTCCCGCTCAACGAGCCCGCCGTCGGCAAGAAACGCTCCCAGATCGATGAGTACCTGGAGTTCTACCGCGGCCCCGGTGTCCAGCACATCGCGCTCGCCACCGGCGACATCCTCGGTTGCGTGGACGTTTTGCGCCGGGAGGGTGTCGAGTTCCTGGAGACGCCGACGGCCTACTACGAGGATCCCGAATTGCGCGCCCGCATCGGCCGGGTCCGCGTCCCGGTCGAAGAACTCCAGCGGCGCGGCATCCTCGTCGACCGTGACGAGGACGGCTACTTGCTGCAGATCTTCACCAGACCGCTCACCGACCGCCCCACGGTCTTCTTCGAACTCATCGAACGCCACGGCTCCCTCGGTTTCGGCAAGGGGAACTTCAAAGCTCTGTTCGAGGCGATCGAACGCGAACAGCAAGCCCGGGGCAATCTGTAATCGGAGCCCGCGCCGCGACGGCTCGCCCGGCTGTCGCGGGCAGCGCTGCCCGGCCGTGTTCGCCGGACGGTCCGCCCGGAGCGCAATCGGTAGAGTTCTTGCCATGCGGATCAAGTCGGCGGTCGTGACCGCGGCAGCCTTGGTGCTCGCACTGGCGGGTTGCGGTTCGAGCAGAGACTCCGAGGACCCCGGTCCGTCGCGGCCTGCGCCCAAAGTGGTGGCCATGGGTCCGTTCGTCGGGGAGTGTGGGCACGTGACCGACGACGAGGTGCGCGCTCTTGGCGGGCTCGGCCGGATCTCCGGCGTCTTCCGCAATGCCGTCGGCTGCAATTGGCAGTCGGCCGGCATCGGTTCTGCCAGTATCACTTTCGCTTCCTATCGAGGGAGTCCGATCGAGCGTGAGCGGGCGTGGGTGACCGTGAACGGCCGAGCCCCCGATCCGATAAAGGTCGGTGGGCGCGAGGGTTTCGCCGCCTTGGATCCGAGTGGACAGATCTGCGACCTCGCCGTGCAACTCGGTGACGACTTCTTCGAATGGTCGACGAACATCGGGAATTTCAGCACGGGCTCCGGCAACCCGTGCGACCGCAGCCGTGCTCTCGCCGAGCTGACTCTGCAGCGGATGCAGTGAGGGGGAGGGCATGAACGTGCGACGAGTCCTGCGCGGGCGAGGCGCGGTGGCCGCCGCGGCGGTAGCGGTGGCGCTGTCCGTGGGCGGCTGTAGTCAGGTGGTGCCCGGTTCGCCGCAGCCGGTGGGCGGAAGCCAGCCGGTCAACACCAGGCTGGACAAGTTGCTGCGCGAATGCATGATCCTGTCCGAGGAGCAGATCGGCAAGGCCGTCGGCGAGGGCGTCACGGTCAGCGAGTCGTTCTTCGGCGCGGTGTGCATGTGGGATCTGATCGGCGCGCCCGGCGGCAACGGGATGGCCACGCTCAACTGGTACGAGAACGGGACGCTGAGCAACGAGAAGCAGACGAACAACAAGCTCGGCTACGAGACCACCAACATCACCATCCAGAGTTCGCTGGCATTGCAGATACGCAGGCCGAAGGACCCTGATTCCTGCGGCGTGACGGCGAGTGCGCCGGACAACGGCGTGATCGGCTGGTGGATCAACTACCGCCCCGGCTCGGCGCATCCCGACCCGTGCGACGCGGCCAAGAAGCTGATGGAAATGACCTTGAACCTGGCCAGGTAGACGATCTTCGAACCGACCCACTTTGACCCTGTGTCCCGGCCACGGGTATCGTGGACCGCTGTGCCCGGAAGCATGCGGGCAAGTTCGTGCGTGACCGTAGGCCAGCGAGAGCGGCCGACGAATCCAGCGTGCCCGGAATAAGGGCTCCGCGCCGCGCGCGACACGCCCGACCTCGGGACGCGAGAAACGTGGCCGGACGTGCGAGTGAAAGCTCGATGACAGCGGCGTGAACGACGGGCCTCGAAGTGGAAGCTTGTCTCCACGAAGGGCCCCGGGAACGCCGCGAACTTAAAACAGACACCAAGTCCACACACCGCGTTAACTAATAAGGAAAGCCGGTCTATGCCAACCATCAACCAGCTGGTCCGCAAGGGTCGCCGCGACAAGGTCGCCAAGACGAAGACCGCGGCCCTGAAGGGGAGCCCGCAGCGTCGTGGCGTGTGCACCCGCGTGTACACCACGACCCCGAAGAAGCCGAACTCCGCGCTGCGCAAGGTCGCGCGTGTTCGCCTGACCAGCTCGGTCGAGGTCACGGCCTACATCCCGGGCGAGGGACACAACCTGCAGGAGCACTCGATGGTGCTCGTGCGCGGCGGTCGTGTGAAGGACCTCCCCGGTGTTCGTTACAAGATCATTCGCGGCTCGCTCGACACCCAGGGTGTGAAGAACCGCAAGCAGGCCCGCAGCCGCTACGGCGCCAAGAAGGAGAAGAGCTGATATGCCACGCAAGGGCCCCGCACCCAAGCGTCCGCTGATCAACGACCCGGTCTACGGTTCGCCGCTGGTCACTCAGCTGGTCAACAAGATCCTGCTGGACGGCAAGAAGTCCACCGCCGAGCGCATCGTCTACGGTGCGCTGGAGCAGGCGCGCGAGAAGACCGGCACCGATCCGGTCGTCACCCTCAAGCGCGCGCTGGACAACGTGAAGCCGTCGCTGGAGGTGAAGCCCCGCCGCGTCGGTGGCGCCACCTACCAGGTGCCGGTCGAGGTCCGTCCGGGCCGCGCCAACACTCTGGCCCTGCGCTGGCTGGTCAACTTCTCGCGTGCGCGCCGGGAGAAGACCATGGTCGAGCGTCTGGCCAACGAACTGCTCGACGCCAGCAACGGCCTCGGCGCCTCGGTCAAGCGCCGTGAGGACACCCACAAGATGGCCGAGTCCAACCGGGCCTTCGCGCACTACCGCTGGTGACGTCTGCCCGGCCCGTCGTCTGGGTCGGGAGGCACAGCCGGAGGCGGCACTCACCGGCCGCTTCCGGCGTTGACATAGAGGCGACCACAGGGTCGTCCCCGATAATCCCAACTAGCTACGAGCGGGGAAGATTTCCGTGGCACAGGACGTGCTCACCGACCTGAACAAGGTCCGCAACATCGGCATCATGGCCCACATCGATGCGGGCAAGACGACCACAACTGAACGCATCCTCTTCTACACCGGCATCACCTACAAGATCGGTGAGGTCCACGACGGCGCTGCCACGATGGACTGGATGGAGCAGGAGCAGGAGCGTGGTATCACCATCACCTCCGCGGCTACCACGTGCTTCTGGAACGACAACCAGATCAACATCATCGACACCCCCGGGCACGTCGACTTCACCGTGGAGGTGGAGCGGTCGCTGCGCGTGCTCGACGGCGCCGTCGCGGTGTTCGACGGCAAGGAAGGCGTCGAGCCGCAGTCCGAGCAGGTGTGGCGTCAGGCGGACAAGTACGACGTGCCGCGGATCTGCTTCGTCAACAAGATGGACAAGCTCGGTGCGGACTTCTACTTCACCGTGCAGACCATCAAGGACCGCCTCGGCGCGAAGCCGCTGGTCATCCAGCTGCCGATCGGCGCGGAGGACACCTTCGAGGGCATCATCGACCTGGTCGAGAACAACGCCAAGGTCTGGCGCGGCGAGACCAAGCTCGGTGAGCAGTACGAGGTCGTCGAGATCCCGGACGAGCTGAAGGAGAAGGCCGAGCAGTACCGCCAGGAACTGCTGGAGACCGTCGCCGAGTCGGACGAGGCGCTGCTGGAGAAGTTCTTCGGCGGCGAAGAGCTGACCATCGAGGAGATCAAGGGCGCCATCCGCAAGCTGACGGTGACCTCCGAGCTCTACCCGGTGCTGTGTGGCTCGGCGTTCAAGAACAAGGGCGTGCAGCCCATGCTCGACGCGGTCATCGACTACCTGCCCTCGCCGCTGGACGTGGAGGCCACCACCGGCCACGTGCCCGGCAAGGAAGAGGAACTGCTCACCCGCAAGCCGAGCGCCGACGAGCCGTTCGCGGCGCTGGCGTTCAAGATCGCGGTGCACCCGTTCTTCGGCAAGCTGACCTACGTCCGCGTGTACTCCGGCAAGGTCGACTCCGGCGCCCAGGTCATCAACTCGACCAAGGGCAAGAAGGAGCGTCTGGGCAAGCTGTTCCAGATGCACTCCAACAAGGAGAACCCGGTCGGCGCGGCCTCGGCCGGTCACATCTACGCGGTCATCGGCCTCAAGGACACCACCACCGGTGACACCCTGTGCGATCCGCAGAACCAGATCGTGCTCGAGTCCATGACCTTCCCGGACCCGGTCATCGAGGTCTCCATCGAGCCGAAGACCAAGTCCGACCAGGAGAAGCTGGGCACCGCGATCCAGCGTCTCTCCGAAGAGGACCCGACCTTCTCGGTCAAGCTCGACCAGGAGACCGGCCAGACCGTCATCGGCGGTATGGGCGAACTGCACCTCGACATCCTGGTCGACCGCATGAAGCGCGAGTTCAAGGTCGAGGCGAACGTCGGTAAGCCGCAGGTGGCCTACCGCGAGACGATCACCAAGCCGGTCGAGAAGCTCGAGTTCACGCACAAGAAGCAGACCGGTGGTTCCGGCCAGTTCGCGAAGGTGATCATCGCGCTGGCGCCGTTTGTCGGCGAGGACGGCGCGCACTACGAGTTCGAGAACAAGGTCACCGGTGGCCGCGTGCCGAAGGAGTACATCCCTTCGGTGGATGCCGGTGCCCAGGACGCCATGCAGTACGGTGTGCTCGCCGGCTACCCGCTGGTGAACCTGAAGGTCACGCTGCTCGACGGCGCCTACCACGACGTCGACTCGTCGGAAATGGCGTTCAAGATCGCGGGCGCGCAAGCGCTCAAGGAAGCGGCTCGCAAGGCCGGTCCGGTGATCCTCGAGCCGATGATGGCGGTCGAGGTCACGACGCCCGAGGACTACATGGGCGACGTGATCGGCGACCTGAACTCCCGCCGTGGTCAGATCCAGGCCATGGAGGAACGCAGTGGTGCCCGTGTCGTCAAGGCGCTGGTTCCGCTCTCGGAGATGTTCGGTTACATCGGTGACCTGCGGTCGAAGACCCAGGGCCGGGCGAACTACTCCATGGTGTTCGACTCGTACGCGGAGGTTCCGGCCAACGTGTCGAAGGAGATCATCGCCAAGGCGACCGGCGAGTAATGGCTCCCGGGCGTTTGTAAACCCTTTCCCCGTTGTCCGCGGGGATGACCCCCGCACTGCTGCAATTGCACGCACCAACAAGTCCAGGAGGACAAAGAAGTGGCGAAGGCGAAGTTCGAGCGGACGAAGCCGCACGTCAACATCGGCACCATCGGTCACGTCGACCACGGCAAGACCACGCTGACTGCAGCGATCACGAAGGTGCTGGCTGACAAGTACCCGGATCTGAACGAGAGCTTCGCGTTCGATCAGATCGACAAGGCGCCCGAGGAGAAGGCTCGTGGTATCACGATCAACATCTCCCACGTCGAGTACCAGACCGAGAAGCGCCACTACGCGCACGTCGACGCGCCGGGTCACGCCGACTACATCAAGAACATGATCACCGGTGCGGCGCAGATGGACGGTGCCATCCTCGTGGTCGCCGCCACCGACGGCCCGATGCCGCAGACCCGTGAGCACGTGCTGCTCGCCCGTCAGGTCGGCGTGCCCTACATCCTGGTCGCGCTGAACAAGGCCGACATGGTCGACGACGAGGAGATCCTCGAGCTCGTCGAGATGGAGGTCCGCGAGCTGCTGGCTTCGCAGGAGTTCGACGAGGACGCGCCGGTCGTGCGGGTCTCCGGTCTGAAGGCGCTCGAGGGCGACCCGAAGTGGGCGGAGTCGGTGCTGGAGCTGATGGCCGCGGTCGACGAGTCGATCCCGGACCCGGTTCGTGAGACCGACAAGCCGTTCCTGATGCCGATCGAGGACGTCTTCACCATCACCGGTCGTGGCACCGTGGTCACCGGTCGTGTCGAGCGTGGCGTGATCAACGTGAACGAGGAAGTCGAGATCGTCGGCATCCGCGAGAAGACCACCAAGACCACCGTCACCGGTGTCGAGATGTTCCGCAAGCTGCTGGACCAGGGCCAGGCGGGCGACAACGTCGGTCTGCTGGTTCGTGGTCTGAAGCGTGAGGACGTGGAGCGCGGCCAGGTCGTCGTGAAGCCGGGCACCACCACCCCGCACACCGAGTTCGAGGGCCAGGCGTACATCCTGTCGAAGGACGAGGGCGGCCGCCACACCCCGTTCTTCAACAACTACCGTCCGCAGTTCTACTTCCGTACGACTGACGTGACGGGCGTTGTGACCCTGCCCGAGGGCACCGAGATGGTCATGCCCGGTGACAACACCGAGATGTCCGTCAAGCTGATCCAGCCGGTCGCCATGGACGAGGGTCTGCGCTTCGCGATCCGCGAGGGTGGCCGCACCGTCGGCGCCGGTCGCGTCACGAAGATCATCAAGTGATTCGCTGAATCGCTGAGAACGGCGCCGCTCCGAAAGGGGCGGCGCCGTTCGCGTTTTCGGGGCTCCTATTCCAGCGGATCGAACATCCGAGGTAGTGTGGATGTCATGAGCGCTGCCTACGACGTCGTCCCTTTCAGCGACTTACTGCACAAGCCTGCGGTGACCGCGAAGCTCTTGGACGACGTGCGCGCATTGCGGCTGCGTCGGCGCGATGCCGACGATTTGGCACTCATGCGGGTATCGCAGCTGGATGCCGAGGGCATAGTTGTCGATTTCACGGCGCGACTGCTCGCGGGTCTGGTGCGTCGGCTGGGCGCGGAGACCGTGCGGGATGTCCTGCCGGACGCTGTTCCTTGGGTGACCTTCCTTCCGGCAGGGGATCTCGATCAGTTTCTCGATGAATTGGTCGCGGTAGCGCGGGGCGCGGCGGCCTTGGAAAACCTCGCTCCACTGGCCACGCTGCTGGCACAGTGGCGGCACACAGCTGAGATCTATGCCGACCCGGCGCTCTTGGCAATTCTGACTCGTGAGCCGGAAGGCGATCTCGGGCCGGTCCCGGTGCCGGAGTCGGAAGAGTCGGCCGGATGAGTCCGAAGCGGGGCGATCGCGTCGCGCCTCCTGCGGTCGGCGAAGAATTCGAAGTCCGTTTCGCGACTACCGAAGCCTGTACCGGTTGGGAGCATTTGGCGCAGCACGCGGCTGCCAACCTTCGTCGGGCGTTCGACGCGATCCGAGCGAATCCGAGGGCATCGGCGAACCCGGAGCGGCAGCATCGTCTCAAGGGTTCGATGGGATCGGCGGTGTGGAAGGGCGCCACTCTCGAGCGCTGGCAGTACGAAGTCACCAGTGGGGGCAGAGTCTGGTACTTGATCGATGACGATCATCGGACCATCTGGATAACGTACGCCGGAACCGGCCATCCGAAGGCCACGGAATAGCGTTGGATGTCGCAGCGACGGGTGCTCAGCAGGCATAAGCACGGCCGACGGCCGGTTCGCGCTCCGTCTGCGGGAGTTCGCGCAGGCAGCCGAGCGGGACGACGCCCTCGCTGCTCAGTTGCACGCCCGTGCCCTGGGCGGGGTGCACGCAGGTGAGGCCGGTCGTCGCGATGCGGCAGGCGTAGTCGCCGAAGGTGATGGTGCTGTCGTACGGCAAGGTCCGGCCATGACCGTTGATGAAAAGCCCTGGATCGCCGCGAAATTGGCCCACCGTCAACCGGCGCCCCGCGTAGGTCACGTATCCGCCGAACCATTGGCCGTAGCCCTCGCCCGGCGCGGGCACCGGGTCCTTCAGTTCGACCGTGCAGTCGAACCCGTCCATCCCCAACGCTTTCCCCGTGATGCAACTGATCTTGCTGGTAGGGCTGACGAACGCGATATCGTCCCGCAGGTCGGTCACCGGACCGCCCTCGATCCGGGCCGAATGGAAGCCGGCGAGATCAACCGGCGTACCTTGCCGAACCCAAGCGATCCGATCTCGGAGTTCCCCGTCCTTCTCCGGTGCCGCCGCCGCCCGCGACGACGACGCCGTCTGCGACGCCCCTGCTACCGGCTGCGGCCTTCCCGCCGTGGTCTGCGCGCAGCCGCCCAGCAGCAGCACCAAGCTCATCGCAACCATCCACCGCATGCTGCTCACAATATCGCTGCCTCTCAACGAAATTCACCTTCGCAAGCCAGACGCTCAACACTGGCTGCTCCCTACAACTGTGCGGTGGTGATTACGGGGGTGCGGGGGAGTCCGCGGTGGTGACGAGCAGGCGGTGCAGTACCTGCGCGGGCGGTGCGGCCTCTGCGGCGTTGAGGACTACGTCGGTGAATGCCTCGGCCAGAGCAGCGGCGGGGTGGAATCGCCCGCGATCGAAGCTGCGGCCGCTCAACTGCGACCGCCATTCCTGGAAGCCGGACACCGTGCGATTCAACGAGCCCTTGTCCTCCGGGTTCAGCTGCGGCATATACGCCCTGACCAGCACGCGCTGTGCGGCGGCGCGAGCGCGAAAGCCGCCTGCTCCGTCGAGCGCTCTGCCGAGCTCGCGCACGATCGACGAATACACGGGCCGTCTAGCGCATCCGGGGGCGAGCATGCCCGCGTTGTCGGCTGTGGTGACGGTCTGCTGTAACCGCTCCGGGTCGGTGGCAGCGCCCACCGCCAGCACGATGCGTGCGGTGAGCATCTCCTCGGACTCGACCGAGGAGCGCTTCTCCAGTGAATCGAAAGCGTTTTCGGAGTCGCCAGGTGTCGCGCCCGAATCCCATTCCAGCTGCGTCGTTTCGCCGCTCGCCAGTTCTTCGATCCCAATGGCGCGCAGGACGATTTGCGGGTATCGCGGCAGCACGTCGTCCACTGCGGCGACGATCTCGGTCAGTACCTGGACCGCGACGCCCGGGGTCTCGAAACCGAAGGCGCGCACGCCGTGGCGGTCGGCGAGTTCCCGGGCGAGGCGGGCTGCGACCGACTCGGCGGAGGCGTCCACTTTCCGGTTTGCTTTCTCGTCCTTCCGATCCGGTCGTGCGGGAGAGCGGCCCGGCGCGCGCGGCGGCGAACCGGGTGTCCCCGCGTCCGGGGCGGAAATCCTCGGCGGACGCGCTGTGATGGGCCTGGACCATGGCGTACTCGGAGCCGTGGCGCCGGTCTGCTTCGCCATGCCGGCCCGGGGCGTCACGGCGGTCCGATTCGTGGCGGCAGGCTTCGTCCACGGGGAAGACGGCCGATTGCCCTGCGTGGGACGCGTGGATGCGGTTTCTGCCCGATGAGCGGGTTGCGCGCTGGAACCGGGTGTATTTGGCTGTTCGGTGCCGCGGTGGTCACGGCCGGGCGGATTCCCCTCGGTCCCGCCCGGCTGCTGCCTCGGGCTCGAACCGTCCTCAGGCGTGCCGGGAGTACCGGCAGGGGCGCTCGACAAGTCAGGTGACCGAGCGGTCGCAGGCGTGGTGACGGGAGTTCGGTGGGCCGGCGGGGCCGCCGTCGAGGCCGCGGTGGGCAGAGGAGATCCTGCGTATGGCTGCGCGGCAGTAGGTACGTCCGTAGGGTTCGGGCTGAGCCGGTGGGTGGGGGTGGCCTGCTCTCCCAGCGGGATCGATACCGGATCTTTCTGGAACGCGTCGGCAGTGTCACGGATACGCTGCCCGACGGCCCGATCGTGATTCTCAAAGTTTTCGGCGAGGTTGCGCAGATCGGTGCCTGCCTGCTGGAGCACTTCGACGAGGCTGTTCAAGTCGGCCATCGTTCGTTTGTGCTCCGGAACGTAGGATTCGGCGAACGCGCGGCCGGCGTCGTCCTTGCCCCAAGGCTCGCCTTCCTCGGCCAAGGCCGCGCGCAGTTTTCGCACGGTGGCCGCCACGTCCGCCCCGATCAGGTCGAACTGCGGCGCGTGCTCCCGCAGCCGATCCGGATCGACCGAAAATGTTTCGCCCACACCGTCTCCCTATGTACTTGCAGACATTGTCCCGGAACCGCTGGTCGCATACCCGCCTGTGGTGAGACTCCCGCCGCCGGGCCGGGACTCCATGACGGTTGCCCCAGAAACCACCGTCTGGTCTATCGGCTCGGTATGGGATAAAGAGGCTACTTTTGGCGCAGTACTTTTCGAATTGGTTGCACTCCCGACTGTCCGTCGCGCTGGGTATGGTCAGCATTCCCTTACCGGCCGAATTCCCACTGCCGGGAATGGTGGGTGCGGTCCGATATGTCTGAATGATCTCGCAGCGAATATGAGGGTGCCGGGAGGCAGGCTGCGATGGATGCTAGCGGTTTGCTGGCCGAGGTGCCTTCGGCTGTGCGCGAATTGGTCCTCGGCCACTGGCCGGAGACCGACATCGATGGAATGCGTCGTAACGGGGACGCGTACCTGGTGGCTGCCGGTGAGTTGAACGACTCCGCCGACCGATACGAGGGCGAGGCCGGGCGTACCGAGCAAGCCGTGCAAGGCGCCACGTCGACGGCACTGGCCGACCGCCACCGTGTCGTCGTTAAATCCATGCGCGATCAGGCAGCGGTGTGCCAGAGCTTGGGAAAGCAGTGCCACGACGTCGCTGATTCGAGTGTGCAAACACAGCATCTGCTGCTCGCGATGGGGATCGCCCTCGCTGCCCAATTGGCCTACGATGCCCTGCTGTTCTTCCAGGGCGGGGGCGCGAAGGCGCTGATCGACCGGATCGAGGCCGAGCAGGCGATGGCCGCCGCGGCCGCGAGACTCACCGCGGAGGTAGGCGAACGAGCGGTAGCGGGCGCTGCGCAGCGGGCTGCGCTGCACGGTGCGGTGCACGCGGCGAAAGTCGGTCTCCTGACCAGTGCCGCGATCAGCGGCGGCGCACAGCTGTGGGACCTGAAAGACGGCGTGCGCGACAAGTTCGACGTGGGCGCCTTCCTGGAAATGCTCCTCGGCGGTGTGGTCGGTGGTGTGGCGGGTGCGGAGGTCGGCCGCAGACTCGCGCCACGCGTGCTGGGCTGGGCGCGCGGCCGAGCGGTCAGTCAGCGCGGTCGGCTCGCTGCCCATATGGGCGGCACGATGTTGCTCGGCGGCGCGGGCGGTGTGACCGGCGGTCTGGCAGGCGCGGTGCCGTCGGTGTTGATCCACATGGACGAGATCCACAGCCTCGGTGACCTGTTCAAGATGGTTCGCGAAGCCGCGATCACCGGCTTCGGCAGCGGGTTCGTCGGCGCGGCGGGTAGTGCGATCCGAGTCCACACCGCAGGCCGTACCGCGATGCGTTCGGAAGGTGACACCCCTCGACTCGGTCTGCGCCACTGGGAATTCGCCTCACGCATCAATGAGCTGTTGAGTTCCGGTGAACCACCGCGAGTGGAGACCATCGAACGATTCAGCACCGAGGGCAAGTCGGCGAGAGTGGTAGAGCGGCTCGTCTTCCACGACGGCACCGAAGTGATCCACAAGGTGGTTTCCGATCCGCTGCACGCACACGCGGAATTCCTGAGCTCGCTGGTCGGCGACGCGGTGGGCGCACGGGTGCCCGCGGTGCACGTGATCGGCGACCACGTCTACATGGAAGTGGTGCCCGGCACGGTGGCGGCGGACACGTATCCGCGAAGCGCGTTCCCGCAGGACGTCGTCAGCGGTCCTGCCGGAATGCGCCAAGGTGTCATGGACGTGCTGATACGCATACCCGACCGCAATGGCGACAACTGGATGGTGGATCCGGACGGCAACGTATGGGGGATCGACCACAGTCGCGCGTTCGAGAATTTCACCGACGCGCAGTATTCCGTCGGCCCCTTCGCGGAGAACTTCCTGCGTTACGGGGACACCAACGAGATCTTGTGGAACGACCACGCTCTCACCCGCCCGGAGTTGCTGGAGATCCGGCAGCGTGTCGAAGAGTTGAGTCCGGTGTTCTACGCCGCGGGTCATCGGGACTGGTACGACGGCATGCTCCAGCGGATGACCGCGTTGGAGGAACATGCCGCGGGTGGTGGTGACGCCGGGCGTGGGGTTCTGCCGCCCGTGTCACCGCAGTCTCCCGGCTCGGCGCCGGGAATCACCCCTGGTGACGGCCGGGCGGTGTCGGTCACGCCGCGACAAGACCGGCCGCCCGGCGCTGACGCATTTGCGGGCAACGGGAGGCCACCCACACCGCGCGGCCAGGTCGACGGCTCGACTGTCACGCCACGAGGCCGCCGGGACCAGCCGCCGGCGCTACCACGGAATGCGGATGGTCCGCTCGTCCGGCAGGAGGAACTGACGCCGCGGGTCCCGGTCGACGAGACGTCGGACGGACGGCCGGTCGGGGACGATTCGCGTGTTCCGGACGAGTCGAGGCCGCGTCCTCCAGTCGATGAGACAGATCCGGCCGGGCGGCAGTCGGCAGCGGATGAGGCTCCGGCGACACACGAAGAGCCGACGCCCCACACGCGGACCGACGAACCGACGTATGACGGCCCGCCGACACGACCGCAGCCGCGCGTCCAGCTGCACGAGCAATCGGTGAGCCAGGACCGGTACACGCTCGCGGGTGCGCCCCCGCCGGCCGGGCTCACCGGGCACTACCGTCATCCCGATGGTGGCTACGTCGACGTGGTGCTGACCGGCCCTGAGGGCGCGCGGATTCCGCTGCGACTGATTCCCGGCCAGGAATACGTTTTCGGACGCGGCCAAGGCGCGCTGCTGGAGCAGGTCGCGAACGATCGGGTGTCACGCCGTCACGCGACGCTCAAGGTGGACGATCAAGGCCACGTCATGCTCCGCGACGAGAATTCGATGAACGGCACTTTCGTCGACGGCAAGCAATTGGCGGGCGGGCAATGGGTGCGCATCTACGACGGGCAAGAGGTGCTGCTGAGCCGGGACCTCGAACTGGGGGTGACATTCGAGCGGCAGACAGCCGAAGTCCGGTTGTTCGGGGACGACGGGCCCACGTTCACGCTGCATCGTGGCCGAGAGGTGGATCTCGGTCGCGGCCTCATACACCCTGAGGCGACCGGCCGAATCACTGTGTCGAGCCGCCACGCGACCATTGGCATGGACGAGGATGGCCGCGTGTGGATCCGGGATGCGGGCTCCACCAACGGCACCCGGGTGAACGGCGACCTGCTCGCCGAAGGCGAGAAGCGCACTTTGGCACCGGGCGATGCCGTGCGATTCGGCGGCTACCGCGGGGAGGCGCAGTTCATTCCGCTGGACGCCGCGCTGGACGCCAGCCCGGTGCACGTGCGGTTCGGCGTCGGGACGGACGCGACATCCGTGCGGCTGGAACCCGGTAGGCCGGTCATCATCGGCACCGGCGAGAGTTCGCCCTTCGCATCCCAGTTGCGTGGCATCCGCGGCATCGGGGAGCAGCACGCGACGCTCGGGCTGGACCACGACGGTCGTCTGTGGATCAGAGACCACCGGGGGTCGGAAGGGGTATGGATCAACGGGGACAGGATCGCTCCGAACCAGAGGGTGACACTGTCCGAAGGCGACAACGTGGGACTCGGCCCGGACTATGTCGGGACCGCTCGTATCGGCAGCGAGGAACCCCCGCAACTTCCGCCGGCCGAGCTGCGCTTCGAGCAGCGCAGACAGAAGCTCCCCATCCGCCTCGAACCCGGCCAGGAGGTTTCCGTCGACGTCAGTGCGCTGAACGGCCACGCGATGGTGATCGGCAGGCCGGGGCGGCAGGTGATCGTCGGACGTGACCTGGATGGCGGCATCTGGGTGCTCGATCGGGTTCACGACGGCTGGAACCCGCTGCGGGTCAACGACGAGATCGTGCCGGACGGCCAGAAACGCTACCTGAACGCCGAGGACGAGGTGAAGTTCGGGGACGTGTCGACACGGCTGCGATTCGGCGAGGAACCGCCGCTGGAGCTGCGGTTGTCCGACGACGAAAACGTGCCTCCGCTGACATTGCGGCGTGGTGAACAGGTTGTGCTCGGGCGCGGGACCGACTCCCCGCTGTCGGACCAGTTGACCGACACATCGGTATCCCGCCGCCATGCCGTCATCTACCGCGACGAGTTCGGAACTCTGTGGTTGCGCGACGAACACTCCACGCGGGGGACGTGGGTCGACAACATCAAGGTCGATCCCGATCAAGGGCCGGTTCGGCTTCGTCCCGGCGATCAGGTCCGGCTCGGTGACTGGATCGGCGCCGCACGTTTCGAGGACGGTTATGGTCAGGCCCCTCCGCGCCCGTTGGCGGTGAAGCTCAACAACTCACTCGGCGACGTGTCGCTGGATCTGGTGCGCGGTGGCGAACCGGTCCTGCTCGGGCGGGACGGGACGGGGATACCCAGCGGGCTTTCGCGCGCCGACCGGATCTCGCGCAGGCACGCCAGTATCGGCACCTACCCCTCCGGCCGCGTTTGGATCCGCGATGAAGGATCTACCCACCACACCTACGTCAACGGCGAAGAGATCGCACCCGGCACGAAGGTCATGCTGCATCCGGGGGATCAGGTGCGCCTGGCCGATGTGTACGAATTCACTGTCGCTTATCCTCCCGCCGACGGTGGCGCATTCGTCAACATCATCGACCAGACACCTGAGACCGGGCAGATGGTGACAGATCTCGCCCGAGTGCCCAGCCATATCTACGCGAGGGTCAGCGAGCATATGAACGCCGTGGCCGGTGGCGGAATCGTCATAGGTAATCGCCCCCTACTCCAGTTGCCCGGTACCGAGAGCCTTGCAGGCAGTACCCCATACGGACGCAAGGCCGGAACGAGCTGGAACACCGTCCAGGGCGTGTACATGGGTGGACCGCGCCGGCTGGTGATCAACTCCGGCGGGCGCAGCGGCAGCGAGAACGTGGTCTTCCACGAGTTCGGGCATGCGGCCGACGCGGCGTACGGTACCGGTGGAAGATGGCTCAGCGACACCCAGGAGTGGCGCGACCTGCACGCGTCGATGCTTCAATCCATCGGGAAAAAACATAAGTGGAACGATTACTACAACCGTCGCTGCGAGGCTTTCGCCGAAGCGTTCACGGCGTGGATGCACGGCGACATCAAGCAGCTTCGCAAGTTCGCCCTCGGCAACGACCAGATTGCCCGTCAGTTGAAGGATTATTTTGACCGCGTATTCGGATGATACGAGCCCACCCATGCTGGCAGAAGACGGCGTGACCATCCTGCTGCCGCTGCGTGGCCAGACCGAGGACGGCGTCTTCTACAGCGGCTTCGAGGAGTTCCACCCCGGCGACCCGGGCTACGAAGAAATGCTGCCTGTCGCTCGGGAGAACCCGGTTGCGGAGAAGGAAGAGCCGCAGCGGCCGGTCGATACCGATACCTTGACCCGCATCCTCCGTGAGGCGGGTTTGGACGGACCGACCGGCGAAGACGACTAGCGGGAGCTGCGGCCCCGCAGGAACCACCCAGAGGTGGCCGACAACTACGATCAGTGCCGGCCGACGAAGTCACGGATGAGGGCGCCGGTGCCGTCGGGCTCTTCCACCATGGGTGTGTGGCCACAGTCGAGGCTCTCGATCCGGATGCCCGGGACGCGGCGGTAGTCCTCGTAAGAGTCCGGCTGCCATCGCTTGTCCTGAGAGCCGTAGAGCACCATGGCCGGAACGCCGAGGTCGGTGAGCCGGTCCGGTTCGGACCGTTCCCGCAGGTAGTCGTCCGACGCGGTGGAGGTCGCGGTGAGACTGCGGTAGGTCATGCCGCGCAGGTCGGCGACGAACTGGTCGGGGATCCGCACGTCCCGGGTGAACGCGGAACTCATGGCTTGCCGGAGAACGGCATCCGGGAGCAGCGGCCACACCGGCTGTCCGATCGCAGGAACGAACAGCAGGTTGCCGACCGGACCGCTGCCGGTGACGGCGTCCAGGCGGGGACCGGAGTCGATCAGCATGATCGCCGACACCAGGTCGTGGCGCTGTTCGGCCAACGAGGTGGCCACGTAGCCGCCGGAAGAATGCCCGACGACGATCGCCTGCCGTACGCCCAGCTGGTCGAGCACGGCCCCCACTCGGCTCGCCTGTTCGGACGTGCTGTAGCCGCTGTCGGGCTTATCGGACTTGCCGTGGCCGAGCAGGTCGATGCGCACGACGTACTGGTCCCGCAAGGCGGGCAGCACCGGATCCCAATAGGCGGTCGAGGCGCCCAGTCCGTGCAGCAGCACCACCGCGCGAGCGCCTGGCGTTCCGTCGGCGACGACATGGATGTCTCCGCCCGGCAGATGAACCATGTGCTCGTGCGAATCGTCGGTCTCGGCGTTCGCCGCGCCGGTCGTATAGCCGGTGGCCACGGCGACCAGGGCGGTGGCGATCAGCAGCCCGATATGCCGCCACCGATTCGGTCTCGCGGCGGCTATGGTTTCGTCCACGGTTGCTCCTTCGATTGGTTGGGACACCACCACGTTCTGGCACGACTGCGGGCCGCGTATTGAAGAAATGTCAGCGTGCGCGGCTGCTCATACAATCGACGTGTGCCTTGGGACATCGCGCGACCGGCGCGGCCACCCGCCCTGCGCGGCGTCGACATGGCCGGATTCCATGTGCACGGGGACGGCCCGGAGCAGGTGCGTGTCATTCCACATCCGGCGGTCACGGTGATCGTCGAGTTCGGCGAGTGCGGCTTCGAGGTCCGCGACTCGACGGGCCGTAGCCATTCGGGCAGTCTGACACTCGGCCTCGCCGGCACCGCGCTTCCGGTCCGCGTCGACGCCGTCGAATGCGTCCAAATTCGCCTGGAACCGGTTGTCGCCCAAGCGATTCTCGGCCTTCCTCCCACCGAGCTGGGCGGAAGCATCATCGGCCTGGACGACCTCTGGGGTCGTGAGGCGGGGTGGCTGCGCGAGCGCCTGCACGAGACGCCGAGCTGGCCCGACCGGTTCGCCCTGGTCGACACCGCGCTGTCCGCGCGGTCCCGGCACGACCAGCGCGTCGACCCTGAGGTCGCCTGGGCATGGCGGCAGATCAAACTCAGCCGCGGCCGTTTCCGCGTCGAGCACCTCGCCGCCGAGCTGGGCTGGAGCCGTCAACGACTGTGGTCACGCTTCGGCACGCAAATCGGCCTGACCCCCAAACGCGCCGCCAAACTTGTCCGCTTCGACCACGCCGTCCACCGCCTCGTTCAAGGACATTCCCCCTCCCGAGTAGCAGCCGACACCGGCTACGCCGACCAATCCCACCTCCACCGCGACATCCGCGAATTCACCGGCATATCCCCCACCGCCGCAGCCACCGAACCCTGGCTCACAATCGACGACCGAGCCTGGCCGTCGACGGTCGCGACGTAATCCGGCACGACGTTCGAGCACTACCGCCCGGATACCTGGCCCCGCGAAAACGGGTGGGCGGCGGAGGGAATCGCCCTCGCGGCCGATACCGACATAGCTGGTCGCGGGCACAGCGCTGCCGCGCCGATGACGTTGGCGGGGCAGCGCTGTGTGGAGGTGCTGACCTCGGTCTCGAAACCGGAGGTTCAGTGGAGAATCGGGAAGTTGGCGCGGAATACGCCGTGTGGGTCGCGGGCCTGCTTGAGCTTTCGCAATCGGTCCAAGGTGCCGGTGTCGAAAACCTCCGCGACGCTGTCGCCGGCGGACAGGACGGTGTACGGTTTGCGGCCGCTGACTCGCGCGCCCAGATCGGCGATGATGCGCTTCTGAGTGGCGAGTACCGCGGCAACGGTGTCGGGATCCGAGCCGGTGGCCTGCAGAGACAGCGCGTAGGGCTCCGCGAACGGCGGAGCCGCGCCTCGGGTGGGTTCGGCGAGCGCACCGCCCAACTGCCGGAGCTGGATGCCCATCAGCGGATCGATCGGTGCGTGCAGCAGGATTTCGGCGGCGGTCTCGTCCAGTGCGGTCAGCAGTTCGGTTCGCAGCAGTCCGGGGCTTGGGGCGGTGGGCTCGTTGACGATGGCGCCCAACTCGGCCGGGGACAATTCCCGGCGCGTGTCCGCGAGGATGCCGTCGATCGTGTCCAGCCGTCGCAGCAGGTCCCGTCCGCGCGCCGGTTCGCCCAGGTAGGCGGCGGCGATCGCGATCACCGGCGGAGCCTGCGGCAGTTCCAGCCGATTGAGCCAGACCGTGAGTTCGGCCGGTGCGTGATCGGTGATGTCCTGGAAGGCCGCACGGACCGCCTCGGTCTGCGCGGCCGGCCAGGCGATCAGGCCACCGAACAAGGCCGGAGCCGCGAACAGATCGAACTCCACCGCCGTCACCAGTGCGAAATCCCCGCCGCCGCCGCACAGTGCCCAGAACAGCTCCGGGTCGGATTCCGCCGTGACCCTGGCCTGACGACCGTCGGCATCGACGATGTCGAAGACCCGGACGCTGTCGGCCGCCCAACCGTATTTACGGCCGAACCAAGACAATCCGCCACCGAGGGTATAGCCGACAACGCTGACCACCGGGGAGCTTCCGGCCAGCCCGGTCAAGCCGTGCCGGGCGGCCGCCGCCTGCACTTGCCCCCAGTTGGTCCCCGCGCCGACGCGGGCACGTCGCCGGGCCGGATCCACTTCGATCCGATCGAGTCGGCGCGTGCGCACCAGGATGGCGCCGGCGGTATCACCGGAAGCGCCGTGGCCGTTGGGCTGAGCGGTCACCGACAGGCCCGCGTCGCGCGCGTAGCCGACCACGGCGGCCATATCCTCCGCGTCTTCGACGTGCACGACGGCCGCTACCGGCTGGTCGATATTGAGGTTCCACGGGGTCCGTGCCGTATCGAACGCTTCGTCACCCGGCAGCAGTACCCGTCCGCGCACGGCGGATCGCAATGTGTTGTGTGACATGTAGATTCCCTTCGCTACAGAAATGTTCACCGCGTCATGCCCGAGCCGATGGACCGAGCCTGGTTCCGGGTGGCCGGGTCGGTTGCGGGGGAGATGGGTGTGGGCATCGGAAAGGCCGCTTCGATATGGGCGGCGGCCGTCAGCGCGCGGCGCTCGGCGAATGGGGCGGTGATCAACTGGACACCGATGGGAAGACCCTCGGCCGATACGCCCGCTGGGACCGTGACCGCGGGCAGGGCCAGGTAGTTGGCGGCGATGGTGAGGCGATGCGCCGCATACATGGTCGCGACTTGTGCGGTGCCGCCGAGGTCGTAGCCGACCGGCCAGGGCAGTTCGTCCGAGACCGGACCGAGCACGATCGGGTGCTCCGCGAGGAAGCGGGACCAGGCCGCGCGGCGGGTGAGGCGCTCACCCAGCGCGGTCATGTAGCCCGCCAGATCCAGCGGCGGGAACAGGTCGATCGCCGCGTCCACGAAGGTGTTCAGTCCGGCGCTGCCGACTCGCCGCATGGCTTCGCGGCGCTGGACCACCACCTCGGTGGAAACCAATCGGCCGTAGTCCGCCGCCACTTCGCCCAATTGCGGCGGATCCAGTTCGGCTACCGGATACCCCGCGCGTTCGAGGGCGTCGGCGCAGCCGAGCAGCGCTGCCCGCACCTGCGGATCGATATCGTCACCGAGCGCGACGGCGACCGCGGGCAGGGCGGTATCGGTCGCGTCACGCACTGGAATCCATCCGGGATCGCGCAGGTCAACGCTGTCGCTGAGTACCTCGAAGGCAGTCGTCAGATCGCGCACGGTGCGCGCCAACGGCCCCGGCGCCGCGAACAATTGATTCGTCGGCGCGGGTGCGGCCCCGGACAGGCTCGAGGCCACCGCCACCCGGCCGGGTGTGGTGCGCAGGGAGGCGACTCCGCAGAACGCGGCGGGTACGCGCAGTGAACCGCCGAAGTCGGTGCCCAGGCCTAGAGGGGTCATGCCCGTGGCTACCGCTGCGGCGTCACCGCCGCTGGAACCGCCCGGGCTGCGAGTCGGGTTCCACGGATTCACCGTCGGGCCCGCCGCGTCGTTGTCGGTGTGCCAGCGAGTGGCGAAGTCCGGCATGTTCGTTCGCCCGATGACGATCGCCCCGGCTCGCCGCAGTGCGGACACCGCGGGTGCGTCCGCTGCCGCGACGGCCTGCCCGAAGGCCGACACGCCCCAGGTGGTCGGGCTGCCCGCGACATCGAGGTTGTTCTTGACGGTGACCGGGACCCCGTGCAGCGGCCCCGTCGGCGCCCTGCGGTCGGCCGCGGCCGCCTCGGCGCGCGCGGATTCGCTGAATACCGTGGTGAGCGCGCCGATCTCGGAGTCGGCCTGCTCGATGCGCTCGAGATGCGACTCGACGACCTGGGCCGCGGTGACCGCACCCTCGGCGATCAGCGTCGCGAGCGAGACCGCGTCCCGCGTCCACAGTGCGCCGTCCTGGCCGGTGTTCACAATGCCTCCTGTTCGGCGAATACCGCTGCGCTGTGCGGTGTTCGACTGTCGTCGATGGATTTGCCGACGGTGATGAAGAAGAGGATCAGCCCGACGGCCAGCAGGATGTGGCCCACGCCCGCGCCGAGCGCGATCGCCTCACCACTGCTCTTGCCCAGCACGGTGAGGGTGCCGTGCAGCGTCATGGCCGCGACGGTGATGGCCAGGCCGATGTTGTACAGCCAGAAGAACCAGCCGTACAGGCTTCCCCGGGCGCTGAGCGTGAACTGTTTCTCCAAGGCCAGCACGATGAGGAAGAACAGCATGCCCAGCGCCAGCACGTGGGTGTGCACGACACCGAGCTGCGACTGCCCGGTGAAATGTTCGACCTTGGTGATCTCGCGGTAGTAGAACCCGGAGATCAGGCCGATGATCATGTAGATGTGCGCGGTATTGAGCAGTGTCTTCATCGGGCGCTCAGCGATTTTCCCGGCGCAGCAGCAGCGCGCCGGCGGCGGCCACCAGGCCCGCGGTGAGACCGTGCACGCTCAGGGCGGTCGCGGTGGAGCCGCGGCGCACCAGGATGGTGAGCATGTCGCCGGTCGGGATGAGGGCGATGGTGAGCAGGGTCGCGCCGAGGGTGCGGCGCTGCCCGGCCGCGAGCAGGACCAGCATGATCAGACCGATGACCACATCGCGGACGCCTTTGACGTTCAGAAAGCCGTTGGCCTCGCCGCGCGGCCAGTCGGTGAAGCCGAACCCCGGGGCCATTCGCTGCGGGGCGAGCAGATAACCGCCGCCGACGGAGATGATGAAGCCGGCTCCCAGTACGGCGCCGGCCCTACCGAGACGTTCGCCGAGTCGGCGGGAACCACGCACGGAAACAACTGTTTCCGTATTCGAAGGAACAGACATGAGCACTCCTGGATCGGTGGGATACGTGCCCCGAGCATCCAGTGCCGCCCGTACCGTTCGCTGACAGCCGTTGTCAGCGAACGGTACGCAGCAGTTCGAGCACCGCCTCGTCCGGAAGCCGGGCGCCCGCGAGGAACTCCGCGCCCAGGCGCACGGGCCCGAGCGCCGCTTCCGCTTGGTCGAGCGCCCGCCGCCGGAACGGGCCGATGCGGATCACCCCGGCCCTCCGGTTGATCCGGTCGGTGGCGCCGAGAATGCGGGCCGCCTGCTCCGGGGCGTCCTTCGCCAGAGCAACCAGGGCGTAACCGATACCGACCTCGGCCAGCAGCGCCGCCGAGGTCTGGGCAGCCAGATCGCGGGGCATCGCCAGCTCTCGCAGCGCGTCGTCCGGCCGGCCCGCCGCGACCAGGGCCGCCGCGTGCGCGGTGCTCACGAAGGCCAGGTTCACGAAGCGGACGGTATCGTGGCGTCCTGCTGGTGGCGGGCCGTCGGGGAGCGGATGCTCGGACATCCGCCGGTACAGTTCCATCGCGCGGTCGTTGTCGCCGCGCAGGTGGGCCAGGTGCGCCTGCGTCGCCGCCAAGAAGCGCCCAGGCGCGGGGATGATGTGCGGGGTGATCACGGCCTCGGCCTGGTCGATATAGGTTGCCGCGACCTCGGTATCGCCGCCGACCAGGTGCATCTCCGCCGCGAAGAGCAGCACGCCCATGCGCTCACCGGCGCCCAGGTCGGCGCTGAGCAGTTCCAGCGCGCTCGCGATCAGCGGGCGGGCGCTGTCCAGGCCGAGCATCCGGGTCCGGTAGCTGGCCAGGGAGATCAGGGCGCGGCTGTGTGACCGGGCGTCGCCGTGCGCGCTCAGGCAGGTCAGCGCCGCCTCCAAAGTGGGCAGGGCGCGGGCCGGGTGGTCGCCGCCCAGTTCATCGAAACCTTTTGCTATCAGCGCATTACCGCGTAGCCATGGATCATCGGAGGTGGTGCACGCGGTCAACAGGCTGTCGTCGTCGCCGAGTAGGTCACGCAGCGCCAGTATGAGCACGAACATCGGGTGCGGAGGTCGATCCTCGGTGAGGGCCGCGCGGGTCAGCCGCTCGAATTGTCCCGTGTCATCTCGGATCTGGCCCCACCAGATGTTGGTGAAGTACGCCGGCAGCTCCTCGGCGTACCGGCAGGCCAGATAGGCCCCGGTGCACCCCGGCGGCGGTGTGTCGTCGATCAGGGCGAGGACCTCGCGGCGGCGTTCGGAGATGTCGCCGTGCAACCCGCGCAGCAGCCAATACCAGACGAGGTTCGAGTACAGGCGAACCGCGCGCTCGCCGTCGCCGACGTCCAGCGCCCACCGTAGTGCGGTCTCGCAATTGCCGTGTTCGGCGATCAGCCGCGCGAGCCAATCGGGTTGTGCGGTAGTGCGTAATCCGTGGGCGGCGGCGTCAGCGAATTCCGAGAAACAGTCGGCATGGATGCGGGCGACTTCGTCCGCATCGCCTGCGGCGGTCAATTCCGCTGTCGCATAGGCTCGGATGGTCTCTGCCATTCGATAACGCTGTCCATCGAAGTCGACCAACGACTTCGTCACCAGTGAGGTGACCGTGTCGATGGCGTCCGGACCACACACCGAAGTAACGGCGTCCAAGGTCGCGCCGCCGGCGAAGATCGAAAAACGCCGGGCTGCAGTGGCTTCCGCATCGGTGAGCAGTCCCCAGCTCCAGGCGACGGCCGCGTGCAAGGTTCGATGGCGCGGGACCGCGTGGCGAGTGCTGTTGGTGAGCAGCCGGAAGCGATCGGTGAGCCGGGCGCTGAGGTCCGGTAGCGGCAGGCTCCGCAGGCGAGCGGCGGCGAGTTCGATAGCCAGCGGCATGCCGTCCAGGCTGCGTACGATGGCGCGGATATCCGCGGAATTGAGCTCGGACAGTGCGAAATCCGGGAGTGCCGCGGTGGCGCGGTCGATGAACAGCCGGACCGCGGGCGATGCGGTGACCGCCGCGATATCCGAGTCGGCTTCGGGCAGGTCCAAGGTCCGGACCGGATACAGTCGCTCGCCGTCCACGCCGATCGGCTCCCGGCTCGTGGTGAGCACCCGCAGCAGCGGCAGCCGCTGCAGCAGATCGTGAATCAGGCGCGCGGTCGCCTCCACGACATGCTCGCAGTTGTCCAGTACCAACAGCATTCGGCGGCCGGACAGCGTCCGCTCCAGTACATCGGCCCATTCCGTGGACAGTTCATCGGGTCGCTCGAACTGAGCGAGCGCGTTCGCTATCGCCACTCCGACCGCGTTCATGGCCGGCCGGTCGGGCCGCTCCCGCTCGAGTGCGGCGAGTTCGACGAAAGCGAAACCGTCCGCCCAGTCCTCGGCGTGCGCCCCGACCGTCTCGGCGGCCAGCCGAGTCTTCCCCACGCCTCCGGTACCCGACAGTGTCACCAGTCGGGCCTCGCGCAGCGCCCGTCGCACTCCTTCCACGTCGCGTCCGCGTCCGACGAAGCTGGTGAACCGCCTGGGCAGCAGCGGTGCGGATGCGCCGCTGGTTCGCGATGCTTCCGTAACTCCCGTCGGACCCGATCCGTGCGCCGTCTCGATCGCAGGTTTGTCGACTGCGGAATTACGGGGTGCGTTCGTGTGAATTTCGGCCAGGGCCGAGCGCAGGACCTCGGCGGGTGTCGTGCCGAGTTCGTCCAGTAACAGGGTCTCGGTTCGCTGAAACTGTTGTATCGCCTCCGAGGTTCGTCCCGCTGCCGCGAGCGCCCGCACCAGTCGTGCGGCCAGCGTCTCCCGGAACGGATGTGCGGCTACCTCCGTGCGGAGCTCACCCAATACCTCGCCGCCTCGGCCCAAGGCTCGAAAGGCGTCCGCTCGCAGTTCGACCGCCTCGAGCCGCTGTTCGGTCAAATGCAGTGCAGCGACCCGCAATGCCTCCGATTCTCCCGCATCGATCAGCGGCTCCCCGCGCCACAAGGCGAGCGCGGCATCGAAGCACGCGATGGCTCGTTCGGGCTCACCGGCCGCCAGCAACGCTCGCCCTGCCTCGACCTCACGCCCGAACCGATGCACATCGACGTCCTCGGGCGTGAGCTCGAGCACATACCCGCCCCCGTCATTCCGCACCGTGCCTGGTGCCGCCGCCCGCAACCGACTCGCCAGAGTCTGCAACGCATTCCCCGCCCCCGCCGGCGGGTTCTCCCCCCACACCCCGTCCACCAGTCGCGTCGCCGGCACCACTCGCCCGGCTTCGAGCGCCAGCAACCCCAGCAATGCCCGCACCCGCGGCCCCCCGACCGACGCCTTCCTCCCGTCCGCGGCCACCACCCGCACCGGACCCAATAGCTCTACCAGCATGAATCGTCCATCTCGCGATAGATCCTGCGTGGCGCCCCGACCTCTCGTCAACCCGAGCGAACCTGGGGTCTCGCCGCATTGCGGCTATCGAACCGCCTCGAACTGTCGGCGCATGCCGACCGGCGCGGCCTGTCGTCGATCATCACCGAGATCGGCGCGCGTGACGTGATGCCGCGCCCACGGATTTCGCTACCGCGTACCCGATCGGGTGCTTGCGCGGTGTGTATTCGTCACAGAGATCGGGCAGGATATTTCTAACCTGGTGAAGTGCTATCGGTGGTTTCCGCGCGGCACTGTGACGTGAGGCTTGACGGCGAATGAGTGACGAAACGGAACCGATTCCGGTCGTGGTTCCCCGGTCCGGTGGTCGTCATGCTCGGCCGGAAACGCCTGTCGAAGGGGTTCGCGAGGTGTCCGCCCGCGCCGCGAGCGCCCGGCGTTCGCACCGGGCGGGAGACCGAGGTGAGTCTCGTGCCGAGCTAGGCGGATCGGCCGCGGACGGTTCGCACGCGGGGCGGGAGAACTCGGCAACCGCGACTCGCGGTGCAGGCACGCGACCGATGGGCTCTGGTGGTAATCGGCGCACGGAGGCGACCGACCCTGCCGAGGGCCCCACCGACCGGTATGTGCCGGTGCGGCCCACCCGCCGCGACCGGACCGCGCAGTCGTCGTGGCAGGCCAGGGTCGCACGGACCGCCCTTCGCCTGGTCGTTGCCGCTACCTCGGTGGTCGTCGTATCGGGCACCGGATTCGCCTACTACACCGAGCGCGCCGTCGATGACGGGTTCGCCCGGTCCGGGGCGATCAGTTCCGAAGACGCCGCCGCACTCGACGGCGACATGAACATCCTGCTCATCGGACTGGACACCCGCAAAGACCGCAACGGCAACGACCTACCCAAAGAAATCTTGGACCGGTTGCACGCCGGCGACGGCAGCGAGGGCGGCTACAACGCCAATTCCCTCATCCTGGTACACATTCCGAAGGATCTGAAGAAGATCACCGCCTTCTCCATCCCGCGCGACGACTACGTCGCGGTCACCGGGATCCCCGGCTACGACCACGCCAAGATCAAGGAAGCCTACGGACTGAAGAAGGTGGCGGTCGAGCAGAAGCTCGCCAACCAGGGCGTCAAAGACAAGGTCGAACTGGAACGCCAGGGCCGCGAGGCCGGCCGCGAATCCATCGTGCAGACCGTGAAGGCACTGACGGGAGTACCGATCAACCGGTTCGCCGAGGTCTCCCTCGTCGGCTTCTACGACCTGGCCGCCATTCTCGGCGGCGTCGATGTCTGTCTCAATCACGCCGTCGACGACGAGTACTACTCCGGCGCGGTGTTCCCGGCCGGACCTCAGCACCTCGATGCCGCCAACGCGCTGTCGTTCGTCCGGCAACGTCACGAACTCGACAACGGCGATCTCGACAGGACCCACCGCCAGCAGGCGTTCCTCACCTCGGTCGCCAAACAACTCGCGGAGTCCGGCACACTCACCAACATCGGCAAACTGCAGCAATTGATCAACGCCGCACAGAACGATGTGGTGCTCTCCCAAGGCTGGAACGTGCTCGACTTCGCGCAGACCATGGGAAAGGCGGGTTCGATTCCGATCGAATTCCAGACCTTGCCGGTGCAGGGCTACCAGACCATCGACGGCCAAGACGTCAACGTCATCGATCCGGCCGCCATCAAAAAGACGGTGCGCACGGCGTTCGGCGTGCAGGCAGCCACGCCCACCGCACTCACGACCACACCCACCAGTACCGTCGACGTCGTCAACGCGGGCGGACCTGCAGGTATGGCCGCCAAAGTGTCGACAGTCTTGGCCGACAAGGGATTCGGCAAAGGAAACATCGGCAACGCCGCCTCCACCGATGGTTCCGGCTCGGTCGTCTATTACGGCACAGGCGCCGACACCGACGCCACCCAGGCCGCGAACTTGCTCGGCGGGCTACCGACAGCCGTGTCCAAGAATATCGACCCCGGCCACATCAAGATCGTGATCGGCAGCGACTTCACCATGCCCGACGAATTGAGTGCGGGCACATCGACGAACTCCACCACACCGACCGGCGCAGCCTCGCCCACCGGTGCCCCCACCTCCAAACCCGCCGACGCGGCGCCCGACTCCGGTAAACCCGTTACCACCAGCATCGGATCCAACATCCCCTGCGTCGACTGAGGTTGCCGCCGTGGACGCCTCCGGCCCGGCCTGGTCGGTGCGGCATCGGGCAGACGAGTGTGGTGTTCGCAGGAGCGTGGACACGGTCTCGGCTGCACCGATGAATTTCTTGTGGATCCGTCGTCGATACCTGTGGATACACCGACAGCGGTGGGTCAGAGCAATCGATCCGGACAGTGATCCGGCCGGGTGAGCGGGAGGCGCAGTGAGCGGTACCAGGGTATTGGTGGCGGGGGCGAGTATCGCGGGGCCGGCGCTGGCCCACTGGCTGCGCCGGCGAGGGGCCGAGGTGACCGTGGTGGAGCGGGCCCCCGAACTGCGTCCCGGTGGGCAGGCGGTGGACGCGCGTGGGGTGACCAAGGAGGTCATCCGGCGGATGGGGCTGGACGCGGCGGTGCGCGCGGCCCGCACTGAGACGGCCGGCGCGTACACCGTGGACGGGAACGGGAACGTGCTGGAGACCTATCGCGCGGACGACGATGGCGGCGACGGGTACATCTCGGAGATCGAGATCCTGCGCGGGGACCTGTCCCAGGTGCTCTACGACGACACCCGTGACGGTGTCGAGTACGTCTTCGGTGATCGGATCGCCGAGCTCACCCAGGACGCGGACGGGGTCGACGTGGCCTTCGCGGGCGGCGACCGGCGGCGCTTCGAGCTGGTGGTCGGCGCGGACGGGCTGCACTCGGCGCTGCGAGCGATGGTCTTCGGGCCGCGCGAGCGGTTCGTCCGCCACCTCGGGCACGTGCTGGCTTTCTACAGCGTTCCCAACGAGTTCGGGCTGGACCGCTGGCTGATCGACTACCAAGAGTCCGGGCGCTCCGCCGGGCTGCGGCCCATCCAAGACGCCACCCGGGCGATGGCCATGTTTTCCTTCCCCTCGGGGGACTTCGATGTCGACTATCGCGACGTCGCGGCCCAGAAGCGCCTGCTGCGCGAGCGGATGGCCGGCATGGGCTGGTTGACCCCGCGCATCCTCGCGCACCTGGACGACACCCCGGACTTCTACCTCGACCAGGTCGCCCAGGTGGTGATGGACCGCTGGTCGAGCGGACGGGTGGGGCTGCTCGGGGACGCGGCGTTCAGCTCGTCGCCGATGTCCGGGCAGGGCACCGGGCTGGCCTTGGTCGGCGCCTACCTGCTGGCCGGAGAGCTGGCCGCCGCCGGGTGGGACCCGGAGGCCGGGTTCGCCGGCTACGAGGCGCGGATGCGCTCGTTCGTCGAGGCCAACCAGGAGATCGCCCAGTTGAACGCCCGCAGCCGCGACGTCCCCGGGCCGGACGCCGAGCCGAGCCCCGATTTCACCGGGGAGTGGTTCGCCGAGTTGGTCGAGCGCGCGATCAACGGCGTCGAGCTGCCCGACTACACCGGGGTGCCGGACTCCGGGGCCACAGCCGGACCCATCACTTTGTCGGCAAAGCCGTAGGTGTCACATAACGTGTCGAGAGGGACGACGCTTCGGTAGGCCACCCGACTACGTCCGCTCATGCCGCATACCGCGCGGATCTGCATTGGTCAGCGTAGCCATCGGAAGACCAACGGGCTTTGGGACTTTCGTCGGATGGCGGTGTGAAGCATCTACCGGGTGCTTCCGGGCCGGCGTGACGCCCAGTCGGTGTTCAACGATTCCGTTGTGACACTTCGGTACCCGGGTGTCGATCGGGGGTGCGCAGAGGAGCGCCGACATGGTGCAAGTGTCTCAGCGCCTCGCGGTAAGAGGAGATCAGCCCGGTTTCGTGGTAGGGCACGCCGATCTCGGTGCAGTAGTCGCGGACGATCACCTGGGCATGACGCAGGTTCGGCGTCGGCATGCTCGGGAACAAATGATGCTCGATCTGATAGTTGAGCCCGCCGAGGGCGAGGTCGGTCAACGCGCCACCTCGTACGTTGCGGGAGGTCAGCACCTGTCGACGGAGGTAGTCGAGGCGGTCGTCGCCGGTCAAGGTCGGCATGCCCTTGTGGTTCGGGGCGAAGATGCAGCCCATGTACAGGCCGAAGAGGCCTTGGTGGACCGCGAGGAACGCGAAGGCTTTGTCGGCGGGCAGAACCGCGAACAGTGCGGTCAGGTAGGTGGCGAAGTGGACGAACAGGAGTGCGGCCTCCAATCCGCGGTGCTTCATCGATCGATTTCTGAGCGCACGTACGCCGGCCACATGGAGGTTCAGGCCCTCCAGCATCAGGAAGGGGAAGAACAGGAACGCCTGCGCCCTCCCGATGAGACGAGGCAGACCGCGACTGGACCGTGCTTGCTGCTGTGACCAGACCAGAATGTCGGGCGCGACATCGGGGTCGAGTTCCTCATGGTTCGGATTGGCGTGATGCCGAGTGTGCTTGTCCTGCCACCAGCCGTAGCCCAGACCGATGCCGGCGTTGCCGACAACTCTTCCCACGAGCTCCGTCGGCTGCCGGAGCCGGAAAACCTGGCGATGCGCGACATCGTGCATGACCAGAGCGATCTGAGCGAACGTCACGGCCATGAACCCCGCGACCAGCAGCGTCCACCACGAATCGCCGATGAGGACGAACGCTGCCCAGCAGGCTGCGAACGCGACCCCGACGAAACCGAGCCGGATGGCGTAGTAGACGGGACGCCGGTTCATCAGCCCCGCGTCGGAGATCCGGCGCAACAGACGAGCGTAGTCACCGTCGGCGCCGCGCCGCGGTGACCGTGGAGATGACTCGGGGACCAAGGCA
Source organism: Nocardia sp. NPDC051900 (assembly GCF_044452545.1). Taxonomy (NCBI): domain Bacteria; kingdom Bacillati; phylum Actinomycetota; class Actinomycetes; order Mycobacteriales; family Nocardiaceae; genus Nocardia; species Nocardia sp. NPDC051900. The sequence goes on along the minus strand of NZ_JBITBU010000029.1, from coordinate 5,335 downwards.
GGTGTCGTCATAGATCTTCCTGAGAGCTGAGCCGGAGACGCCACCCCATCCGTCGACGATGTCGGCCGGTCGATGTCGGAGCGGGGCGCGGATTTCGATACCCCGAAGCTATCGGTCGGATTCTCGTTACTTGTAACCCTCTGGTATGAGACGGAATCGGACTGCGGTGTGATATTCGATGTCCACAGCTGGCAGCGGCGGGCTGGCCGGTTGTCGGCCGACACATCCGGGTCGCCGGACCGGACGTCCGCTCATGCCGCTGATCGAGCGATGTGGACAGAACCGTTTCGTCGGATCTGTGGCGCTTGCACCGGGCAAAGCGACCGCCGCCCTCCATCGCCGGCACATATGTTGCAGTAGGGTTCCTGGGAGGTGCCGTCACTCGCTGTGATGCGGCCGGAGGCGCTTCTTTGCCGAGGATCCGATTCGAATTCAAACCTGCACTGACGCAATGGTTCTGTGAAATACTCGTGCTGTTCTCCACTGTCCGAGGAGGGCTTGATGCGATCGGTATCGCAGCTTTTTGCGGTCTGTTCCTGCTTGTTGATCGGTGGGCTGGCCGCGTGCGGGTCGCCCGATGCACCGACCACGGTTTCTCCGACCACAACCGCCCCGAAAGCTGATACGTCCAGCGCAGTGACCACCTCTCCCGACTCGGCGACTGCCAGCTCGGTCCTTTCAGCTACTCCGTCCGTATCCTCCGAGACCGGGCGGGTTATCCCCTCAACCGCGTCAGTCTCCGTGGCGAGTAGCACGACCGGAGTCATCATCCCGACAACCCCGCCCACAAACGTGCCACCGACGGTTCCGATTCTCCCGGGCAGGCCGGGCACTGGAGTCGATATCAGGACGACTGTCGCGCCTCACCCAGCGACGACCAGTGAGCCCCCTCGATGAGTGGGGACGACGCCGATTCGATTGGCCGGCACAGTCTTCGTCGAGCTCTGACCGCTGCGGGAGCCATCGCCTCGCAGGGCGCGGTTATCGCCGCAGTGCTCTACTACTTCGGCTTGGTGTACACCCGCGCCTGGTACGGCTATTTCGGCGTGGATGTCGGGATGCTCGGTTTGTCCACCCCCGACTACGTCATCGGCAGCCTCACCAGTAGCTACTGGCCCGTGACCATCGTCTTGCTGGTCGTGCTCGCCTGCTACGCACTTCGGTCGGTTCCGCTTGCCGTTGCCGTACGCAGCCGACGACCCGTCGCCACGCTCCGGCGCTGGACGATGGCCATCTGGATCAGCGGCGTCATCCTGGCTACAGTCTTCGCGCTTCTGGTCATCGTCCGCGACCGGCTACCGCCGTGGCTCGGTTCATACATGCCGATCATGCTCATCGCGGCGGTCTCACTCCTCGGGTACGCCATCGCGCTGCGGGAAACCTATCCCCGCATTTTCAGCCGCCCCGGCGCCGGTCGCAGACGCACACAATCCACCCCATGGCTACCGATCCTGGCCTTGCTGGGGTTAGGTTTCCTCGGCTTCTCGTGGGCGGTGGGCTCCTACGCCCATCAGCGCGCCATTCGCGACGCCCGCCTCACCGTCGAGACCGGCTTCGGCGCACGTCCGGTCGTCCTGCTGCTCAGCGTCGATCGGCTCGCGATCGAAGGCGGCGGCTCCCAAGTTCTCCCGATCACCACACCCGGGGAGAAATACCGCTACGCCTACAGCGGGCTCCTACTACTGGCGCGCACTCCTGACCGCTTCTTCCTGATCCCGCACCAGTGGACGAAGGCAAACCACGACCGAGTATTCGTCATCAGCAACAACGACGACGTCCGCATCGACCTCGCGCCCCACCCATAACAAAAGCCCTCCACGATTCGGGCACAGCACGCCGGTTCCCTGATGCAGGCACACTCTCGATCCGTCGCCCACGCTGCATGCTCGCCCCGATGTCTGACCGGTCCTACCTACCCGTCAGTCGCCGACGAACAGGAGATATCCGTTGGCGCGAAGCGCGATCGACGATGCCCGCCTCAGCAGGTCGACAGCCTGCCGCTCGGTATCGGTCCGTACCTCGATCCGCTCGATCTGATCGAGGATCAATCCGAGTTGGTACCGGTTGAACATGGTGTCGCCGTACCGGTAGATGCCCCGCACCAAACTGGTGTCGGGCTGCGCGGCGCACAGCCTGAACAGCGTTTCGTCCGCATCGTCACCGAAGCGGTGTATCTCGGCATGGTTGATGTCCTGTACAACGATGTCTAAAGCCACCTGATCCCTACTCGTCTCCTGCGGGGTACATCGTAATTACCGCACCGAACCTGTCCTGAACGACGATATGCCGTTGCGCCGCTGCGCCACCCGCAACTTCGACTCGTTTCCGATGTATCGTCGGGCACCGTAACTTTGCGCCGATAGGTGCCGTCGCCTTGATCGACCGGCGGGCTGTTTTGAGGCGGGCTGGCTGCGCCTGCCCCTTATCGGCCTGCCTTCGCGCGTAGAGGCTCCGAACCGCCGGACAAGGCCTCGAATGCGTCAATTCCAAAGTCGGAAGGTCAACGCGACGCCTGGTATCTCTTCGGCGGCCTCGAAGAATTCAGCACTGAGCTGATTGGTGATTCCGGTGCTTTTCCTGTGCTGGCCGCCCGGTTGGGGTAACCCGATGGCGTCGGAAGCGTTGGAAGTCTTCTTGGCACGTGGAGGTCGCCGTCGCTGGCACGGTGCTCATCCCGATCCAGACGCCGCCACATCGAAGGTCAGCGAGACCCACAAGGGTTTCAGGTGGGCGATGGGTGATCGAAGCTGATTACCCGGTGTCCACCAGAAGGGCGTCCCCGACGCATTGCAGCGTACGTGTAGTGGGCTCGGCTGCGCCTTTGGCGGGAAAAGACATCGAGTAACGGCCGTCCCCGAGGTCACGCCAGGAGCCGGTCATCGCCCGGGCCCGGTCATCGGCGCCGGGACGGTATTCGACGACGGTGCCGTCTTCTCCGAACTCGAGGCCGCACCGGCCACGTGACCGGGGAAACGGGAAGTCACGTGGCCGATAAATCGACACCGTGTCGGTGTCCTCCTCGTGGGAGTGCACCCATATTCCGAGGATGGGGATCGGTCCGGTCACCGGCAATCCTCACCGGGTCCCCGGCGCCGACCAGTGTGGCGCTCGGGCGAGGACGCCGTTGATCTCGTCGAGTAATGAACGCAACAACGCTACCTCGCCCTCGAGGTCGGCGACCGCACCCGCGCCGCCGGAGGAACTCGAATTCGTCGATGGCACGGAACGGGGTGCGGCCGCCTCGCCGCGTCCGGGCGTCGCCTCCGCGGCAATGGAGGACACCGCCGGTCGCAGATCCCCGGCCGGAGCGCGAGCGGCGACCAGGAACGAGGCCCTCGGCCCATCCAGGCACGCGTTCATCCGCAAGGATTGGCCGGTGGTGAACATGAACATCGCCGCGTCGTCGGTGTAGTCCATGTAGTTCATGAACATGTCGCCATCGGGGCCGTTGTTGCAGGAAATGTGCGGGAACTGGGGTTTGCCGAAGTTCTGGGTGGCCTGGTTGGGCGTGTCGTCGACCAGATCGCCACCGGAGCAGCCGCTTCCGTCATCGCCCCAGATATGGCGCAGACTCAGCCAGTGCCCGACTTCGTGCGTCGTGGTGCGCCCCAGGTGGAACGGCGCGGTGGCGGTTCCGATTGTGCCGAAGCAGTTCGTCGCGATGACGACGCCATCGGTGTCGACGGGACCGCCAGGGAATTGCGCGTAACCGAGAATCGAGTTTCCGGGCGCGGTCTGCGGATCGGCGCATACCCAGAGGTTGAGGTATTCGTCGCTCGGCCAGGGATCGGCGCCGCCGGTCGCGGTGGCTTTCACATCGTCGGCTTCGGCGCTGAAGAATGTCTTCGTGGTGGCGGTCCGGGTGATGCCGTCGGTCGCATTGCCATCAGGATCGGTTGTCGCCAAGGCGAATTGAATTCGACAGTCGGCGATACGATCGGTCCAGACGGTCGGCACGCCGACGCGGTCGAGATTGGTCGCCCGGAAGTCCTGGTTGAGCACCGCGATCTGGCTCTCGACCTGGGCCGCGCTGATGTTCTCGGCCGGGAACGCGGGATTGTGGACGACGTGGACGACCACGGGGATCGTGATCGGACCGGTGCGCATCGGTGCGCGCATACGGCCTTCGTAGGCGAGCGCGCGGTTCTCGAACATCGCCGAACGCTGTCGGTAGCTTTCGCTTTGTTGGAGCAGTTTGTGGTGAACTGCCATGGTGCCGCACAATTCGCGGCCTCGTCCTCCAGGTGTAGGAAGATCGGCCATCACATATCCTTTCGCGAATCAGTCGGGATGAAAATCGCTCGGTATGGATGCTTCGCCGATTCTGCGGCCGTGACACGAGTAGCGACTACCTGCATCCGACCTCGCGCGGCAAAAATCCGTACAACTTTGAAATATGTGGAAGGCCGGTGACGACCCCGCCGTACAGCGGTGGAGTAACAGCTCACGCCGGCCGGCAGCGGACCGCACATGGCGAGGCCCGCGCACGGATCCAGCGATAACCCCGCCCCGCGTCCCGATGAGTATCGCCGGGTAGGAACCCGTAGTCGACTACTCGTGAGATGACGACATCCGAGGCGAAGACTCGGGGAATCGGATCGTCCGTTGCGGGGCGGTTTCGCAGGCAAAGAACGTTTACGCGAAATGGAGGACATCATGACCGCAGGCATGGATTCGGCAGTTGTTCACACGGCGAACGAGGCAGCCGATATCAAGAAACAGGATCTGCTCGACCAGACTTCGTGGGTAGCGCATTTGTGGGCCGACGTCCCCGCGGCCATCAGCTACGCGAACTCGCCGCCGCTCTCGCAGGCGGGCACCATCGTCTTCAATATCCGGGACAACGGCCAGGTGTGGACGTACGACCTGCACTGACTCGCGTCACCGGTGAATCGTGGATCCGGTTCCAAATTGCGGGCTATCGCGCGATATCGTGGAAGATGTTGGCCAGTGGCCGGGCGAGTGTCTCCTCCTCGGCGCCGTCCGGCGCAATCGGTTACACCTCAACCACATCACCGCCAACTGGAACGTACGCTCCTGCTGATGCGCGTTCGGGTGGCGAATCGCTACCACACGAAGTTCTCCGAGCGGGATTGAGCAGGTCGTGCGGATCAGTACTCCCAGGGGTCGAGCCCCGCCTCGTATGCGGCTGCCTCGTCCTTGTCGTGCAGGAAACGCGCGTCCACCACGCCCTCGAGCGAGGTGTCGCTGATCGGCCCTGGATGCCACTCATTGCGCAGGAGTTTCAGCAGGAACTCGGCCATTCCGCACGGATACACCGACCACTCGTGGTTCATGCGGGAGTACACCGCGACCGGCCATCGATCCGGGTCCT
>NZ_JBITBU010000028.1:0-83301 GCF_044452545.1 Nocardia sp. NPDC051900 | reverse complement strand
TTTGCCACCCAACACGTCCGCCCTACCACCCAGCACACGCACAACAACCGCCCCACCAACCCCCCCAACTTTTTCCGGGGGTAGAGTTGGCGCGGGCGGCGGCGGGGGGGGGGGGCCCCCCCCCCCGCTACGGCACCGCCCGCTGCGCCGAGGGCCAGGGCGGTGGGTACGCCGATCTTCGCCGCCTTGCGGCCGGTTCGGAAGTCGCGGATCTCCCAGCCGCGGTTCTTGGCGACCTCGCGTAGATCCGAGTCCGGGTTGATCGCGACGGCGGTGCCGACCAGCGAGAGCATCGGCACATCGTTGTGGCTGTCGGAGTACGCGGTGCACCGCTTGAGGTTCAGGCCCTCGCGGATCGCCAGGGTGCGCACAGCATGCGCTTTGCCGAGTCCGTGCAGGATGTCGCCAACCAGGCGTCCGGTGAACTTCCCGTCGACACTCTCGGCCACGGTGCCCAGCGCTCCGGTGAGCCCGAGCCGCTTCGCGATCACCTGCGCCAGCTCCACCGGGGTCGCGGTCACCAGCCACACCTGCTGGCCCGCGTCCAGGTGCATCTGCGCGAGGGCGCGGGTGCCGGGCCAGATCTTGTCGGCGATGATCTCGTCGTAGATCTCCTCGCCCAGCGCGGCCAGTTCGGCGGTCGAGCGCCCGGCGATGAACGCCAGCGCCTTCTCCTTGCCGCTGGCCATGTCGGTGCTGCTCTCCTTGCCGGTGACCCGGAACTTCACCTGTTTCCAGGCGACATCCACCAGATCGGAGGTCTTGAAGTACTTGCGCGCCGCCAGACCGCGGGCGAAATGCACGATCGAGGCGCCCTGCACCATCGTGTTGTCGACGTCGAAGAACGCCGCCGCGGTCAGGTCGCGCGGCGCCTCGGGACCAGCGGCCTCCACCTCGCCCGCGGCGAGCTCGGCGTCGTGCAGGGTCAGCGCCGCGTCCGCGCTCGCCTCACCGGCCAGATTGGCCCGCAATTCCTCTTCACTCGGGCCGAAGGGGCTGCGCGAGATGCGGGCGAGCTGGTCCTGCAGACCCTGGCCCATCTGGCTCAGATTCCACCGCGCCGGAAACTCACCGAATCGTCCCGCGATGAATCCGGCCCTCGCCACCTTCGATCGTTCCGGCACCAGTACCTCCGCCCGTCGCGCGAACCATGTCAACAGTAGCCGGATCGGCCGACAGTCACGGCAGAAGGCGGCGCGCGACACAATCGCGTGGCGCGCACCGAGCCCGCATGGCGTTCCGGCCGCTGATTGAATTCCGGTCATGACCAATCACACACATTCGGTGACATTGCTGACTCGCGCGGGCTGTGGACTGTGTGCGACGGCACTGGAACAGCTGCGCGTGATCTGCGCCGAATTCGGTTTCGAACCGGCGACCGTCGACGTCGACGAAGCCGCCGCTACCGACCCTGGCCTGCGCGCGGAGTACGGCGACCGGCTTCCCGTCGTCCTGCTCGACGGCCGCGAACACAGCTATTTCGATGTCGACGAGACTCGATTGCGGGCCGACCTGGAGCGCTGAGCGCGCCGTTTTCCGTCCGATTCGGCCACTGTGCTGGTCGCGGCGGAAAATGAGGCCAATTTCACCGACTTTGTGCAGGGCTTCACAAGCAGTTACGGTGGTGGCAACGCGACCCGCATGCCGAGGCTGCGGAGCCGCCCCGAAATCCGAAACTTCGACACCATGGCACCGGACCGCCCCCGGGTCAGAAGGGTCGAGCGACGAACCGGAGCCCGAGGCCCGGGACGAGGAGCCGACGACGTGACAGAGCAGCATGAGGCGCCAGGCGGCGTCTCCGGCAGGGCTCTGCAGAAGGACATCCCGCAGGCCACCGTCGCGCGGCTGGCTACCTATCTTCGGGTCCTCGCCATGTTGGCCGACGACGGTGTTGCCATCGTATCGAGTGAGGAACTGGCTGTCGCGGCGGGTGTCAATTCGGCCAAATTGCGCAAGGATCTATCCTTCCTCGGCCCCAACGGCGTTCGGGGCGTCGGCTACGACGTTGCCAAGCTCCGCTCCCGGATCGAGGATGTGCTCGGTCTGTCGCAGGGCCACCGTGTCGTGCTGGTCGGCGCGGGAAACCTGGGCCGGGCGCTGGTGGGCTACGGCGGGTTCCAGCGGCGCGGTTTCACCGTGGTCGGCATTCTCGACAGCGACCCCGCGGTGATCGGCATGCCGGTCGCCGGACTGGTGGTGCGCGACGTCGCGGAGCTGGCCGCGGCGGTCGCCGAGCTGGAGCCGACCATCGCGGTGATCACCGTTCCCGACGACGCGGCCCAGGACGTGTGCGATCGGCTCGTCGCGTTCGGACTGCAGTCGATTCTGAGTTTCGCCCCCTGCGAGCTGGTCGCACCGGCCACGGTCGAGGTCCGTCGTGTCGACCTGGCCGTCGAGATGCAGATGTTGTCGTTCGAACGGGTGCGCAACGCGGAGCACGCTCCGCTGCCGGAGGTCGCGCACGCCGGGTCGGGTCGCATCGCGCACCGCCTGCCGACTTCGCATCCGGCACTCCAGCATTCGGCAACCCCGCATACGGCAACCTCGCATACGGCAACGGAGCCAAGCAGCAAGGGATCGGTGGTCACACCATGAGTGAGCGCAGCGAGCGGATCATGCAGTACAGCACGGCGGAGGATTCCGTTCGTGCCGGGACGGTGACGGCATGAGCGTTCTCCTCGTCGGCATCTCGCACCGCAGCGCGCCGGTTCCCGTGCTGGAGAAGGTGGCCGTCACCGACACCGACCGGCCGAAGCTGATCGACCGCCTGATCTCCTCGAGTCATGTGTCCGAGGCGATGATCGTCTCCACGTGCAACCGGGTCGAGGTCTACGCGGTGGTCGACGCCTTCCACGGCGGTCTCGCCGAGATCGGCGATCTGCTGACCAAGCACTCCGGCCTGCCGATGCCGGATCTGACCAAGCACGCCTACGTCCGCTACTCCGAGGCCGCCGCCGAGCATCTGTTCGCGGTCGCCAGTGGCCTGGACTCGATGGTGGTCGGCGAGCAGCAGGTGCTCAGCCAGATTCGCGGGGCCTACGCCTCCGCCGACGCGCAGCGCGCGGTCGGGCGGACCCTGCACGAGCTGGCGCAGCACGCGCTGCGGGTCGGCAAGCGGGTGCACGCCGAAACCGGCATCGACCGCGCGGGCGCGTCGGTGGTGTCGGTCGCGCTCGATCGTGCGCAGCAGGTGCTCGGCCCCCTGGCCGGCCGGACCGCCGCGGTGGTCGGAGCCGGGGCCATGGGCGGTCTCGCGGTCGCGCATCTCTCCCGAGCCGGGATCGGCCGGATCATCGTGGTGAACCGCACCATCGCGCGGGCTCGCAGGCTCGCCGAGACCGCGCGGACGCACGGCGTCGAGGCCGAGGCCATGGAGCTGTCCCGGCTCACCGAGGCGATGTCCGCGACCGACGTGGTGGTCACCTGCACCGGCGCGGTCGGCGCGGTCGTGACGCTCGCCGACACCCACCGCGCGCTCACCGACCGCGAGCGCGGCGAGGAATTCGCCACGGTGGACCGGCCGTTGGTGTTCTGCGATCTCGGCTTGCCGCGCGATGTGGAGCACGCCGTCGCCGGACTGCCCGGCGTCACGCTCATCGACATCGAGACCTTGCAGCGCGATCCGGCCGCGGGCGCCGCCGCCGACGACACGGCGGCCGCCCGATCGATCGTCGCCGACGAGCTCGCGAAGTATCTCGCCGGACAGCGGATGGCCGAGGTCACCCCGACGGTGGCGGCGCTGCGCCAGCGTGCGGCGGAGGTGGTAGAGGCCGAACTGCTGCGTTTGGATTCGCGGCTGCCCGGCCTCGCCGACCCGGAACGCGACGAGGTCGCGCGCACGGTGCGCCGGGTGGTCGACAAACTGCTGCACGCGCCGACGGTGCGGGTCAAGCAGCTCGCCTCCACGCCGGGCGGCGACAGCTACGCCGAGGCGCTACGCGAATTGTTCGAACTGAAGCCGGGCGCGGCCCAGGCGGTCGCCGCGCCGATGGAGATCACCGCGCTCGCGGACGACCGCGCCGAGATCACATTGGCCGACGGGGAGATCGCGCTGGCCGACGACTTCACCGCGGGCCATCGCGGCGAGGAACAGGGGCAGACGGCATGACCATGGTTCACCGAGAAGGCAACGCCACCGCGGAAGGCACTCGTGCCCCGTGGCGGATCGGCACCCGCGGGAGCCTGCTCGCGCTGACCCAGGCGGGCACGGTGCGCGACGCGCTGATCGCGGCCGGGCAGCCCGCCGAGTTGGTCGTCATCAAGACCGCCGGTGACCTGTCGTCGGACCCGGTGCAGAAGATCGGCGTCGGCGTGTTCACCTCCGCGCTACGCGACGAGCTGGCGGCGGGCGCGATCGACATCGCCGTGCACTCCTACAAGGACTTGCCGACCGCGCAGGACCCGCGCTTCACCATCGCCGCCATCCCGCCCAGGGAGGACCCGCGTGACGCGCTGGTCGCGCGCGACGGACTGGTCCTCGGCGAGTTGCCCGCGGGTGCCAAGGTCGGCACCTCCGCGCCGCGTCGCGCCGCCCAGTTGCGGGCGCTCGGGCTCGGTCTGGACATCGTCCCGCTGCGCGGCAACCTGGACACCCGGCTGCGCAAGGTCCGCGAGGGCGAGTTGGACGCCGTGGTGGTGGCCAGAGCCGGACTGGCTCGCATCGATCGGCTGGACGCGGTCACCGAGTCGCTGGAGCCGGTGCAGATGCTTTCCGCTCCCGCGCAGGGCGCGCTCGCGGTCGAATGCCGCAGCGACCACACCGCGCTGGTGGAGATCCTTTCCGGCCTCGACGACGCGGCCACCCGCGCGTCGGTCGTCGCCGAGCGGTCGCTGCTGGCCGAACTCGAGGCGGGCTGCACCGCACCGATCGGTGCGCTCGCCGAGGTGGTCGAATCGCTCGACGACGAAGGGCGGATCGTGGACGAGCTGTCGCTGCGCGCGTGCGCGGCGGCCGTCGACGGATCCGACGTGCTGCGCGCATCGGTGGTCGGCGCCCCGGACGACGCCGCCGAGCTCGGCCGCGCGCTTGCCCGCGAGTTGCTCGACATGGGTGCGCGCGAGTTGCTCGCCACCGAACCGGACGACGGTTCCCCCACCCGGGCGGTGAGTTCGCCCGCCACAGACTTGCCCAACCCCAGCCCAATGGAGAACAGCCGATGAGCGGAAGCATAGGCACCGTGCCTTCGGGTATGCCGGAGCCGAGCGCAAGCGAGGTGCAGGCATGAGCCGAGCCACGAAGAAGCACCCCGGTCGCATCCTTTTCGTCGGATCGGGTCCGGGTGACCCGGCGCTGCTCACGGTGCGGGCCCGTGAGGTCATCGGGCGGGCGACGCTGGCGTTCACCGACCCGGATGTCGACAAGGGTGTGCTCGCCCTGATCGGCACCTCGGTCGAGCCGGGGCCCGACGGCGAACGTCCCGTCGACGTGCGGCCCGCGCTCGGCGAGCCGGCCGAGGTGGCCAAGACGCTCATCGCCGAAGCGCGTGCCGGGCACGACGTGGTGCGCGTGGTCGCGGGCGACCCGCTGACCACCGATTCGGTGATCGCCGAGGTCAACGCCGTCACCCGCTCGCACATGGTCTTCGAGGTGCTGCCCGGCCTGCCCAACGGCTCCGCGGTGCCCAGCTACGCAGGCATCGCGCTCGGTTCCGGGCACACCGAGGCGGACGTGCGCGGCGAGGTCGACTGGGCCGCGCTCGCGGCCGCGCCCGGCCCGCTGGTCCTGCACTCGACCTCGGGTCATCTCGCGGAGACCGCGAGCGCCCTGGTCGAGCACGGCATGGCGCCGCAGACCCCGGTCGCGGTGACGGTACGGGGCACCACCCGCCAGCAGCGCACCATCGAGGCCACTCTGGCCACGCTGAACAGCGCCGCCTCCGAACTGGTCGGCCCGCTGGTGGTGACCATCGGCAAGGTGGTCGCGCAACGCTCGAAGATGTCCTGGTGGGAGTCGCGCGCGCTGTACGGCTGGACCGTGCTGGTGCCGCGCACCAAGGACCAGGCGGCGGAGATGAGCGAACGGCTCGTCACGCACGGCGCCATCCCGATGGAGGTGCCGACCATCGCGGTCGAGCCGCCGCGCAGCCCCGCCCAGATGGAGCGCGCGGTCAAGGGTTTGGTCGACGGTCGCTACCAGTGGGTGGTGTTCACCTCCACCAACGCGGTCCGCGCGGTGTGGGAGAAGTTCGCCGAGTTCGGTCTGGACGCGCGGGCGTTCTCCGGTGTGAAGATCGCCTGCGTGGGGGAGGCCACCGCCGACAAGGTGCGGTCGTTCGGCATCAACCCCGAGCTGGTGCCCAGCGGCGAGCAGTCCTCCGAGGGCCTGCTGGCCGACTTCCCGCCTTACGACGACGTGTTCGACCCGGTGAACCGGGTGCTGCTGCCGCGCGCCGACATCGCCACCGAGACGCTGGCCGAGGGCCTGCGCGATCGCGGCTGGGAGATCGACGACGTCACGGCCTACCGCACGGTGCGCGCTTCGCCGCCGCCCGCGGAGACCCGCGAGATGATCAAGACCGGCGGTTTCGACGCGGTCCTGTTCACCTCGTCCTCCACGGTGCGCAACCTGGTCGGCATCGCGGGCAAGCCGCACGCCCGCACCATCGTGGCCTGCATCGGCCCCAAGACCGCCGAAACCGCCATCGAATTCGGCCTGCGCGTTGACGTGCAGCCCGACGTGGCCCAGGTCGGTCCTCTGGTCGAAGCGCTGGCCGAGCACGCGGCCCGGCTGCGCGCCGAAGGACTCCTGCCGCCGCCGCGCAAGAAGAGCCGCCGCAGTAGGTAATCGGCCGCGCCTTCGCGCCGCGAACGGAACAGGCTCGGTCTCGTTTCGCTCGAGACCGGTGGTTTGCGGTGCGCCGGGCGCGTCACGGGCGTCCGCTGTTGTGCCCGGGGTGGGCTGTTCCGAATCAGGGCGGTGCCCCGCGGCCACCGGGTTGACGTGCCGGGCCTCGGCCAGCCGATGGTTGGCCTCGCTCGCTCGATACCTTTGGTGAGCTGAAGCGGCTGGATGCGGCGGCTTCTCGCAGTGGGAGCAAGCCGTTCGGGATCGGTGCGCGGCACGGCGTCAGGAGCGAGCGTTGCGGTCCAGCCGGCCTGAATGCGAAGCAGGCGCGTAGCGCTTGATGCTTTGCGGTCGCCGCGTAGTTCCGCCGATGAGATGTCAGTGGTGCGCGATCCAGGTCGCGAATGGGCGGTGCAGTGCACGGTCTGGCTGTCGGGCGGCAGGAGCGAGTTGGGCTATGCCGCGTCGGCGAATCACGACCTGCGGTGCAATGTGGGCTGTGCAGCGCACTGGCCGTGGGCCCCGGGTCCGCACTCGGTCTTGTGTATTGCACGTCCTTCCACTCGTTCGCGGTCGCGAATGCGCGTGGATGCGGCTCGCGACCACGAACGAGGGATCGGATCTCAGTACCGCCTGCGCATCAAGGTGCGGACCATGGAGCAGGTGGCGTCGGAGGGTGGGCGGATGCCGATTACCTCGGCGGTGTGCCTGATTCGCTTGTTCGTGGCGTAACTCGGTGCGTAGACGCCGGAGTCGAGCAGTGCGATCGCCAGGCGCATCGCCTTGAGCCGCCGGTTGTGCAGGACGTACCACGCCTTGGGGCGGCCCGGAGGCAGCGGGCGCTTCTGCAAAGGGGTGTAGGGGCGATCGATGAGAACGGTTTGTGGTGTGCGCATTGGCATCCCTCCCGTGGCGATCGGGGGCGGGCGAGCCCCCTCGAACGTACCTTCGATTGTACCCGGGGGGACCGACAAACTTGGCTGGCCAGAAGGGTTTTCGAGCGTCCAGCGGCTCACAGATCGTGCAACAGTCGCATCGACTGCGGATGGCCGAGCGCGGCCGCGCGTTCCAGCCACTGCCTGGCTTCCCGCTGCGCCGGAGTGCGGCCGGTCGCGATGGCGGCGGCGGTCCGCAGCACCTCGGGGTCGGCGAAATCGCCTGCGAGGTAGGGGGTGTTGGCGGCGCGCAGCAACAGCGCGAGGTGGAACATCGAGTCCGGGTCGCCCGCCTCGGCGCCCTTGCGCAACCACCGCTCACCCTCGATCGGCTCGCCGCGGTCCAGATGCAAGGCGCCGAGCACCGCCATCGCATCGGTCCTACCCCGCCGCGCGGCCTCGGTGAGCAGGTCGATCGCGCGGTCGAATTCGCCGCGGCGCGCCAAGTGCAAGCCGAGACTGCGCATGGCCGTGGGATTTCCGGCGCGGACGGCTCGTTCGTACCACTGCTCGGCCTCTTCGTCGCGTCCACGCCGGTTGGCGATGACGCCCATATTGCAGAGGGCTTCCGGCAACCCGCGCTCGGCGGCCGGCCGCAACCAGCGCTCCGCCTCATCGATATTCCCGCGCTCGGTGTGCAGCAGGCCCAGCTGCATCCCCGCCGCCTCGTTGCCGCGGCCGGCGGCGGTCTCCAGCCAGTGGATCCCCTCGCCGATCCGCCCGTCGGCTCCAAGCAGCGCGCCGAGCATGCCCATCGCCGGCGCGCTGCCACCCGCGGCGGCCCGGCGCAGCCAGCGTTCGGCGCCCGCCGCGTCGCCCGCGTGCCACAGCGCTTCGGCGCGCCGTTGCATGGCGACCAACTCGACCTCGCTCGGCGGCTCGGTCATCTCAACAGCCCGTCTCGCGGAACACCACGCCGTCCATCATCGCGCCTGTTCCATCGGGACGCGGTACCCGTTCGCGTGCGCGTATGCGGTCAGCTGCGCGTCGTAGTTGCGGAGGCTGTCCAGCAGCCAGGTGTGTCCGGTGTCCTTGACGACCACGATCGGCCCGCGGCTGCCCGGCGGAAGCGTGGGTACCGAGCCGTCGAGGTACCAGGATGTGGTCGACCACGGGAAGATGAAGGCCCAGCCGATGTCGGCGACCCGCTGCGGCGGCCCGAGCTGTAAGGGATCGGCCGGGGTGGCATGCCGTGCGCTGTGCTGGGCGAGCAGATGCCGTGCGCTGTTGCGGGCCACGCGCACGTCCAGCGGCCCCGAAGTGGTGTCCGGAAACCGGAGACTGGTCTCCGCCCCTGCGCACAGTCGTCGGCCCGCCGCCTCCGTCACCTGGCACGGCCTGCTCTGCAGGCGGAGGAAGACGCAGCGGGCGGTGTCGGAGAAGCGCAACTGGACGATGGCGTCCTCGGTGCCGCCGGCCAGGTGCGTCCCCCGGCTGCGTATCCACTCGGGCTCGTCGGGCCGGATGCCGAGCATCCGGAAGGCGACGTGCGCGCCCGGCATCACCTCGGGCGCGGCCGATTGTCGTGCGACGAACTCCACGGCGAAGTTCTGCCCGGTGGCGTCGGTGGCACGCCAGACCCGCAGCATGAACGCGGGCGGAGGCAGACCGTCGGTGAGCACGGGCCACCAGTCGGCCAGCAACACCGCCGCCCACGATTCGAAGTCGGCGGCTCTGGCCAGCGAGATGTCGATGTGCGGATCGGTCATGCTTGTCCCCCAGCGGGTCTCGCCTAGTCGGAGTATGCGCCTTCGCCAGGGGGGTAATGTGTGATTTCGCACACTGTTATCACTCGGATGGCATGGGTGATCGCCGGGTAACGCGCGGCAGCTGTCCCAGAGGGTCGGGCTCGGCGTCGCGGAGCGGGCCACGGGCGCTCGCGACAGCGGATCGCGCCGGGCGTATCGTGCGATTCATGACCGGAATGGACCGCCCACGGCGGTTGCGCCGTACTCCCGCTCTGCGCCGTCTCGTGGCCGAAACCACACTCGAACCACGGCAATTGGTGCTGCCGATGTTCGTGGCCGACGGCTTGGCGGAGCCGCGTCCGATCGGCTCCATGCCGGGCGTGGTGCAGCACTCGCTCGACTCGCTGCGCAAGGCGGCGGTCGAGGCGGTCGCGGCGGGTGTCGGCGGCATCATGCTGTTCGGCGTGCCGCGTCCGGAGGACAAGGACGCGGTCGGCAGCGCGGCCAGCGATCCGCGCGGCATCCTAAACCGCGGCCTGCGCGCCCTCGCCGACGAGGTGGGCGACTCGACGGTGGTCATGGCCGACACCTGCCTGGACGAGTTCACCGATCACGGGCACTGCGGTGTGCTCGCGGCCGACGGCGCGGTCGACAACGACGCGACGCTGGACCGCTACGTCGAGATGGCGCTCGCCCAGGCCGAGGCGGGCGCCGACCTGCTCGGCACCAGCGGCATGATGGACGGCCAGGTCGGCGCGATCCGGCGCGGTCTGGACGCGGCCGGGCGCATCGATACCGGCATCCTGGCCTACTCCGCCAAATACGCTTCGGCGTTCTACGGACCGTTCCGGGAAGCCGTCGCTTCCTCGTTGGAAGGCGACCGGCGCACCTACCAGCAGAACCCGGCGAATCGGCGCGAGGCGATCCGCGAACTGGAGCTGGACCTGGCCGAGGGCGCGGACATCGTCATGGTCAAGCCGGCCATGTCGTATCTGGACATTCTGCGCGAGGTCGCCGATCACTCGACGGTCCCGGTCGCCGCCTACCAGATCTCCGGCGAGTACGCGATGATCACCGCCGCCGCCGAGCGCGGCTGGATCGACCGCCGCGGCGCCGTCCTCGAGTCGCTGCTGAGCATTCGCCGGGCCGGCGCGGACTTCGTGCTCACCTACTGGGCGACCGAGGCCGCGAACTGGCTGTCGTGACGAATATGGCGGGACCGTTCGCCGCGGGCTCGGCCCGGCCCCCGATGCCGGAGGACGTCGGTACCGCGCGGCAGCTGTGGTGGGGTGTCGTCGGATTCGGCGTGGTGCAGTTGATCGCCTCGATCGTCGCTGCCCTGGATCAGCGGCGCACGTTCGCCGAACAGGTCTTCGAGCAGGCCAGGATGCAGGATCCGAAGGTCACGATGGCCAGCGCCGAGCTGATGGTGTCGCTGGTCTACGTGGTCGTGGTGCTGATCGGGCTCGGTCTGTCCGCGCTCGCGCTGGTGATCGTGCACCAGTTCGGGCGTGGCAAACCGTGGGCGCGCACCGTGCTGACGGTTCTCGGCGCCTGGTCCGTGGTGATCGGCGTCGGCGCGTTGCTGGCCATCGACGCGGTGACCGGGACGGCCTCGCTCGTCGCGGGCGGTGCTTCCATCGTGCAGGGCGTGCTCGCGGTCGGCGCCATCTATCTGTCCCACCGGCCCGAAGCCACCGCTTACTTCCAGCCGGGCAGGCGTTGAGGCTCTGAATGGAACAGGTTTCCAATTTGTCCGAGACAGTCCGGCATGTATGGTGAGGGTTGTCACAGTGGACGTGGAAACCGGTAGTCGTCTGCCGTTCGTTGTCGCTTATTACGCGCGGGAACTCGGCAAATGGCTCCGGAGGATCGGAGGCATCGATGCGAGTGGTGATCCAGCAGCCGCACAGCATTCGGCGGGATCTGGCCGTCTTGAGTCTGCTGATTCTGTTCGCCGTGCTGACCGTCGCCGTGCTGTTGCTGCCCGGCTTGAGTCGCTGATTCCGCTCTCCGCCTTGGTCCACGCTGCCGCGGGGGCTCCGGCGTGACCGCCGAAGCCGTCTTGTTCACCGAGCCGGGCGCCCGCTGGCGCGCCGTAGCGTACGGGCCGAGCCTGTGCCTGGCCGTTCTCGTCCTGGAACTCGTCACCGGTGGTGACGTGCACTGGTTCGCCCTACTGTTCTGTGCCGCGCTGATCGCCGGTTTCGTCGCACTGCAAGTGGTCGCGGGCAAACGGCACGTCGGCGTCGAACTCACCGCGGAGACGCTGCGTTCGGGCACCGAGTCGCTACCGCTGAGCTCGATCGCGGAGGTCATGCCGGAACGGGACGAGAACTCCTGGGACGACGAAGAGTGGGAGTCGGCCAGGGCGCTCGGTGAGCTGACCGGCGTGCCGCGCCGCCGCACCGGCATCGGGCTGCGGCTGGCCGACGGCAGCCTGGTGCAGGCCTGGGCCAGAGACCACAAGGCGCTGCGCGCGGCGTTGACCGAGGCCGTCCAACGCAGTTCGGACGGAGTGGACCGATGAGGCGCTGGCTGGTCGCGGTGCTGGTGGAAGTGGATCTGTTCGTGCTCGCGCTGATCGGGGCGGCGTTGAGCGCACGCGCGGGCATGCGCACCACCGATTTCCCGCCGTCCGGCGACGCCCCGGGTTTCACCGCGATCCGCTATGCCGCGCCTTGGTGGCTATTGGCCACGCTGCTCGTCGCGGTGGCCGGTGTGCTCGCCATCGACGCCGCGGCCCGGCTCGCGCGTGGACTGCGTGGCGCCGGAGCCGTGCGCTGATCGACGCGAATTCGTCTGCGGTCGTTTCATGCCGCGCGCGGCGGGAACGCCGATCACATGAAACCAACTGTCCAGCGAACACTTTTCGGTGCGGTGGCGGCCGGTGTGATCGGCGCGGCCGCGGCCGTACCAGCCACCGCGTCCGCCGAAACCGTTCCGCGAGAGCCTGTTCCGGTGACACCCGCCTTTGCGGCCACGCCGCCGGCACCGCTGCTGCACGCGCTGCCGACGCCGTTGGCGTGCCTGGTGACGACCGGCTTCGCCGCGTTCTGTCTGGGCATCACGTAGCCACGGATTGCCTGCTAACCGCTGCGGACCGCGCGCAGGCGGGTTACCGTGCTACCGCCCCCGGTTCGGCGCCCGACGCCCGCCGACCGTGCGCTTTGGTTGGAATGGCCCTGGGGCCGTTAGTATTTCGGCCGTATTTGGTACGTGCGTCGATGAAGGAAAGTGTTCGATGAACCGGTTCGCCGTGAAGATTTGTGCCGCGTTTGCCGTGGCCGCCGCCCTCGGACTCGGGGCCGCGCCCGCAGGCGCGACCCCGGGACTGCCACTGGAGGACGCGAACCCGGTCGATGCGCCGATCCTGGTGCCGGATTCCGGATCCGCGGGCCCTTACAACGGGTTCATGTGCTTCCTGCACACGATGTCGGCGCAGGTCCCCTGCATGTACGCCTGACGGCGGCGGCCCGGCGCCCGTTCAGTTCCAGTGCTGGTAGATGTCCAGCACACGGCCGTCGCGGGTGCCGGGGGCGTTCAGGTAGACGGTGACCGTGCCGTCCGGATGGCCCGCCGCCTCCAGCACCACCTGGCGCAGTGTGGCGTGCACCGCACCGCGGTCGTCGCGGTAGATCGCGGAGTCGTTCTTCAGTCCGGCGCCGATCCGGCTGGGCGGGACGAACATGGTGACCACGGCGGGAATCGGCCCGTCCGCCAGCGCTGCGGTCGCCGTGTGGTCCAAGGGGATGGCCAGCCGCACGTCGTCGATTTGATCGAGCGGCTGCGCGGCGGCGGATCCGGCGCCGAGTGCCATTGCGGCCCCCGCGACGACGGCGAGCACACCCACGCTGACGATGGCAATCCGCATGCAGACCCTCCCGAACGATGGACGAATGTGAGCTGAGACTACGCACCGGCAACCGCTCAGCGATCGAAATCCGCGCGAACCCCACCTCGGCGTGTTGCCGGGCGGCTGCGGCCTGCATCACTGCACTACACCCTGTCGTCAAGCCGATTTTCCGGTGCTGAGAGACTGGAACTCGTGAGTTCTTCTCCGCGCGTGACCAGTGCCGCTGTGCCGGTTTCCGCTCAGCTCTTCGACCGGGCGAGTTCGGTGATTCCGGGTGGCGTCAACTCCCCGGTGCGGGCATTTCGATCCGTCGGCGGCACACCGCGATTCATCGCCTCGGCCGACGGCTGGAGGCTCGTCGACGCGGACGGCAACGAGTACGTCGACCTGGTCTGCTCCTGGGGGCCGATGATCCTCGGCCACGCGCATCCGGCGGTAGTCGAGGCGGTGCGCGGCGCGGCGAGCGGCGGCCTGTCCTTCGGCGCGCCGACCGAGGCCGAGATCGAACTCGCCGAGGAGATCGTGCGGCGGGTCACGCCGGTGGAGCGGGTGCGGCTGGTGAACTCGGGCACCGAGGCGACGATGAGCGCGGTCCGGCTGGCCCGCGGCTACACCGGACGCACCAAGATCATCAAGTTCGCCGGTTGTTATCACGGCCACGTCGACGCGCTGCTCGCCGACGCGGGCTCCGGCGTCGCCACGCTCGGGCTGCCCACCTCGCCCGGCGTGACGGGCGCGCAGGCCGCCGACACCATCGTGCTGCCCTACAACGACATCGACGCCGTCGCCGCCGCGTTCGCCGCGAACCCGGCTCAGATCGCCTGCGTGATCACCGAGGCGGCGGCGGGCAACATGGGCGCGGTGGCGCCGCTGCCCGGATTCAACGCGGGACTGCGCGCGCTCACCGCCGAGCACGGGGCGCTGCTCGTCATGGACGAGGTGATGACCGGATTCCGGGTCAGCGCCGCGGGTTGGTTCGGCCGGGAAGGCATCGCAGGCGACCTCTACACCTTCGGCAAGGTGATGAGTGGCGGTCTGCCCGCGGCCGCGTTCGGCGGTCGCGCCGAGATCATGAACCACCTCGCGCCGCTCGGGCCGGTCTACCAGGCCGGGACGCTGTCCGGTAACCCGGTCGCGGTGGCCGCGGGCCTCGCCACACTGCGCGCGGCCGACGAGGCGGTGTACGCCGCGCTGGACCGCAACGCGCGGCGGCTCGGCGAACTGTTCACCTCGGCGCTGACCGCCGCGGGGGTCGGGCACCAGGTCCAGTTCGCAGGCAATATGGTGAGCGTGTTCTTCGCCGAACGCCCGGTCACCGACTACGCCGCCGCCAAGGCGAGCGAGACCTGGCGCTATCCAGCGTTCTTCCACGCCCTGCTCGACGGTGGCGTGTACGCGCCGCCGAGCGCGTTCGAAGCGTGGTTCGTCTCCGCGGCGCTCGACGAGGACGCGTTCGACCGTATCGCTGCCGCCCTGCCCGCCGCCGCGCACGCGGCGGCGGCCGCCACCCCCGAAGGATCCCGCGCGTGACCTCCGACCTCGATCAGCCCGATGCCGACCGGCGCGAGCCGGCCAAGCCGTCCACCGCGCCGGAGGTGACCGCGACGCACGGCGCGACCGCCGTTGCGGTCGATCCGGCCGCGGACGCGACCGTGATCGACGCTGGTGAGCAGTTCGCCGCCGCGAGCGCCGGGACGCAGACCGCCGAGCCAGGATCCGAGGAATCCAGCCTGGTCGAGGCGGGCGCCCAGTTCGCGGCGGCTGCCGCGTCGTCGGACGCGCAGGTCGTCGCGGCGCGTAAAGGGGACAAGCCGGCTCCGGCCGAGACCGAGACCGAGACCGAGACCAATAAAACCGAGGCGGCGGAGCGCGCCGATGCGCGGACCAGCGCCACCGATCGGGTGCACGACGGCGGCGCCGCCGCGATCGAGACGATCGTGCACGTGCTGCGCCACGGCGAGGTGCACAACCCGAACGGCATCCTCTACGGCCGCCTGCCCGGCTTCAGCCTTTCGGTGGCGGGCCGTGCGCAGGCCGCCGCTGTCGCGCGGACCCTGGCCGATCACGACATCGCCGTGGTCATCGCGTCGCCGCTGCAGCGTGCTCAAGAGACCGCCGAGCCGATCGCCGCGCAGCACGACGTCATCGTGCGCACCGACGAGAACCTCATCGAGGCGGGTAACACCTTCGAAGGCCTCCGCGTCTCGGTCGGCGACGGCGCACTGCGCAAGCCGCGGCACTGGTGGAAGCTGCGCGACCCCTTCACTCCGTCCTGGGGCGAGCCGTACCTCCAGATCGCGCACCGCATGCTGGCGGCCGTGAACAAAGCCCGGGTCGAAGCGGCCGGGCGGGAGGCGGTGCTCGTCTCCCACCAGCTACCCGTGTGGACGCTTCGGCGGTTCCTCCAGGGCCAGCGCCTCTGGCACGACCCCCGGCAACGGCAGTGCTCGCTAGCTTCGCTGACCTCGCTCGTCTATCACGGCGACACGCTGGTCGACATCGTCTACTCCGAGCCAGCGGGCGGCTCGGACCCTTCGGTACACGGCGCATGACGCACCGCACCGCGTTCCCCATCCCGCCTTCGGCGCGCGCCGGGCGGGTGCTGCCGGCTCTGCTCGCGTGCGTGGCGCTGATCGCCGCGCTCGCGGGTTGTTCGACCGGTTCGGACGCGGTGGCCTCGGGCGGCACCTTCGAATTCGTCTCGCCCGGCGGCAAGACCGACATCCGCTACGACCCGCCCGCCGCGCGCGGCACCATCGGCAAACTCGCCGGTCCGGACCTGATGACCGCGGGCAAGACCACCTCGGTGGAGGACTACGCGGGCAAGGTCGTGGTACTCAACCTGTGGGGCCAGTGGTGCGGTCCGTGCCGCGCCGAGGCGCCCGCCCTGGAAAAGGTCTACGAAGCGACCAAGGACAAAGGCGTCGCCTTCCTCGGCATCAACGTCCGCGACCCGCAACAGGACAAGGCCCAAGACTTCGTGGTCGACAACAAGGTCGGCTACCCGTCCGTCTACGACCCGTCGATGCGCACGCTCTTGGCGCTCGGCGGGAATTTCCCTACCAGTGTCATCCCCACCACGCTCGTCCTCGACCGGCAACACCGGGTCGCCGCGGTATTCCTGCGGTCCCTGCTGGCCGAAGATCTGCAGTCAGTGGTCGAAAGTATCGCCGCGGAGGAATCACAGTGAATCGCGACCGTCGTACCCGCCACCTGCGTGCCTGTCGGCCACGGCAGGGCGCCCGACGAATCGGCGGCGGATGGGCCGTCGACGACCGGTGGGCGGGCATCGCCACCGTGCCGCGCAGCGTCGCGGCCGAGTCGTTGCTGGACTTCCCGGCGTTCGACGCGGCCGAGGAACCCGCGGCCACCGAGCGCACGGTAGCGCCGCGCCGCGGCGCCGGACGATCGCCGGAGGAAACGCGGGAGGACTCGGTGTGACCCTCGCGCGCACCGCGCCGCGTACCGGGGAGGACCTGTGATGGTGCTCGCCGCAGTCGGTGATTCGTTCCAGCAGACGGCGGCCTCCGGGCCGCTGCTGCTGGCGCTCGGCGCGTGCCTGCTCGCGGGTCTGGTGTCGTTCGCCTCGCCGTGTGTGGTGCCCCTGGTGCCGGGGTACCTGTCCTATCTGGCCGGACTCGTCGGCGCGGAGGCGCCGCCTGCCACGGTGGCGGAGGCCACCGGCGGACGCGTCGCGACTGCCGCGCGGCCGCTTCGGTCGGGACGGATGCGGGTCGCGGGTGCGGCCGGTTTGTTCGTCGCCGGTTTCACCGTGGTCTTCGTGCTCGCCACCGCGACCGTGTTCGGCGTCATCCAGACCCTCAACGTGAATCGGGAACTGCTGCAACGCATCGGCGGTGTGGTGACGATCCTGATGGGCCTGGTCTTCATCGGCCTGGTGCCCGCGTTGCAGCGCGACACCCGGATGGAACCGCGCAGGCTCACCAGCCTCATGGGCGCTCCGCTGCTGGGCGGGGTGTTCGCGCTGGGATGGACGCCGTGTCTCGGCCCCACGTTGTCGGGCGTCATGGCCGTGGCCGCGGGCACCGACGGGACCACGGCGGTGCGCGGGGTCGCGCTGATCATCGCTTACTGTCTCGGCCTCGGTCTGCCGTTCGTGGTGCTGGCGTTCGGGTCCGCGAGCGCGCTGCGTGGGGTCGGGTGGCTGCGCCGCAATTCCCGCACCATTCAGATCATCGGGGGCATGTTGCTCGTCGCGGTCGGCGCCGCGCTGGTCACCGGGGCGTGGGACCAGTTCGTCGCCTGGGTGCGGGACGCGTTCGTCTCCGAGGTGACCCTGCCGATATGACCGTGACCGACCACCCCACGATCGAAAGCCCCGAGCGTCCGCCGCGTCAATCGCTGATCGGGCGGGCCTGGGCGTTCCTGCGCAACACTTGGCGCGGGCTCACCAGCATGCGCACCGCCCTGGTGCTGCTGTTCCTGCTCGCCCTCGCCGCGATTCCCGGCGCGCTGCTGCCGCAGCGGAACCTGAACGAGCAGAAGGTCGAGCAGTACATCGCGAGCCGGCCCACGCTCGGCCCGTGGATGGACCGCTTCGAGCTGTTCGACGTGTTCTCCAGTTTCTGGTTCACGGCCGTCTACGTGCTGCTGTTCATCTCGCTGGTGGGTTGCATCCTGCCGCGCACGCTCGACCACTACCGCGCTCTGCGCACACCGCCGGTGCGCGCGCCGCGCAATCTGACGAGGCTTCCGCACCACTACGCGGCCCGGGTCGAGCGGTCGCCGCAGGAGCTGATCGACCACGCCCGCGCCCAGCTGCGCGGCTGGCGCACCGAGGTCCGCCCCGGCCCCCGCGAGGGTGAACTGGCGCTGTCCGCGGAGAAGGGCTACACCCGCGAACTCGGCAATCTGGTGTTCCACCTCGCGCTGGTCGGGCTGCTGGTCGCCATCGCGATGGGCAAGCTGTTCGGCTACGAGGGCAGCGTCATCGTGCTGGCGAACAACGGCCCCGGCTTCTGCACCACCTCGCCCGCGGTGTTCGACTCGTTCAAGGCGGGCAACGTCAACGACGGCACCGGCATGACCCCGGTCTGTGTGCGGGTGAAGGATTTCCAGGCCGACTACCTGACCAACGGGCAAGCGGAGATGTTCACCGCGAACCTCTCCTACCAGGCGGGCGACGATCTGCGGACGAACACCTGGCGCGACACCAGGGTGCAGGTCAACCATCCGCTCCGCGTCGCGGGTGACCGGCTCTACCTGCAAGGACACGGCTACGCGCCCACCTTCACGGTGACCTTCCCCAACGGCCAGACCCGCACCGAGTCCATTCAGTGGCGGCCCGACGACGCCTCGACGTTCCTGTCCAGCGGCGTGCTGCGGATCGACCCGCCCGGTGGCATGTACGCCACCGACGAGGAGCGCCGCAAGAACCAGATCGCGATCGAGGGCTTGTTCGCGCCCACGGCGATGTTCCACGGATCGTTGCTGTCCTCCGCGTACCCCGCCATGAACGATCCCGCCGTCGCGGTCGACATCTATCGCGGCGACACCGGCCTCGACACCGGTAAGCCGCAATCGTTGTTCGCCCTCGACCCCGAGCAGGTCAAGCAGGGCAGGCTCGCCAAGGAGGCCAGGGTCAATCTCCGCCCCGGCGAGTCGACCACGCTGCCGAACGGCACCAAGGTCACCTTCGACGGCGCGCAGGAGTTCGTGAATCTTCAGGTCTCACACGACCCGGCCCAGCAGTGGGTGCTGGTGAGCGCGCTGCTGATGATGGCGGGCCTGCTGGTCTCGCTGCTGATCAAGCGCAGGCGGATCTGGGTGCGGGTCTACCCGGCCGAGGACACAGCCGGTACCGTGGACCAACGACGCACTGTAGTAGAGATGGGCGGGCTCGCCAGGACCGACCAGGCGGGCTGGGGCGGCGAGTTCGACCGGCTGCGCGCGCGCCTGCTCGATGAGCACGCCGAGACCACGGGAGAGTGACGATGCCGATCGACGAGACCATCGCCAGGTACAGCGATTTCGCCTTCAAGACGGCGATCGTGGTGTACGCGCTGGTGCTGGTGCTGCTGATCTGGCAGTACGCGACGGCGCGCAGCCGCCAGGTCTCCGAGCGCGAGCTGGTGACGGTGGGCGGCGGGTCGACACCGCAGGGACCCGGCCGCGTCAGCGAGCCCGCGGGGCGGCCGCTGTCGGAGCGGCTGGGCAACATGGCGTTCTCGGTGCTCATGGTGGCCATCGCGCTGCACGTGGGCGCGATCGTGCTGCGCGGCTTCGCGACCCACCGCTTCCCGCTGGGCAACATGTACGAGTTCGTCACCATGGCGACGGCGGCCGCCGTGCTGGTCGGGATCGCGCTCCTGCGCGAGCAGCGCTACCGCGCCATGTGGGTGTTCCTGCTGGTGCCGGTGCTGATCCTGCTGTTCCTCGCAGGCACGGTGCTCTACGCCGACGCCGCACCCGTGGTGCCCGCGTTGAAGTCGTTCTGGCTGCCGGTGCACGTCACCATCGTCAGCGTGGGCAGCGGCGTCTTCCTGTTCGCGGGCGTGGCGAGCATGCTCTTCCTCTACCGCCTGCGTCAGCCGGACGGCCAGGAGTCGGCCAACGTCCTCGGCGCCATCGCCCGCCGCCTCCCCGACGCCCGCACCCTGGACCGGCTCGCCTACAAGGCCACCATCATCGGCTTCCCGCTGTTCGGCGCGGGCGTCATCCTCGGCGCGATCTGGGCCGAAGCCGCGTGGGGCCGCTTCTGGGGCTGGGACCCGAAGGAAACCTGCTCCTTCATCGCCTGGGTCCTCTACGCCGCCTACCTCCACGCCCGCGCCACCTCCGGCTGGCGCGACACGAAGGCCGCCTGGATCAACATCGCCGCCTTCGTCGCGATGCTGTTCAACCTGTTCATCATCAACATGGTGATCAGCGGGTTGCATTCGTATGCGGGGTTGAACTGACTCGCGCTCGTCCGAGTGTTCGCGCTCGTTCAGGTTCCGCAGATCGTCGGACCGCAGCAGTCAGCCCCACTCGCATCCGTCCGGAAGAACGAGAGTGCGTACAGGCAGCGTCGATCAATACGATCGCGTCATGCTGCTCCCACACATCGGACGGTCAGACCTTCCCGAATCGATGACGTGGGAGGAATTGCAGCGGCTACCCGACGAGCTTGCGGAGCAAATCGAGTTGTGGAACGGTCGCGTGGTTTGCGTCGGGCGCGAGCCGAGCGACCGTCGGGTCTTCGTAGGCCGGTTCACCAACTCCCTCGAGCGCTGTGCACGAATGTCGATGTCGGACGAGCCGGAACGTGACTGGCGCGTCAACTCCGCAACCAATGTGTTCCTCGGCCGCACGGGAAAATCCGACTTCCTGACGCCGGACTTCCTCGTCCACCGCTGTCTCGAATCGCCCTCTCAGGACGTACGGGGAAGTGATGTTCTCTTGGTCGGTGAGGTCTTGTCCCCGGCCGTCACGCAGACGGACATCGAGGCCAAGAAGATTCGCTACGCCAGCGCTGGCATCCCCTGGCTCTGGGAGGTGACGCTGGCCCGTGAGGTCAGCGCGATCGCTGTCGTCCGTGTCTACGGCCTCGACATCGGCCATGCGCAACTCCCGAACGGTGCACAGCCGCTCCATTCCGCCAACTACATCGTCGCGGCAGAGTGGAACCACGAGAACTCGGACGGTCTCGAATTCAGCCGCCCGTTCCCGATCGCCATCCCGTGGCATGAACTCGAGTACTAACGAAGATCCCTTCACCGCACCGCACCGCACCGCACCGCGGCAGGCTTCGAATCGCCGTAGGCACCGCGCTACCGCAACCCTCTCGGTGCGAATGACACGATCTGGGTCGGCTCAATGCGTCTCGGGCGACTGGCCGACTGAGACTCAGAGATGCCAACCGAAACCAGGAGGGTTCGACGTCATCCAGTCTGTCGGTCGCCGCTGGTAGAACCAGATTGCCTCGGTCCCCGATCAGAGAGCGAGGTGCGTGCATAATGAACGGAGATGGTCGACGAAGCAGGGAGGGTAAGTCGCCGATGACCGTTACGGTCGAACACAGCACGTCTGAGGAACTTCGCCATCGACACCGCGAGGTCCTGCGGCGCGTCGGGATGACGCGAGAGGAGATTGGGGAGCTCGCGGCTCAATACACCCTGACGCCAGAGGAATTGGCGGCGTGGGATGAGCTGCGGTCCATCGAGTTCCTTCTCGAGGATGCGTGAGCACGGATACCCGTCTCGAGGAGCAGGCCAGGCGGTTCGCCTTGGATGTCTCGACAAGGGCTCTGATGTGCCTGGAAGGCAGCCCTAGCACGGATCAGCTGACGGTGGAGGCCTCCCCGAAAGGCGGCCGCTATGCATTCGCGTACCAGCAGAGTATCCATGCTGAGCTGGGAAGTCCTGCAATAGGTCACATTAAACTCGGATTCGAGCTCACATTCGACCGGTCTGGGCGTCATCTTGCTGTGCACAAGTCCACGTTCCAGTTGTTGGAAAAACGTGGCAAGAAGCCGATCGCGCGGATCGAGTACGTTCGCGACGCTCATACGGTGCCGTGTTCGCACGTCCACGTGCACGCTGAGAGTGGGCTCTTCACTTATCTGTTGTCGCAGACCGGCCATCCGACACCCGCTGCGATTCAGTCAATCCATGTTCCTACCGGCGGGGACCGCTTTCGCCCATGCGTCGAGGACTTCATCGAGTTTCTCATCCGGGACTGTCGCGTGGCGGGGCGTGACGGATGGGAGTCCGAAGTTGCTGAGGGCCGAGAAGAGTGGCGGCGCATGCAAACAGCGGCTGCCGTGCGAGATCGACCAGAGGTAGCGATCGAAGAATTGCGGCGGCTCGGTCTCACCGTCACGGGTGATGCCGACGCTGCCAGGCCGCCTGCGAGAGCTCGATATTAGGAGGTCGTGTAAACGCTGTCGGCATCCCCGCATAGCAGAATGGTGCCCGTGCACGACACTGTCGAAATCAGTGGATCGGAGTGGCGGCACGGGCGGCCTGGTCAGCATTCGAGGTAGAGCCGTTCGTTCGGGAGGCGGGGGAGGCCGGTGGGGTCGCCGGGGAGGACGGTTACCGCGCCGGGGCGGTGGCGGGCGTTCCAGTCCTGGACGAATACCAATGCGGCGGTCAGGCATGCGGCGAAGTCCATTCGTTGGTCGTGCAGATAGACCGAAAGGTGTACGTCGGGTTCCTCTGGGTGCGGAGACTGGGCGGGGCCGGTCATGCGACTGCGAATCGGGGGCGTGATCGATTCGCCGTGCGAGTTCATCGGCCTGTCCTGACCGCGCGTGTGAGCAGGGATGCTTGCACTGCTTCCACCACCAGCCGTCCTGAGGGCCGGTAGGTGTCGCAGGGAACCTCGAGCCATGCGCGGTATGCGGTGTTGCTGTCGGCCGGGGAAGGGAGGGCGATCAATCCGCCGTCGCGGATCACCTTCACGCGATCCCGGAACAGGCCCGCGAAGATTCGAGGTTCGTCGGGCAGATCAGGCCGCACCAGGAATGTCCAGGTCAGGGAATGCGGGTGCGTGATGATCGGGCCGAGACCGTATCCGCCGCTGCGCAACCGGTCCGTCGCTGCCCGCCCCAACGGCTCCGGCACCGAGACACCCCACACCAGCGAACCTGCTCGCACCACGATTCGGCCGAGTGCTTCGGGTTCTACCTCGGCAGGGAGCTGACAGATCATCTTGTAGTACGCGCACTGCCCGGATGGGGTTGCAAGATCGAAGCCTTCGATGCCTGGCGCGCTCATGCCTGAGCCTCCGCGTCCCCCGACGGTGCCGGGGTCGGGTACAGGGCGCGGCCGAGCATCACGTGTCCCGGCATGATCACGCTGCACACTCGCGTGAAGTCGGCCGGAACCGAGCCGCCCAGATGCGTCATCCCCGGAACTATCACCGCACTCGCGCGGGCGACGTGCACCATTTCCAACACACGCGCCGCCGCCACCGGCGATACCGTCTGCGGCGCAACCACATAGATCGCGGCCAGCGTGTAACCGTGCCGCCGTGCGAGCGCCTCGATCGTCGCTCGATCATTCACGGCGTCCGCCCCCGCGACCGCCGCGCACCGCATCCCGATAGCCGGTGCGCCGTACGTATCTGTCAGCGAGCCACGCAACAGCGTCGACTCGTCTTTCAGATACGCCGCGATCCGCTCCAGCTCAGGCACTCCCGCCCGATACAACCCCTGCCGACTGCTCGCATCCATCCCCTGCGCCTCCCTGCGATCCGATTGGAAAGCACCCGACGCCGAGGGCACAGCACCAGCCAGCGGTCATAGCCGTACTGGCGCGGCCGAGATGACGAGGTGGCCGGCTCACCCCGGCGTCGGGGCCGGAGCAGACGTTATGAGCTGGGCCACAACAGATTTGTCCACGAAGGACAAACGCGAGGACACGATCAGTTCTTGGGCGCGTGTTCGGGAGCGATACCCAGTCGCCATGCTAAGCCGCGCAATTCACGTCCGCCCGCATCGCGCCGTGCGGCGCGGAGCACATCGGCCACGGCTTCACGGGCCAGCACATCGGCGTGGACACGCTGCGGCGCAAGGTGCTCGGCGCGCAGGAGTACTTGCACGCCTTGCTCACGGCGAGTGGGATCGGTCAACAGGGAACGGCCGACTTCCATGTAGAACTCAGCTTGCCGCGACTTGCTGGGAATACTGTGCACGTTGACTCCGCGTGCGTTTTCGGCCACTTTCACGCCGTCGCCGAACTCCATGCCGATGCACGCGCGCCAGATCCCAATATTCGGCGCGCCGAACCACATGCGGCCGAATGTTCCGGTCTCGGTATCCATGCGTCCTGCCAGAGCGGCGGCTTCGTCCAAATGCGTCTCAGCCGTGGACCGATCGCGCTGCACAGCCGAAGCGAGCGCGGCCGAAAGATGCAGCATTCCGGCCGTTTGCAGGACTTGGCCGTCGTCCAAGTGCGGGCTTAGCGCATCAATGCACCGTACAGCGCGCCGGTACTGTTCAGGCCGGGACAAACCGCCCGTAGCGTCGCCACGAAGCCACGTGGCAAACCCGATCCACGCGGGCGAATCGAGCGCGGCGGCACACTCTTGTGCAGCTTTGGCGGCCAGCAGCGGAAGGCCACGCCCAGTAAGCCGTTTTGTGATCCACATCGCCGACGAATAGCAAAGAATCAGGCCAAGGAGCGTGTTGCGACGGTATTCCGGCGATCGGGCATAGACCGCATGCAACTCGGCAAGCAGGTCGGGAGTCATTCGTGCTTGTCCAGCGTAGTCGCCGCGTTGCTGAAGATCGGTCAGACGCTCTAGATCCGTGGCGATGGCGGGCCATTCGCGTACTGCGCCGCCGGGGTCGTCGCCGAGTTCGTATACATCTAGTGCGCGTTCGATCGCGACGACTCCGGCATGGGCGGACTCGTTGCCTTCGGCTCGCGAACCAGACTGTCCAGCTGCCGGATAGAACTCTGCCGGGGAGACGCGTAGCGCCCGCGCCAGCGCCTCCAGGGTGGCGCGGTTAGACAAGGCTTGCTCGCCGCGCTCGAGGCGGCCGAGATATCCGAAGCTGATACCTGCTAGGCCAGCGACTACCTCGAGGCTTTGCCCGCGCCAAACGCGGATTTCACGCAGTCTCCGCCCGACTTCGTTCGGGGGGATGTCGTTCATGGCGTACTCCTCCGCCGATGGCTATCCACTTCCGAAGGTACCTGTCGATATCCGCCGTGCAGGTGGCAAGCAGGCAAGACAATGTGGGCGGGTCTTCTCGCATCAGCCACCAAGCGACTTCCGACAAGCGGCATAGAACCAAGGCAAGTTACGCGCTGACCAGTTGGCCGACGCGCCAACGCGTGGGTGCAACGCGAGGATGATCTACACAGGCGCGGCTGATGCCGAGCCGGAGCTGCGCGGGTACGGCCGAATCCACTAGCCGTCGCGATCGCGGACGGTGATCATCATCTGGTGGGGAATAGCTCGGATACGGTCCGGATGCGCCGCGTGCCGGAATTGACCGCAGCGGCAGGCGAACTGGTTCTTCGACCTTGGTCGATGTCGTCTGCGGATCTCGACCTGGTTCGGGAAGCGTCGGACGACGACACGATCCCGTTGATCACCACTGTGCCGTCGATCTACACCGAGGAAGCGGCGACGAAGTTCGTCGAGCGGCAGTGGGAACGACCCGTGAGCGGAAGCGGGTACCCCTTCGTGATCGCGCGAGCGACGGACGGTAAGCCGCTCGGCAGTATCGGAGTCTGGACCAAGGATCTCGGAGAGGGCCGGGCATCGGTCGGGTACTGGCTGGTGCGGTCCGCTCGTGGGCAGGGGGTGGCCGCACACGCGCTGCGGGCGGTCGCGGACTGGGCGTTCGAGAAACTGGCCGTTGCCCGGCTACAGCTCTACGTGGAACCGTGGAATACCGCCTCCATCCGGACTGCCGAGCGGGCGGGATTCCGGCGTGAGGGGCTGCTGCGCGGGTGGCGGCAAGTCGGCGACAGTCGTCGCGACATGTTCATGTACGCGCGGCTCGCCCCGAGCCGCCCGTCGGCGAGACCGCGGTCGTTGACCGGCCCCACGGCTCGTGTCGCCGAGGAAGCCGACATCGACGGGATCGTCCAACTGCGCGTCGCGGTGGCAGCGGAGGGCAAATGGATCGGGGCCGAAGCGCCGTTGGACGAGGAAGACGCCGCACGGCAGATCCGAGCGAATCTCGGCGACGAGAAGCGCGGTGTGTTCGTGACGGAGATCGACGGATGCGTCGTGGGCACGGCGACGGTCTACTTCGGCACACCTGGCGTCACGGCCTTCGGCATGATGGTCGCGGCGGACCGGCGGGGACGTGGCATCGGGTCGGCGCTGCTCGAGCGAGTCATCAGTTGGTCGCGGGATCAGGGCGCCCACAAGGTGAGTCTGCAAGTATGGCCGCACAATCAGCACGCTATGGCGCTCTACGACCGAGCCGGTTTCGAGGTCGAGGGCGTCTTGCGCGGGCATTACCGACGCCGCAGCGGCGAGCTGTGGGACGCGGTGCTCATGGGCCTGCCACTCGACGGTGTGGGCTGACGAGCGCACGCCTGGAGTATTTGGCGGAAAACTAGGGTTTTTATTGGTGCGATTGCGTCAAAATAATTGAATGCGAACGTTTCAGACTGTGCAGCCCGAATTGTGTGAGATCGCCGCTGGTTTACGACGCGTGTAAACCGCGAGTGGCAGCGCGCGAATTACCCACCGGCAGAACAAATAACGTTCCGAGCCGCTTCTTAAGGGACACAAGACTTCGCATGTCTGTTAATCGGCCGCAAAGTCGCGGCTCCCTCGTGGGCGGAAAGTCCGTATCGCGGAGGTGTAACGGCACCTACAGCCGCGCCACGCAAACCACGAAATGCCTTTGCTGGTAGACGATTCCGCTGTCGGCCGACCCGCACGCGTTGACGTCGACGGTGTTCTGCTTGATGTCGATGACCCGGACCGCGCCAGGGGTGTGGGCGGCGCAGTCGAGACGCTTGGGGCTGCCGGATGTCAGTTCCATGCAGCCGCCGACGACCCAGTCGATGTCCAGGCACAGCGCGGCCTGTGTCGCCCCGTGCAAAGTTTCGTTGTAGGTGTGGTCGGCGTCGGTGGGGCAGGTGGCGTTCGCCGGTGCCTTATCGACGACTTTGTAGACGGAGTTCTGGCTGCCACAAGCGGTTTTGTCGATCGCGCCTGCTCCGCCGAGCTGTACGCAGTCGCCGATGTTCACCTGCATGCTGGTGGCGCTCTTGTTGGACGCGCCGCGCATCGCCGACGTGGTCGGCAGCGCTTCCGTGGTGGTCGGCAGCGGCTCCTCGGTGGTCGGCGGGGGAGCCGAGGTTGTTGCCGCGGCGGCGTTCTGAGCGGCGGCCTTGGCCGGCTCATCGGCGGGGCCGGACATCGATAGCGCGGCGACGACCACGATGGTGGCCGCCAGTCCGGTCCCGACCATGAAGGCGGCCAGGGTGATACCGGCGCGGACACGTTGGCGCGACACGTACGTCCTCCAGAGCTGTGAACCCTTCGACCCACCTAGCGACCCGAAGTTGTGAATCTTGCGGATTGAAGACCACGCCATGCTTACACTACGCGGCACGTCCGCGTCGAGTTTTCCTTCCCAGGCGTAGCGATCCGCGCTGGGAATTCACGTACGTGTCGGTATCCGGGCCCGGTGTGATCACGATCGGATAACGAACTTCGCGATCAGGTGTGCCGGTCGCCAAGTCTGGAAACTAGTCACGGGCGCTGTACAGTCACACGCCATCCGGCCTCCGGAGCCGGTGTCTCGGTGAGAAGGAATTCCAGAATGAAGTTCGGCACTATTGCCGCCATTACGCTCGGCGCGGTTGCCGCAGTGGGCATCACAGCGGGGGCCGCGAACGCGAAACCCGTAGAACCGGAGCGTGAGATCACGACAACCGGGGTAGAGCAGGGGGTCGACTACCACACCACGGTCTCACGCGAGACCGGAGCCATCTCGACCGCCGTCGAGCACGGCACCTTCGCAGTGGCCGACGACGGCACCAAGATCAAGCTGACCTCCGATACCGGGGCCGTGGTGGCCGAAGTGCCGCTCACCTTCCAGGTTTCCGGCAGCAAGCTGTCGGTCGCGCACGAAATCAGCGACAGCGGACGGCGTCTCGCGCTCACCCCGGTGGCAGGCGCCAAGGAGATCGGCGAGATGCAGCCGATCAGCTCGATGAACCGTCTCATCGCCGAGTTGAACCAGAACGTGGTCGGCGTGGTCGGCGGCGCGCTGCTCGGCGGACTGCTCGGGGCCCTGATCGGCCTGGGCTTCTTCAGCATCATCACCGGCCCGATCGGCCTGGTCGTCGGCGCGATCGCGGGCGGAGCCATTCAGGGTGGACAGCCGTTCACCGACGCGCTGATGGCGGTCGTCAACGGCGAACCCTGATCGATGGCGCGGATCGGATGCGGCAGGCGCACCGCAGCGCGCCTGCCGCACCCGGACCGGGTTGTCGATCGTCGTGGCGTTCGTCGAGGGCGGAGGTTCGGTCCCCGCCGGGACGGCGCCACGGCAGAGCGATGAAATCGCGCGAACGCCGGATACCGCTGGACGCGTGCTATCGCGCGGGTACTGCGAAGATCAACGCTCGGCGGAACCGGACTCGCCGTCACGGTGCTGGCGAGATAGTCGCCAGAGGAACTCCGGGTCGTCGTCGGGTCCGATGACGCGCTTGCGCCGTGGTGAACGCGATTGCGGGGCAGTGGGTCCAGTCCGCTCGGGGCCGAACGCCTTCCAGCACAACACCGCTATTGCCACCACCGCGATGAGTGCCAACAGGTACGTCACGTCGCTCACCTCCTGATTACGAGGGTAGCCGCGGACGTGACTCCAGCACACCGCAGACGCGAAAATGGTCTGCGGGCGAGCGCGGACCCGAGCACGACAGGTCCGCGCGCCCTGCGATCAGCGTGCTGCGGTCGCCTCGGTGGTCAGCGACTTGAGCAGCTGGAGTACTTCCGATTCGCGGAACCGGCGATGTCCGCCCGGTGTGCGCAGCGACCCGAGGCGCCCGGCGTGAGCCCAGCGCGTCACGGTCTTGGGGTCGACGTGGAACAGGGCAGCAACCTGGCCCGGAGTCAGCAGGGTGTCCTGGCCGCCGACGGTGATCGCAGTCATAGCAAACCTCTCCGTTCTCGACAGTTCCCTCATCAGATGGCGCCATCGTCGCACTGAAACCCCTAGGTACTCGAACCACCTACAGTTGGTAAAGGGGAGGTAATAGACAAATCGGATGCGCGCCCCACCCCCGGCTGTTGGGCGTGCACCGGGGGCGGGCAACAGCTTCGCATAGGCTGAGGGATGTGCGTGACGCGAATCCACCAAAAGGTGCTTCCGGACAGCAAACGGCTGGCGCTGGTCGTCGTCTGGCCCGCAATCTGGCCCTTTACACCGTCGCCAGGTTGGGTCTCGTGGTAGTGCTCGCCGCGCTGATCGTGCTGGCCGCGCGGCTGGTGTCGGTGGACATCCCCATCGTGGTCGCCGCCTTGTTCGCGCTCATCATCGCGATGCCGCTGTCGCTGGTGCTGTTCCAGCGGCTGCGGGCCAAGGTGAACGAGGACATCGCCCTGGTCGACGAGCGCAGGCGCCGCGACAAGGCCGAGCTACGGGCGAGGTTGCGGGGCGACGAGCCGCCCGCTCCGCCGGAGTCGGGGACTTCTTCGTGAAGTCCTGCGATCACACCGCTCCGCGCGACTGGGTCGACAACGCGGTGCGGTTGATCGACGCCGACACCCAGCGCAGCGCGGACACCCACTTGCTGCGCTACCCGCTGCCCGCCGAGTGGAACATCCAGCTCTATCTCAAGGACGAGTCCACCCACATCACCGGCAGCCTCAAGCACCGCCTGGCTCGCTCGCTGTTCCTGTACGCGATCTGCAACGGCTGGGTCGGCGAGGGGACGACCGTGGTGGAGGCGTCCTCGGGTTCGACGGCGGTCAGCGAGGCCTATTTCGCGAAACTGCTCGGCTTGGACTTCGTCGCGGTGATGCCCGCGAGCACCTCTCCGCAGAAGATCGCGCTCATCGAGGCGCAGGGCGGGCGCTGTCATTTCGTGCAACGCCCGCCGGACATGTACACCGAGGCGGCGCGGCTGGCGGCCGAGTGCGGCGGTCACTACATGGACCAGTTCACCCACGCCGAGCGCGCCACCGACTGGCGCGGCAACAACAACATCGCCGAGTCGATCTTCCAGCAGATGGCGTTGGAGACCAATCCGGTGCCGGAGTGGATCGTGGTCGGAGCGGGCACGGGCGGCACCAGCGCCACGATCGGCCGCTACATCCGGTATCGCAGGCATGCGACCAAGCTGGCCGTGGTCGATCCGGAGAACTCCGCCTTCTACGGCGGCTACGAGACGGGCGATGCGGGTTACCAGACCGGAATGCCCTCCCGGATCGAAGGCATCGGCCGCCCCCGCGTGGAACCCTCGTTCGTCGGTCAGGTGGTGGACCGAATGTTCGAGGTGCCCGACGCGGCATCCATCGCTGCGGCCCGGTTCGCGAGCGTGCGGCTCGGCCGCCGGGTCGGCGGCTCCACCGGCACCAACCTGTGGGGCGTTTTCGCCTTGATCGCCGAGATGCTCTCCGAAGGGCGCGGCGGCAGTGTCGTCACCCTGCTGTGTGACGGCGGGGATCGCTATGCCGGAACGTATTTCGACGACGCGTGGGTGGCGTCCCAGGGGCTGGAGCTCGCGGAGTCCACGGCTGTCCTGGAGAAGTTCGTGGCGACCGGAATCTGGGACGCCTGATCGGTTCGTGCCCCGGCCAGGGGTTTTGTTCGCCTGAGGCGGAACGGGGTCGAATCGCGCCCGCGGTTGTCAATTTTTGTTGACATCGCGAGCATGTGTCAATCAAAATTGACGTCATGACGGAAGCAACCACACTCGCGGCAGCCGCGGGCAGCCCCGATCCGAAGGTCGGGCTGCGCGCGGTGCTCGCGCTACGCAGGCTGCTCGAACGTCTCGAGGCGATCCAGGTGGCCAACGCCCGTGCTCAGGGCTGGTCGTGGCAGGCGATCGCGGAGGCGCTCGAGGTCAGCAGGCAAGCAGTCCACCAGAAGTACAACCGGAAAGGCAGGATCCGCTGATGTTCGAGCGGTTCAGCAGGTCTGCGCGCACGGCGATCATCGTCGCTCAGGAGGACGCGCGCGAACTCCACGCGTCGAATATCGAGGTGGAGCACGTATTGCTCGGCGTGCTCGCGCATGCCGAGCCGGAATTGGCGGCGTTGCTCGCGGACGCGGGACTCACTCGCGACGGCGTGCGCAGCGCGCTGGCCGAGCAGGGCAACGGGATACCGCTCGGCCCCGAGGACGCCGAGGCCTTGCGCTCCATCGGCATTGATCTGGACGCCGTCCGGGAGTCGCTGGATACGCATTTCGGCGAGGACGCGCTCGACCGCGCCGCGCCGGACCCGCGCCGTGGGCCGTTCCCGTGGAGCCGCGGTGGGTACTACGGGCACATTCCGTTCACGAAGGAAGCGAAGAAGGTGCTCGAGCTCTCCCTGCGTGAGGCGCTCGGTCGCAAGGACAAGACCATCGAGTCGGGGCACATGCTGCTCGGCATCCTGCGCGCCCCGAACGAGACGACGGTGCGCCTGTTCGGCGGCTCCGACGCGATCGGTGAATTGCGGCCCAAGGTGCACGCCCTGCTCGACCGTGCGGCTTGAGCAGGCGGACATGCGCTGCGGGAGTTCGTGTTTTCCAGCGGCGCGTGTCCGCCTCCGACGCCTAGCATTGGGCCATGCAGCTCGTGATTCGGTTGATCATCAACGCGGTGGCCATCTGGCTGGCCGCCGTCTGGGTCGACAAGATCGACATTCTCGCTCCGGAAGGCGGCAACGGCGCCAAGATCGGTGTGGTCCTCGCGGTGGCCGCGGTTTTCACGGCGGTGAACGCCCTGGTCAAGCCGATAGTGAAACTGCTGTCGCTACCGCTGGTGATCGTGACGCTCGGCCTGTTCCTGCTTCTGATCAACGCGCTCATGCTGTGGCTGACCGCCGAGATCACCGGAGCATTCAGCCATTACGGCCTGCGCGTCGAGGGCTTCTGGGCCGCGGTGTTCGGCGGCATCATCGTCTCGCTGGTGAACTGGGTGCTCGGCATCCTGGTTCCGGACGAGGATTAGTCCGCGCCGCCGCGAACCCACGACGCTCGGTCACGCATCGCGCCATCGAGTCCACCTGGTCGGTGCGGTCCGCGATCGCGAGGTCCGCGCTAACCCAGCCCGACCGCCAGCGCGGTGATCGCCGACCAGACCAGCAGTGCCAGGCCGGAATCCCGCAGCGCGGGAATCAGTTCCAGCCCGCCCTTGCCGCCGCGCACCGGGGCGTTGGCGCGGACGGCGAGCGGTATCGCGAGCAACCCGGCCAGTGCCCATGGCGTGCGGGCGACCAGCGTCAACGTCACGAGGAACGGCACGGTGAGCAGGGCCAGGTGCAGCGTGCGGGTGCGCGGATCGCCGAGTTTGACCGCGAGTGTGACCTTTCCGGACCCGGTGTCGGTGGGGATGTCACGCAGGTTGTTCGCGACGAGCACGGCACTGGAGAACGCGCCCACCGCGATCGCCAGCAGCGCACCGACCCAGTCGATCCGGCCCGCCTGCACGAACTGGGTGCCGAGCACGGCGATCAGGCCGAAGAAGACGAACACCGCCACTTCACCGAATCCGCTGTAGCCGTAGGGCTTGCTGCCGCCGGTGTAGTACCAGGCGCCGGCCAGGCAGGCCGCGCCGACGAGCAGCAGCCACCAGGCGCTGGTGAGCACCAGCACCAGGCCGAAGACGGCCCCGACGACCAAGCTGACGATCGCGGCGGTCTTCACCGCGGTGGGCGAGGCCAATTTCTGCCCGACCAGGCGCAGCGGGCCGACCCGGACGTCGTCGGTGCCGCGGATGCCGTCGGAGTAGTCGTTGGCGAAGTTCACGCCGATGATCA
This sequence comes from Nocardia sp. NPDC051900, assembly GCF_044452545.1. NCBI lineage: Bacteria > Bacillati > Actinomycetota > Actinomycetes > Mycobacteriales > Nocardiaceae > Nocardia > Nocardia sp. NPDC051900. The sequence continues at coordinate 50,634 of NZ_JBITBU010000028.1, read as the reverse complement.
GCGCCAGCGAAACGAACAGCGCGAGAATCGCTTTCCACCACACCGCACCGTCGATCGACGCGGCGGCGCCGGTCCCGGCGAGCACCGGGGCGATCGCGTTCGGCAGGGTACGGGGTCGCGCGCCCTCGATCCATTGCGCTGCAGTAGCCATGTTCGCAGCATAATCGGCGCAGTCGGACGCAGTCCGGTCCTCAGTCCGCGCATGGCCGGAGCGAAGGCGGAGGTACGCATAATGGGCAGAGTCGGACGTAGTCCGTTCTCAGCTCGCGCACGGCGATCAGGCCGTTTCGGCCGTCACCGCCTCCTGCATGCGCGCGAGTCCCTTCTCGAAGTCCCGGCCGACGAACTTGTCCATCGGGATGAGTTTGCCGATGACGGCCATCAGCCCGGTCTGCCGGCCGGTCATCCGCCAGGTCACTTCGGTGCCGGTCTCGACCGGGTCCAGGATGAAGGTCACCATGTTGGTGGCCTTCATGGGCTTCATGAACTCCAGGCGCACGCCGATCTCGCGCTCGGCGCTGCCGACGATCTCCATGCTGCCCGCTCCCGCCTTGCGGTTGCCGCTCCAGGCGTAGCGCGCGCCGACACCGGATTCCGCGCCGGAGTAACTGCGCTGGAGCTGCGGGTCGAGGTCCTCCCACGGCGACCACTCGACCCACTTGTGGAAATCGTTGATCAGCCCGTGCACGCGCGCGGGGTCGGCCGTGATCACGGCCGATCGGACCACCTCGAACTCAGCCATGGGGGTCACACTATGCGACCGACCGCTCGTAGTCGCGGCAAAGAATTCGTGTCGAGCTTCTCGGGCCTGCTCGCCTACGATGACCGCGGGATGTTTCCGGAGCACAGCGGCCCGCACGGCCACAGTCGAGCAGTGACGACGCCCGCAGGCGAATCGGTCGTGGTGGCCTTGCTGGGCGAGGTCGCGCTGCGCCGCGACGGCACGCTGACGCCGCTGCCCGGTGCGCGCTCCCGGCTGCTGCTCACCGCCCTGGCCCTGCGGCCGGGTCGCAGCCGCGGCGCGCAGGCCCTGATCGAGGACGTCTGGGGCGAACAGCCGCCGCGCTCGCCGATGAACGCGCTACACACCCAGGTTTCCCGGTTGCGTTCGGCGCTGCCGGAGGGCGCGCTGGAAATCGGCCCTGCGGGCTATCGGTTGACCCTCGGCGCCGATCAGGTCGACTTGTCCTCGGTGGGCGAGCGCGTGGCGCGGGCGCACGGGCTGCGCGCGGCGGGAGACCTTCCGGGATGCCTGGCGGAAATCACCCGGGCGCGGGGTCTGTGGCGCGGGGATCCCGGTGCCGATCTGCCGCCGGGCGACCTCGCCGACGAGCTGCGGGCGGCGGCCGGGCGGCGTCTGACCGAACTGGACGAACTCGAACTCGCCGCACGCGAGGACGGCGGCGACGTCGATGGAGCCTTGCGTCTCGCTCGGCTGCGCGCCGCCGCCGAACCGCTGGACGAGCCCGCCCAACAGACCCTCATGCGCCTGTTGGCGGCAGCGGGGCGGCCCAACGAGGCGGTGGAATCGTTCGCCGCTTTCCGCTCCCGGTTGGCCGAGGAACTCGGCACGGACCCGGGGCCCGCGCTCGTCGAGATGCATACGGCGATCCTGCGTGGGGACCGGATAGGCCACGTCGCGCCGCCGCGCTCGGGCAGCGCGGCGAGCGAAGACGGCGGTTCCCGAAGCGGGCTCGCGGCCGAGCCGACGCCCTCGGCCGCTGACGTACCGACACCGCACCTCGCCGCGATCGGCCTGCGTGCCGCGCCCAACGCACTGCTCGGCCGGGCCGCCGACATCACCGAGCTGATCGAGCTGCTCCGCGATGCCCGGGTGGTGACCGTGCTCGGCCCCGGCGGTGCGGGCAAGACCAGGGTCGCCAACGAGATCGGTTGGCAGGCGGCGGCCACCTGTCCGGTGGCGCTGGTCGAGCTGGCCTCGGTGCGCGCCGAAGGCGACGAAGCCAGGGTCGAGATCGAGGCGGCGATCGCCGCGGTACTCGGGCTCAGCGAGGTCACCTTCGACGCGGCCACGCTGCGTTCCGGGCAGATCGTCGATCTGCGCGGGCGGCTGCACGACGCGGTGTCGGCGCGCTCGATGCTGCTGATCCTGGACAACTGTGAGCATCTGATCGACGCCGTCGCCGTGGTGGTCGCCGATCTGATCGGCGTCGCTCCGAGGCTGACCGTGCTCACCACGAGCCGTTCGCCGCTGACCATCACCGCCGAGACGGTCTATCCTTTGCCTCCGCTGACCATCGATCCGGCGGGCTCGCCCGCCACCGAGCTGTTCGCCGCGCGCGCCAGGGCGGTGCGGCCCGGCGTCCGGCTGGATCCGGACGTGGTCGCCCAGCTGTGCCACACCCTCGACGGGCTGCCGCTGGCCATCGAGCTGGCGGCGGCCCGCGTGCGCGTGATGAGCGTCGAGGAGATCAACGAGCGGCTGGCCGACCGGTTCGCGCTGCTGCGCCACGGCGATCGCAGTTCGCCCGAACGGCATCGCACGCTGCACGCGGTGATCGACTGGAGCTGGAACCTGCTCGACACCGAACAGCAAGCCACGTTGCGCCGGTTGTGCCGATTTCCCGCCGGTTTCACGCTGTCGGCGGCCGAGGCGGTCGCGGGCGGAGCCGACGTGGTCGATGTCGCCGCGGCCGTCGACGGCCTGGTCAACCAATCGCTGCTCACCGTGCTGGACGACGAAGTGCTCGGCACCCGCTACCGGATGTTGGAGACGGTGCGGGAATACGGTGAAGAGCAGCTGGCCGCCGCGGCGGGAGAGCCGGAATCGGTCGATACCCGGATGATGCGGTGGGCCAAGGACTACGCCGATGACGTGGCGAGCCGGTATATGACCGGCGATCAGTTCCACCTCGCGCTCTCCGTGGCGGCGGAGGTGGACAACTTGCTCGCCGCGTTGCGTTGCGCGATCGAAAGGCGGGATGCCGCGACGGCCTACACGGTGTTCCCGGTCGTCGCCACGCTGTGGATCATCCGAGGATCGCACTTGGAAGTGATCGCCTGGGCTCAGCGGGTCATCGAATTGGAGCCGGCCGACTTCGGGCAGGAAGGTCCGCGTCCGGATCTGGTGCTCGTCACCTACCAGATGACGTTCTTGCATCTCGCTTACACCAACGGCAGCGCCAGGGAGATCGCCGTGCTCCGCAAGCGCGTGCGCCGACTGCTTCATCTTCCCGTCGAACTCACCGAGAACAGCCGATTCATCGCCCGGGTCGTGCTAACCAGGGCCGACGGACGCGGCTTCAGCAGGCTCCTCGCCGAGGCGGCGCGTTCGGCAGATCCGGAGACCAGGGGTTCGGCGCTGTTGTTGCGAGCCAACATCCGGGAGAACCTCGGCGATGTGCGCGGCTCCACCATCGATGCGATCAAGGCGCTGGAGGTGCTCGGGCGCGAGAACGTCTGGAGCGTGGCCATGGTGAGCAGGCACCTCGGACAGGTTTGTGGACAGATCGCCCGCTACGACCAGTCGGTGACCTATTACCGCCGCGCGCTCGAGGTGTTGCAGCGGCTCGGCGCCTACGAGGACACGGTGGAGATCCGCAGCCTGCTGGTGGCTTCACTGGTCGGAATCGGCGAGCTGGAGCAGGCGCGGCGGGAACTCGACCTCGCGTTCGGCACGCCCGACTTGGACAACTCGTCCCTCGGACAGAACCGGCTGCTGTCCACCGTGATGCAGAGCTCGGCGGAGTTGGCGTTCGCGGAAGGTGACACCGCGGGCGGGTTCACTCGCTACGAACGCGCGCTGGAACTGTTCGGCTGGCCGGACAACGCGCTCGGCCCCGGGCCCGGCGCCCTGATGCTGGCCGCGGCGGCGCTCGCCGCGCAGGTGATAAACGGCGCCGCCGACCCGGACGCGACTCTGCCCACGCAGCTTGCCGAGACGGCTCTGCCGACCATGACCCAGTACCGCGACCTGCCGCAGATCGGCGGCGTCGCCTGCGCGATCGGCTCGTACCTCATCGCCGTCGACCGCGAGGTCACGGTGGGACTCGACTTGCTCGTCCTGGCCCCGAACGTCCTCTGCCGACAGGACTTTCCCTCGATGCGGTGGCAACGGCACTTGGACGCGGCGACCGCGAAGCTCGGTCCCGGCCCGGTCGCCGAAGCCCGCCGCCGCCTCGGCCACCTGCGCCGGAACAGGTCCGCGGATCGCATCATGGAATTGCTGCAAGGCCTGGTCGACGCTCGCTGATCAGCCGACGCCGGTGATCTGGTTTGCGCGAGGAATCGAACCGTCGTGCGCGGCAGCACAGCGAAAGCGGGCCGGGTGACGATGGTCACCCGGCCCGCCGTGGTGCGGTGATCGGTCACGCCCGGCGCATGTACGCCTTGACCGTGAGCGGGGCGAAGATCGCGATGACGACCAGCGAGCCGATCAGCGACCAAGCCAGATCGCTGCCGAAGGCGGCGCCGTTCATCAACCCGCGGCACGTGTTCACCATGTAATACACCGGGTTCACGTGATTGAGGCCCTGCATCCAGCCCGGCATCGTGCTCACCAGCGCGAAGGCGCCGGACATGAAGGTCAGCGGGAACATGATCATCATCGAGATGCCCTGCACGCCTGCCGCGCTCTTGCCGGTGACCCCGACCAGCGCCCAGATCCAGCTGATCGCGAACGAGCAGAAGACGATGACCAGACCCGCCGCGACGACCCCGAGCACACCGCCCTCCGGGCGATAACCGATGGCGACGCCGACGACGATGGTGAGCACGGTGGCGAGGGCGTAGCGCACCATATCCGCCAGCAGAGCGCCGGCCAGCGCCGAGACACGGGCGATCGGCAGGGATTTGAACCGGTCGAAGACGCCCTTGTCCATGTCCTCGCGCAACTGGGTGCCGGTGACGACCGAGGTGAGCACCACGGTCTGCACCAGGATGCCGGGAATCAGGACCGGCAGGTAGTCCTGCACGCTGCCGCCGATGGCGCCGCCGAAGATGTAGGCGAACAGGGCGGTGAACAGGATCGGCTGGATCGTCACGTCGAACAGCTGCTCGGGCTTGTGCTTGATCTTCAGCAGGCCGCGGTAGGCCATGGTGAACGAGTTCGCCGCCGCTTGGACGAGCGGAACGTGGTTGCTCACTTCGGGGATCTTCGTCGGCGCCGTTCGGCGCGTCTCGGTCGCGGTGATGGTGGTCATGGTCGTGCTCCTTCTCTGCGTGCGCGGGATCCGGCGTGGTCACGCGGGCTGCTGCCTGCGGTCCGGACGCTCATGCCGCGCTTTTCGCGGAATCGTCGGTGGTGTCCTCGGCCGGGTGGCCGGTGATGGTGAGGAAGACCTCGTCCAGGCTCGGTTTGGTCACGGTGATCTCATCGATGCCGATCTCCCACTCGCGCAGGCGGATCAGCAGATCGGCGGTGACTCCGGCGTCGGTCAACGGCGCGGTGAGCCGCCCGGCCTCCGGGGTGATCTGCGCTTCGACCCCGAGGAAATCGCCGACGATGCGGCGCGCCTCGTCGAGCTGGCCGCGATCGACCAGCGTCAGATGCAGCGACGAACCGCCCACGGAGGCCTTCAGTTCGTCGGCCGTGCCGTCGGCGATCACCTTGCCGCGGTCGATCACCGCGATGCGGTCGGCCAGTTGGTCGGCCTCGTCCAGGTATTGGGTGGTGAGCAGCACCGTCGCGCCTTCGCGGACGAGGCGGCGGATGGTCTCCCACATCTGGGCGCGGGTGCGCGGGTCGAGCCCGGTGGTCGGTTCGTCGAGGAACAGCAGCGGCGGCGTCGCGATGAGACTGGCCGCCAGGTCGAGGCGGCGTCGCATACCGCCGGAGAAGTGCCGCAGCGGCTTGTTCGCCGCCTCGGTGAGATCGAATTCCTCCAGCAGCTCGGCCGCCTTGCGCCGGGCGTCGACGCGACTCAGGCCGAGCAGTCGGGAGAAGACGATCAGGTTCTCGGTGGCGCTCAGGTCCTCGTCGACCGAGGCGTACTGCCCCGTGACACCGATGAGCGAGCGGACGGCGGTCGGCTCGGCGACCACGTCGTGGCCGAAGATGCGTCCGCTGCCGCCGTCCGGTCGCAACAGGGTCGCGAGCATCCGGATGGTCGTGGTCTTGCCTGCGCCGTTCGGTCCGAGCACGCCGTACACCGAGCCCTGCGGCACCGCCAGGCTCACGCCGTCGACGGCCCGCTGTTCCCCGAACACCTTGACCAGGCCGTCCGCCTCGACGGCGAGCGCTGAAGTTGGTGCGAAAGAAGTCATGTGGACAACTGTGGATGCCCGGACTTGCACGGCTCTTGCGTCGTGCTGGCTTGATTTCCGCCGCTACCCTCACGAATGTGAGCACAGCCGCTGATACGACTGCCGTGACGAACCTGATCATGAAGTACGCGGAACTGGTCGACGCCGGGGATTTCGCCGGTGTCGGCGCGCTGTTCGCCGACGGCGTCTTCGTCGGCAGCGGTACGACGATCAGGGGCCGGGAAGGCGTCGAGAAGATGCAACCCGTGGCGGCAGGCCGCTACCACGACCGCTTCGAACGCGTCGACGGGCAGTGGCGATTCGTGGAGCGCCGGGTTCATATTCACCTGACGGGCGATCTGAGCCGTTACTTGCGCGCCTAGCCATGGCCGGGAGAGCTTCGCCGGACGCGTACGCTGCCCGGCGATCCGCTAGCGGGTCGACTCGGCCAAGAGGTATTCGCGCAGTTTGGCGCGGTCGGGCTTGCCGGGGCCGCGGAGCGGGAATTCGTCGAGGACGGCTAGTTCGCGGGGGGCCGCGATGGAGTCCAGTTCGGCGGAGACGTATTCGCGCAGCTCGGGGAGGCTGGGGGTGGCGCCTGGGGCGGGGATCACCGCGACCGCGACGCGCTGGCCGAGCCGTTCGTCGGGCAAGCCGAGGACGACCACCTCGCTGATGGCCGGGTGGTTGATCAGCACGGCCTCGACCACCTGCGGGATCACCAGCAGGCCGCCGGTCGTGATCGCCTCGTCCAGTCGCCCGGTGATGCTCAATACGCCGTTGTCGAAGGTGCCCGCGTCCTCGGTGCGGAACCAGCCCGGCTCGGCGAAGGCGGGATGGTCGGGCTGATTGCGGTAGCCGGAGGCGATCATCGCGCCGCCCAGCACCACCCGGCCCTCTTCGATACGGACCTTCGTGCCCTCCAGCGGCACGCCGTCGTACACGCAACCGCCGCAGGTCTCGCTCATGCCGTAGGTGCGCACCACGGTGATGCCCGCGGCTCGCGCGCGCTCGTAGACCGGCAGCGGAGTTGCCGCGCCGCCCACCAGCACACCGTCGAGCTCGGCCAGCGCGGTGGCGGCGACCGGCGACTCCAACGCTTTGATCAGCTGGGTCGGCACCAGGGCCGTGTAGCGCCGCTCCCCGCGCATACCCGAGATGGCGCCCGCCAAGGCCTCGGGCAGGAATCCGCCGGACACGTCGAGCACGGTGGGTTCGGTCCCCGCCAGGATGCTGCGCAACAGCACCTGGATACCGGCGATGTGATGGGTCGGCAGGGCCAGCAACCAGTTGCCGGGGCCACCGAGCCGGTCGTGGGTAGCGGTGCCGCTGGCGCGAAGGGCCGACGAGCTGAGCATCGCGCCCTTCGGTATGCCCGTGGTGCCCGAGGTGGTCACCACCAGAGCGATGTCCTCGTCGATCGGCTCGCCCGGCGACAAAGCGTCGCTCAGGCGCCTCGCCTCGCGCCGATCGCTGGTGGGAATGGGGAGCCAGGCGGCCCCGTTACCTTCCAGCGCCTCCCGTAGGTGGGGCATGACGTCGCCGAGACCGGACCCGGTCGGCATCGGCAAGGTACGCAGTTTCTTGGTCATGCCATGCCTCGCCGCTCGCCCGGCTCGGTGGTGCCCAGAGCCGCTGTGCCCATGGCTCGCTCGCTGCACTCCCTCACGGTAGGGATCGTGTCATGCCCGCGCCGCCGCGTGCGGAACGGGTCGGTATGCCGGAGTGGCGCGCCCGTAGCGCGGCCATCCGGTCGGATCGGGGCTCAAGTGGGACAGGCATCGAGACTGCGATTCACTCGTCGGACGGGACACGGACACAGCCGGCCCGGACGTCGGCGGTCGGGTGGCCATCCGAGCGTTATCGTCCTCGCCGGTCGACGCGTTGGCAACTCGGTGCGGCCCGCCGAACTACCGAATGGAACCGTTGCTACGACGCCTGCCAGCGGGAATCCCGCCGGATCGGATGGGCAGGCGGAACCTCCACCAGAACGATCGGCACACCGTCTGGATCGCGTATCCACATCTCGTGCAGACCCCACGGCTCCTCGACGGGGGCGCGATCGATCGCGATGCCCTTCAGCGCCAGTTCCACGGCGGCGGCGGAGACGTCGCGCACCTGGAGCCAGATCGCGCCCTCGAACGACGACGATTCTCCGGACCCGCCGTGCGCGGCCACCTCGATCAGCGACTGTCCCGCGAAGAAGACCGTGCCGCCCGGATACTCCCGCGCGATGGCCAGTTCCAGCCCGTCCCGGTAGAACGCGAGCGTGGCCTGGTAGTCGGCGGGCCGCAGGATGATCCGGCTGCTGAGGATGTCCATGTCAGAAGTACCAGGGGTAGGGGGTCCAGTCCGGCTTGCGTTTCTGCAGGAACGCGTCGCGGCCCTCGACGGCTTCGTCGGTCATGTAGGCCATCCTGGTCGCCTCGCCCGCGAAAAGTTGCTGGCCCACGAGTCCGTCGTCCAGCAAATTGAACGCGTACTTCAGCATGCGCTGCGCCTGCGGGGACTTGCCGTTGATGTCGGCGGTCCACTCCAGCGCGACGTCCTCCAGCTCCGCGTGGTCGACGACCTTGTTCACCGCGCCCATCTGGTGCATCTCCTCGGCGGTGTAGGGGCGGCCAAGGAAGAAGATCTCGCGGGCGAACTTCTGGCCGACCATCTTGGCCAGGTACGCGCTGCCGTAGCCGCCGTCGAAGCTGCCCACGTCGGCGTCGGTCTGCTTGAACCGGGCGTGCTCGCGGCTGGCCAAGGTCAGATCGCAGACCACGTGCAGGCTGTGACCTCCGCCCGCGGCCCAGCCGTTCACCAGCGCGATCACCACCTTCGGCATGAAACGGATCAACCGCTGCACCTCCAGGATGTGCAGGCGGCCCGCACGGGCCTGGTCGACCGTGTCGGCCGTCTCGCCGCTGGCGTACTGGTATCCGCTGCGACCGCGGATGCGCTGGTCACCCCCGGAGCAGAAGGCCCAACCGCCGTCCTTGGGGCTGGGCCCGTTGCCGGTGAGCAGCACCGCGCCGACGTCCGGAGTCATCCGCGCGTGGTCGAGTGCCCGGTAGAGTTCGTCGACCGTGTGCGGGCGGAACGCGTTGCGCACCTCCGGCCGGTCGAACGCGACACGCACGGTGCCCTGCTCGATGTGCCGGTGATAGGTGATGTCGGTCAGGTTCTCGAATCCCGGAACGGGGCGCCACAGCTTCGGATTGAACGTCACCGGGCAATGCTAGGTCTCGCTTCGCCTGAAAGTCGTGGTCGGGCCCGTAAGCGGCGACGACCCGGGACTTGCGATCCAGCGGCGGCGGAGGCGAGCGGTGCGGTCGAGGTCCCGCGAACCCGGGCATTCGCGCGGGGTTGGCCGGACTTCGATTTGACGGTGTAAAACTACGCGTTACCGTGCAAGTATGAGCGAGCGAGTGAAACCGGTTATAGACCGGAGCGCGGTGGACGGGTCCCGGTACGAGAAGCACGGCGGGTTTCCGAAGGTCACACCCGCGAAGGTCGGGCCGAACTTCGGCGGGTTCATCGAAGCCATGCGGACGTTGCAGGATCTCGCGGTGAGCGCGAACGCGCCGGACGACGTCTTCGGGGCCGCGCAGGCCAAAGCCCGCGAGCTGATCGACCTGCTCGAGCCCTACCGCGCCCCCGAGTTGCATGGACCGGCGGGCCGCGCGGTCGAATTGCCTGGGCGGGGAAGCCTTCTGCTGTTGCCGTGGCGGGTGGTCGAGGCGGGCCCGGACGGCCTCGAGATGACGGGTGTGTTCCGCCGCTTCCATCTCGGCGGCAACGGCGCCGCGCACGGCGGTGTGCTGCCGCTGCTGTTCGACGATCTGCTCGGCATGATCGTGCATTACGCCGGACGGCCGATCAGCCGCACCGCGTATCTTCACGTCAACTACCGCAAGATCACTCCGCTCGAGACGGAACTGACGGTTCGCGGACGGGTCGATCGGATCGAAGGGCGAAAAACTTTTATCACCGCCGAATTGCTCGATGAGCAGGGCGATCTCCTCGCGGACTGCGAAGGTCTGATGGTCGAGTTGCTACCGTGGCAGCCGTAGCCGGGTGAATGCTGGCGCGGGCACGTATAGTTGCCCTCGCTCGTTCATCGATACCGATCCGGAGGAACCTGAAAGTGGTTGCAGCACTGTCTGAATCCCTGCTCGACGACGCGAAGCGCCCGGCTTTCCTTGCCGATGCCGTCGAGGTTCTCGACGCCGAGGTGTCGGACAAGGGTGGTGCGTCCGGCCTGGCTGTGAAGGGTGGCTACGCGGCGGTCAAGAAGATCAGCCCGTCCATCGTGCCCGATGCGCTGGAGTCGTTGGCGCCCAAACTGGTCGCGCAGCTGGAGCCGTTCTGGCAGGAGTACACGGCGTCGGGCTCCGGCAAGTTCGCCGATCTGCTCGTCGCCAAGTCCGATGAGGTCGCCGAGGCGTTGCTCGCCGTCACCGACGCCCGGGCCGAGTCCTCCAGCCGTCCTGCCCTGCAGAAGGTCTACTCCTCGATGCGTTCCTCGGCGAAGAAGAACGTCATCGAGGCGCTGCCGCGGGTCGGCGACCTGATCCAGAAGCACGCTGGATGATTTTGTGACTCGCGTCCGAGCGACCGCCGCCGGCGACTTCGTCGCGTACGCGGCGGCACTCGGACGCGAGCCCGGCCGTGGATGGGCCCGTGTGCGACGACACAGTGTGATTGCGAACCTCCCGGCGCGGACTTCTAGTTGACTGTCTGCCAGTCTGGAGGCGTGAACCCGTCTACAGCACAAGCGCAGGTCGTCGTCGACGAACTCGTGCGCGGGGGCGTGCGGGATGTCGTCCTGTGCCCCGGCTCCCGGAACGCTCCGCTGGCATTCGCCCTGCAAGCCGCCGATTCGGCCGGGCGACTGCGCCTGCACATGCGGATCGACGAGCGAACGGCGGGCTTCCTCGCCGTCGGGCTCGCGATCGCGAGCCGACTCCCGGTCCCGGTCGTGATGACCTCGGGTACCGCGGTGGCCAATCTCGGGCCTGCCGTGCTCGAGGCGAACTACGCTCGGGTCCCGCTGGTGGTGCTCAGCGCGAACCGGCCCTACGAGCTGCTCGGCTCCGGCGCCAATCAGACCGTCGAACAGTTCGGCCTGTTCGGCAGCCAGGTTCGCGCCACCATCTCGCTCGGTCTCGCGGAGGAGGAGCCGGGCGACGCCGAGCATCCGCCCTATGGCCGGCAGAACAGCCAGTGGCGCTCGGCGGTCTGCCGGGTGCTTGCGGCGGCGCGCGGTACCCGCTCCGGCAACGCCGGCCCGGTGCACTTCGATGTGCCGCTGCGCGAGCCCTTGGTCCCCGACTTGAAACCGGGTGAGACGGCTCCGGGGGGCCGCGCGGGGGAGTGCGCCTGGACCGACACCCAATACGCCACCTTGGACGTGCCGCTCGATCTCGACCTCACGCCCGACACGGTCGTGATCTCCGGACACGGCGCAGGCTTGCGGCCGGAGCTGGCGAATCTGCCCACCGTCGCCGAACCCACCGCCCCGATGCACGGTCCCGCGCTGCATCCCCTCGTGCTGCCGCTGTTGCGGCCGACGCAGGCGATCATCACCGGCCGCCCGACCCTGCACCGGCAGGTATCGAAGGTGCTCGCCGACCCGGACGTCCGGGTCTACGCGCTGACCACCGGTCCGCGTTGGCCCGACGTGTCCGGCAACGTGGTCGGCACCGGTACCCGCGCCGTCACCGTCGGCGCACCCGGCGCGCAATGGCTCGAGCACTGCCGCGAACTGAACGCGAAAGCCGACCAAGTGGTGCGTGGCGCACTCGCGCGGCACCCCAAGCCGACCGGGCTGCACGTCGCCGCGGTCGTGATGGACGCACTGCGCGACGGTGACCAACTCCTGCTCGGCGCCTCGAACCCGGTGCGGGACGCGGCGCTGGTGTCGCATCCGCGTCCGGGGATCAGGGTGCTGTCGAATCGCGGCGTAGCGGGTATCGACGGCACGGTGTCCACCGCGGTCGGCGCCGCTCTGCACCACGACGGGCGCACCATCGCCCTGATCGGTGACCTGACCTTCCTGCACGACGCGTCCGGCCTGCTGATCGGGCCCGGCGAACCGCGGCCCGCCGATCTGACCATCGTCGTCGCCAACGACGACGGCGGCGGCATCTTCGAACTGCTCGAGCAGGGCGACCCGCAATACGCGGGCGTGTTCGAGCGGGTCTTCGGCACCCCGCACGGCATGGATCTCGCCGCCTTGTGCGCCGCCTATCGCATTCCGCACCGGCAGGTGGATCCGCAGCAGCTGGCCGTCGAGCTGACCGGGCACGCCCATGGCATGCGGGTGCTCGAGGTGGCCACCGAGCGGTCCAGCCTGCGGGAACTGCACGCGACGGTGCGGGCCGAGATTCAGCCCTGACCGGGTCAGTAGCCGGATTCGTCCTCGGGTTCGTCATCGAGCGGAACCGCGATGGACTGTTCGATCACGTCCGCCGGGTTCGCCTCGAAGGTGTCGCGCTCCGGAGTCGCCCGTCCGACGGCTTCGTCCTGCTCGGGCTCGTCGGCGAGCACCGGCTCCTCCGGATACGCCGGAACGGACTGCTCGGCGAGATCGGCCTCCGGGATCGCGTCGGCAAGGGGATCTGACATCGTGCGCTCCTCTCCGCGTAGGCCTCTCGATCGGCATACCCGTCGTGGCACGCCGCAATCGAGGCGGACGATCAACTCGGACTGCATCGAGGATGCCCGCGGTCCGGGCGTACGGCAAGCACCCGGCGCTCAGTGTTGTCGCGCTTCGCCCACCTGCGCCGCCGTCGCGTCCGCGGGGTGCTCGACCAGCGCGAGCATGCGCCCGGCCATGAACCGCGCGGTCCGCACGGCCGTCCCCGATCGCGTCACTTCGCTGACTTCGACCACGCCTCGCGCGATCCTCACCTCGACCCGCCTACCCGCTCGGGTTGCCGCGATTTCGTAACTGCGGGACCCGTCGCCGACGTCGACGACGATCTCGACCCGATCACCCTTCATCTTTCAATTATCCGCTTTTCCAGGGCTTTTCGCCGCTACAGGTTGATTGCGGAACGACTCGCCGCTCAATTTCGGCGTCTCGCTCCGTCTCTATTTCCGGAGACGTCCCACACCGAGGAGGCCCGATGAATCCCGAGTTCGATTTCGAGCCCGCGGCCGCCACTCTGGCGACCGTCGTCGGCGGCATCGCCGACGACCAGCTCACGGCGCCGACACCGTGCGCCGACACCACGGTCCGCGATCTGCTCGCCCACGTAGTCGATCTGACCGAGGCATTCCGTCAGTCGGCGACCAAGGAGGCCGTCGGCGGATCCGTCGCGCCCGGCGCCCCTGCCGAGCGCGCCTTGGCAGAGGACTGGCGCGAGCGCATTCCGGCTCAGCTCGATGCCTTGGTGGCGGCGTGGCGGGAGCCGGCGGCCTGGGACGGCGACACGGAGGCGGGCGGGGTGAACGAGCCCGCCCCGGTGATGGCCAGGATCGCGCTGGACGAGGTGGTCGTGCACGGCTGGGATCTCGCGAAGGCCACCGGTCAGCCGTTTTCGTGTGCCGCCGAAGATCTGGCGACCTTGCTGGACATGCTGCGCGGCACACCCGCCGAAGGGGTGCCGGGTCTGTTCGGGCCGGTGGTGCCGGTCGCGCCCGATGCCACCGCCTTGGAGCGAGTCCTCGCTTTCACCGGTCGCCGCGCCGACTGGACCGCGGGTGACCGGGGAGCGGTGCTGGGCTAGTCGGCGGCGGACACGAACGTGCCCGCCCGTACGGCATCGACGGCGGCGCGGGCGGCGCGGTCCGCGACGATGTCATCGATCGGATCGCCGCTGGCGAGCAGCCGGTAGTACAGCGGTGCCGACACCGCGGACAGCACCGCGCGTGCGTCGGTGCGCTCGGGCGCTTCGCCGCGCGCGATGGCGGCCGCCACGCAGACCGACCATTCGGTGAGTCGCACGTCGTAGAAGCGGCGCAGGGCGGCTGCGGTGGACTCGTCGCAGGTGGCGGCCGCGATTACGGCGCGGAAGAGCCTGCCTTGGCGGGGATCGGACAGGGTTTTCGCGACCAGGCGGGCATTGGCGGTGAGGTCGCCGAGGAGCGAGCCGGTGTCGGCGTGCGGCAGCGACTGCTCGGCCATGTCGACCAACAGGTCCGCGATCAGGCCGGTGGGTGTGCGCCAGCGGCGGTAGACGGTGGTCTTGCCGACCTCGGCGCGCGTGGCGACTTCGGCGAGGTCCAGGTGGGCGAAGCCGCGTTCGGTCAGCAGGTCGCCCGCGGCGCGCAGGACGGCCGTCCGGACCCGGGCGGTCCGTCCGCCGGGCCGGACGGAGCCGGGTGTCGCGTCATCCATGGCTAATAACGGTACTCCAGTTTCATTTACGCGCGAAGCGGTGTACCGTCCGAAGTGTTAATGGAACTACAGACCCTTTAGGAGGGCGGTCCAGTGAACGTTCGGATGGTTGAGACGCAGATGGAGTACCGGCGGCTCGGCGCGTCGGGCCTGCACGTCCCGGCATTGAGCTTCGGGGCGGGCACCTTCGGCGGTCGCGGCGAGCTGTTCGGAGCATGGGGCGATACCGATGCCCAACAGGCGCGACGGCTGGTCGACATCAGTTTGGACGCAGGCGTGACCATGTTCGACACCGCCGATGTCTATTCCGACGGTGCCTCCGAAGAAGTGCTCGGCGCCGCCGTGAAGGGCAGACGCGATCGGCTGCTGCTGTCCACCAAGGCGACGCTGCCGACCGGACCGGGTCCGCGGGACGCCGGTTCCGGCCGGGCCAGGTTGATCGGTGCGGTGGAGGGATCGCTGCGCAGGCTGGGCACCGACTACATCGATCTGTTCCAGCTGCACGCATTCGACGCGGGCACGCCGGTCGAGGAAGTCGTCGCCGCGCTGGACGATCTGGTGCGCGCGGGCAAGATCCGCTATGTCGGCGCGTCCAACTTCGCGGGTTGGCAGTTGATGAAATCCCTTGCCGCGGCGGATCGCAACGGGCTGACCAGGTACGTCGCGCACCAGGTCTACTACTCGCTGGTCGGGCGGGACTACGAATGGGAGCTCATGCCGCTCGGCCGCGACCAGGGCGTAGGCGCGGTGGTCTGGAGTCCGCTCGGCTGGGGCAGGCTCACCGGCAAGATCCGCCGCGGACAACCGCTTCCGGAAGGTAGCCGCCTGCACCGGACCGCCGAGGCAGGCCCTCCGGTGGACGACGCGAAGCTCTACGACGTGGTCGACGTCCTCGACGAGTTGGCCGCCGAAACCGGCAAGACGGTCCCGCAGATCGCGCTCAATTGGCTGCTGCGCCGCCCCACCGTCGCGACGGTCATCGTCGGCGCCCGCAACGAGGAGCAACTGCGCCAGAACCTCGGCGCGATCGGCTGGGAACTCGACGCCGACCAGATCGCCCGCCTGGACAAAGCCAGCGCCACCACCCCGCCCTACCCCTACTACCCGTACTACCGCCTCCCGGACTTCACCCGCCTGAACCCACCCGCGGTGTGAGCAAGTATCGACGGCGGGCGGTCAGCACCCTCGGATCGGCGTCGCGGTGAAGCCGAACTTGCCGATCGTGATCACGGCCGGACCGTCGATGCGGTCCAGGTCGTATATCGCCTCGCCGAGGTGGGTGGACATCAGGACCATCCACCAGTCCCACGAAGTTGTGGCGCTGCCTCGTGAACCGTCCCGCGCGATACGCCGGTAGTACGCGAGCAGCGTGTCGGGCGAGAACCGCATGGCGATCGGCGGAGTCAGCGCCGCCTCGTCGCGTTCGACAATGTGTGGGATGCCATGAAATAACTGGATTTTCAAGCCTTCCCAGGTCCCGGCTCGAACGATGGAGTCCGTCAGTTCGTCGTGTGTCGGCTCTTCCACGGCAGCCTCGTCCCCCAGCGGTCGGTGACGGTCGCTTCGAACCCGTCGTGTTCTCGACGGAGCGGGGTGCGACCGCGTTCCATGATGTGATATATATCACTGAATCGGGCGCTGTGAGCCTGGCGATACGGTCGGTCAGTACACGTCGCGGACATAGCGCTTCTCGGCGACGAGTTGCTTCTTGAAGGCCAGTGCGCCGTCCTCGTCGAGTTTGCCGTGGATGCGGGCGATTCGTAGGAGCGCCTCGTCGACGTCCTTGGCCATGCGGCTGGCGTCGCCGCAGACGTAGAAGTGGCCGCCGTCGCGCAGCCAGGACCACAGCTCGGCGCCGTGCTCGATCATGCGGTGCTGCACGTAGATCCGTTCGCGCTGGTCTCGGGAGAAGGCCAGGTCGAGCCGGGTCAGGAAGCCGGAACGGAACATGTCCTCCAGCTCGGTGCGGTAGTAGAAATTGTGCGCCGCGTGCTGATCGCCGAAGAACAGCCAGTTGCGTCCGGTGCAGCCGAGGGCCCTGCGCTCCTGGAGGAATCCGCGGAATGGGGCGATGCCGGTGCCGGGGCCCACCATGATCATCGGCGCGGTCGGGTCGGCCGGAGGACGGAAATGCGGTGCGCGCTGCAGGAAGATCGGCACCGCCGTGTCGGTGAGGTCGGCGCGATCGGCGAGAAAGGTCGAGCAAACGCCGCCGCGCCGCGCCGCCGAACCGGTGGCCGCCGGGTCGCCGTAGCGCACGATGCCGACGGTCAGCTCCACTTCATCCGGGCTGACCCGCGGACTCGACGAGATCGAATACTGGCGCGGCTGCAGCTTTTTCAGAGTGCCGAGCCACTCCACCAGATCGGCCCGCACGGGGAAATCGCGCAGCACGTCGACGGCCTGCCGATCCCACAGGTAGTTCGCCAGCTCGTTGCGATTGTCTCGGCGCAGCAGTTTGGCGAGTTTGCCGCTGGCGTTGCGCTCGGCGAGGAAGCCGAGCAGATCCTGACCGACCTTGGTGATGTCGAAGTGCGTGCGCAGCGCATCGGCCAGGGGAACTTCGCGCTCGTCGACTTCCACCACGCGGCGACCGTCCAGCCCGGCGGCGGATAGCCATTCGCTGACCAGAGCGGTGCTGTTCACCGGCCAGACGCCCAGCGAATCGCCCACTTCGTACGCGGCGTCCAAGCCGCGCAGATCGAACGCGAAGCGGCGCACCTCCTTCGATGATCCCGCGGCGGAGAGTAACTCGTTGCGCACCAGTGCGGCACGCAGCGGCGCGGCCCGGGTGAACGGTGCGGTGCGGGTGCGGCCGAGCGCCGGGGCCATGCTCGGCGACTCCACCGTGGCCACCCCGCCGCCACGGGGCGTGGGTCGGCTCGGCGCGGCCGCACCGGTCACCGGCGAATCGGCGGGGTCCTCGGCCGGGCCGTCGCCCAAGGCGGCGAGCACGTCATCGAGCCAGCGCTGTGCCGCGTCTTGGTAGTCGGGTTCACTGTCGACGCGCGAGAGCAATCGGGTCGCGCCCAGTTCGGCGAATTTCTGGTCGAGTTTGCGACCGTAACCGCAGAAGTCGTCATAGGAGGAGTCGCCGAGCGCGAACACGGCGTAACGCATACCGGTCAGCCGCACGACGCTGTCGGCCAGCCGATCCCAGAAATCGGCTCCGTTGTCCGGCGGCCCTCCGTCGCCGAACGTGCTGCTGACCACCAGCACGTCGCCCTGGAGCGCACCCGGATCGCAGGAGTCCAGGTCCGATAGGCGCGGTGTGAATTCGTGCTCGGCGAGATGTGCCGCGACGGCGGCGGCGAACTCTTCGGCGTTGCCGGTCTGCGAGGCCCACAGCACGGTGACCGTGCGAGCGGCGGCGCCCGTGTCCGTCGTGGTCGCCGCACTACGCGAATACATCCCGGCCAGCAGCCCGTCGACCCACAGCCTGGTGTGCGCGGACATCGGCGCCGTCTCCGGAAGCACCGGCTGACCGGTCACCGGAAGCGCTTGCAACGCCGCCAGATAGCCGCTGAGGTAGATCCGCTCGGTCTCGCTGAGCGTGGGGGCGGTGCCGCTGTCGAGGCCGAGCACGGCGGCCAGCGGGTGCGCCGCCTGAGCCGCGGGCAGCGCGGCGGGATCCTGCGGCCACGGCACGGAAGCCACCCGGCGTAGCGCCACCGCGCAGGCCTTGAACTCCGGTTGCAGCGAGGCCGGATCGACCGCGTCGTTGGTGACCGCGTTGATGGTCAGGTATTCGCCTTGCTCGTCGTTCCAGTGGAACGGCACGAAGCAGTCGCCCTGCCGCACCCGGTCGCTGACCTGCACCGGCAGCACCGCACGGCCACGGCGGGAGGCGATCTCGAGCTGGTCGCCCGTGCGCAGACCGAGCCGCTCGGCGTCGGCCGGATGCACCTCGACGAACGGCGTGCCGTTCAGCTTGGTCAGTTTGTCGATCTTGCCGGTCTTGGTCATCGTGTGCCACTGATGCTGCAGGCGACCGGTGTTCAGCAGGAACGGATAGTCGTCGTCGGGCATCTCCTCCGGCAGCAGGTGCGGCCGGGGCCAGAACACCGCGCGGCGGCTCGGCGTGGCGAAGGCCAGCCGGGGCCGGTGGCCGTTCTCGTCGATGAACAGCGTCTGGCTGACGCCGTCGTTGACGTAACGGATCGGGTTGCGCCTGCGGTCCGGCTCCGCGCACGGCCACTGCATCGGCCCTTCGCGCAGCGCCGCATAGGTCACGCCGCGCAGGTCGTAGCCGGTGGCGGGATTCGCGAACCGCTTGATCTCGTCGAACACCTCGGCGCTGGAGGCGAAGTCGAAGCCGGGGAAACCCATGGCGGTGGCGACGTCGGCGATGATCCGCCAGTCCGGCCGCGCGTCGCCGATGGGCGGGACCGACTGCTGCAGCAGGGTGAGGTTGCGTTCGGAATTCACCATCACCGCGTCGGCTTCCGCCCACAGCGTGGCGGGGAGCAGCAGGTCGGCGTAGGCGTTGGTCGCGGTCTCGGTGTAGGCGTCCTGGGCGATCACCAGTTCGGCCGCCTCCAACCCCGCGATAACGGTCTTCCGGTTCGACACCGTGGCGACGGGGTTGGTGCAGATGATCCAGGCCGCTTTGATCGTTCCTTCGGCCAGTTCACGGAACATCTCCACCGTGCCGGGTCCGGCTTCGGTGCGCAGGGTGCCGGGCGCCAGTTCCCACGCGGTCTCCACGAACGTGCGGTCCTCGGCGGAGAGCAGGCTGCGCTGGCCGGGCAGGCCGGGGCCCATGTACCCCATCTCGCGCCCGCCCATCGCGTTCGGCTGCCCGGTGAGCGAGAACGGCCCGCTGCCGGGACGGCAGATCGCGCCGGTGGCCAGGTGCAGGTTGCACAGCGCGTTGGTGTTCCAGGTGCCGTGTGTGGACTGGTTGAGTCCCATCGTCCACAGCGACATCCACTCGCCCGCCGCGCCGATCCATTCGGCCGCGGTCCGGATGTCGGCCTCGGCCAGTCCGGTGATCTCCGCCACGCGCTCCGGCGGATAGTCGGCCAGGAACTCCGGCATCGCGTCCCAGCCCTCGGTGTGCTCGGCGATGAACTCCGCGTCGATGTGGCCGCCTGCGACCAGCAGGTGCAGCAACCCGTTGAGCAGCGCGAGATCCGTGCCGGGCGCGATCTGCAGGAACAGGTCGGCGCGCGCGGCGGTCTCGGTGCGGCGCGGGTCGACCACGATGAGCTTCGCGCCCGTCTTCAGGCGATCGGCCATCCGGAGAAAAAGGATGGGGTGGCAGTCGGCCATGTTCGCGCCGATGACGAAGAACAGGTCCGCGTGCTCGAAGTCGTCGTAGGAGCCGGGCGGCCCGTCCGCGCCGAGCGACTGCTTGTACCCGGTGCCCGCGCTGGCCATGCACAGCCGCGAGTTCGCCTCGATGTGCACCGTACGCAGATAACCCTTGGCGAGTTTGGTCGCGAGGTACTGCGCCTCCAGCGACATCTGCCCGGAGACATACAGCGCGATCGCGTCCGGACCGTGTTCGTCGAGAATCGCGCGCAACCGAGTGGCCGCCTCGTGGACGGCCTCGTCGACGGGGAACGGCACCGGAACCTGGCCGCGCTCGAAGCGCCGGTAGGCGGTCTCCATCCGTCCGGGAGTGCGCATCAACTCCGCGTGGGTCGCCCCCTTGGTGCACAGCCTGCCGGCGTTCGCCGGATGCAGTTTGTCACCGCTGACCTTGGCGATCACCGGCTTGCCCGCGCCGTCGGCGGCGGTCGACACGGTTATCCCGCAGCCGACGCCGCAGTACGAGCACGCCGTTCGGGCGGTGCCGTCGCCGCGGCCGGTCACTGGATCGGTCATGTCTCCGATCATGCGGACCGCCGATTGCGCCGGATTTACCTCGCGTTATCGCCAGGTGACATTCCTCCTCACCGCTCCCGGATGGGTCGGTGAGGTGTGATCCAGGTCTCCGGCTCAGTCCAGCTTGTAGGCGCGGTGCAGGGCCACCACGCCCCCGGTGAGGTTGCGCCACTTCACCGACGACCACCCGTTCGCCGCGATCCGCATCGCCAGCCTGCGCTGATTGGGCCACTCCGTGATCGATTCGGCCAGGTAGACGTAGGCTTCGGGATTACTGCTCACCACGCGCGCCACCTTGGGCAGCGCTTTCATCAGGTACTCCAGGTACACCGTGCGGAACACCGGCAGCACCGGCGCGGAGAACTCGCACACCACCAGCCTGCCGCCGGGCTTGGTGACCCGCAGCATCTCGCGCAGGGCGAGGTCGGTGTCGGCCACGTTGCGCAGCCCGAAGGAGATGGTCACCGCGTCGAAGGAGTCGTCGGCGAACGGCAGCGCCATCGCGTCGGCCGCCACCATCGGCACGTCGCGGAACCGGCCCGCGCTGAGCATGCCCTTGGAGAAGTCGGCTGCGAGGCACCACGCGCCGGATTTCTGCAATTCCAGGGTGGATACACCGGTGCCCGCCGCGAGGTCGAGCAGCCGCTCGCCCGGCCGTGCCGCCAGCGCCTTGCGGGTCGCCCAGCGCCAATAGCGATCCTGTCCGGCGGAGATCACCGTGTTGGTCAGGTCGTAGCGCCGGGCGACGCCATCGAACATCGCCGCGACTTCGCGCGGCTGCTTGTCCAACGAGGCCCGGTTCGATTGCGTTTTCGGCACGGGAAGACCCTAACTCGCGGTCTGATACGAACCGAGCGCGGCGCGTGGATACCTCCGTCACGCTTCGGCCGGGTTCATGCCGTATGCGGCAACCGAATCCGCGCGCCGGTCACTTCGGTGTAGTGGCCCATCAACTCGGTGCAGATGGCGGGCCAAGTCCGCGACAGCACCGACTTCCGCGCCGCCCCGGCGAACCGGGTCCGCAGCTCCGGATCGTGCAGCGCCCCGACAGCACTGGGCAGCAACTCGCTGAACCGGTCCACCGGAAGCAGATAGCCGTTGCGGCAGTGGGCGATCAGGTCGCGGGGACCGCCCGCGTCGGGACCGATCACCGGGACACCGGAGGCCAGCGCCTCCTGCACGCCCTGGCAGAACGTCTCGTGTTCGCCCGCGTGCACCATGACGTCCAGACTGGCGTACGCCCGCGCCAGCTCGCCGCCGCCGAGTTCGCCGGTGAACACCGCGGTCGGCATCAGCCGGGCCAGCCGCTGACGCTCCGGCCCGTCGCCGACGATCACCAGCTGGATGTCCGGGTCGGCGGCCAGCACCGCGAGCCGCTCGACGTGCTTCTCCGGCGCGAGTCGCCCCACGAAGCCCACCAGCAGGCGGTCCCGGCCCGCGAGCCAGCCGTCCCGCAGTTCGGCGGAGCGGGCGCTCGGCGTGAACCGCGCGATGTCGACGCCGCGCCCCCAGCGGTGCACGCGCGGGATGCCGTGCCTGGCCAGGTCCTCCGCGGCGGCCCGGGACGGGGCGAGCGTGCGGGTGGCGCCCTCGTGGATGCGCCGGGTCCAGCCCCAGGCGGCACGGCTCGCCAGCCCGAGCCCGTAACTCTTGGCGAAGCCGGCCACGTCGGTCTGATACACCGCGACAGTGGGCAGATCCAGCCGCAATGCCGCGCCGAGGCCGCCGGCGCCGAGCAGGAACGGAGAGGCCAGGTGAACCACCTCGGCGTCGAAGTCCTCGATGGCCGAGACGATGCCCGGCTGGGGCAGCCCGACCGGCAGCGAACTGACCTTCGGGACCATGACCGCGGGTACCCGGTGGACCGGGAAACGCTCGTAGTGGCGCGGTGCGGCGGGCTGTCCGCGGGGGGTGTCCGGCGCGATGATCAGCGCTTCGTGCCCGTTCCGGTCCAGGTGGTCGAGCACCCGCAGCACCGAGTTGACCACGCCGTTCATGTTCGGCAGGAACGACTCCGCGACGATCGCTACACGCACGCTCCCAGCGTGACCGCTACACCGCGCCACGCCGCCACGCCGAAGTGAAGCGCACGGAAAGATCCGGCGAACTATCGGAACCCCGACCGCTTTCCCGGTGACGCGGATCTCAGGCCTGCGGCGCGGGCCTGACCACCGGCGCGGGACCACGCCTACCCGCGCGGAAGAGCAACCACAGCGCGGGCAGCGCGAGCAGCCACACCACGACGATCACCGACAACGCGGGCGGAATGGCGACGCGCACGTCACGGCCCTCCACCCGCACCAGGTCCGGGTCGCTGCGGCGGTACTCCACACGAATCCGCTCGCCCGCGGTCAAGTTGGTGGGATAGAGCACGCCGACCTTCGGATTGTGTGTCTCGCCGTCCGGTGTGACGTACATGACCGCCGAGCGCAGCCGTCCCGCCGAGAGCACCTCGGCCGTCGTGCTGCCCTTGTCCGAGCTGATCAGATAATCGTTGCGCCACGCGGCCAGCACCAGCAGCCCGACGAGCACGCTCACCGCCGTCGCGGCGATCAACACGCCGATCCTGGCCCGTCGCAGGCGGATCGGCCGCCTGGTGAACTGGCTGGTTTCCGACACCGCCACAGGCTACCGATCGGCTCGGCTACGGTGGCGGCCATGTCCCGAAAATTCAGCTTCACCGTGCCGTACACAGTCCCGGTCGAAGATCTCCACCGGGCACTCATCACCGACGACGTCTGGCGGTCCCGCTTCGCCGAGGCGGAGACGGCGACAGTCGACCTGTCGCATCCCGACGGCGCGGGCACCATTCGCATCCATATGACCGAGAAGGCTCCCGAGGACAAGGTGCCCGCGCTGGTCCGCAAGGTGCTCAGGAGCGAACTCACCTTCTCCCGCACCGACAACTGGCAGCCGCTGGTCGGCGAGGTCGCCAAAGGCACCTTCGAGGTCTCCACCGGCGGCATCAACACCGCGATGTCGGGGTCCTACGAGATCCGTTCCACCGCGGAAGGTTCCGAGATCGAGGTCGTCGGCACCGTGCGGGTGAAGGTTCTCGTGGTCGGCGGCGCGATCGAGCCACTCGCCGAGCAGTTGCTCCACCGAGTGCTGAAGGGTGAGCGCAAAAGCATCGAGGACTGGCTGTCCGCCGAGTCGACCGCGTGAGCGCGCGCGTTGCCCCAGCGCGCCGGGGCAACGCCGTCGCGGCCTAGGCGAAGGCCTGCGGCGAGAACTCCTTCGGCTGCACCAGGACCAGCCAGTTTCCCGAATTGTCCCGGATGATCGCCTCGGTCCCGTAGGGCCGTTCGGCGGGCGGCTGCACGAACTCCACCCCTTTGGCGGTGAGTTCCTCGAAGGTCTTCTGGCAGTTCTCGGTCCGCAGGCCGAGCGAGCCGTGCGTGCCGTTGGCCAGCGCCCGCCGGACGGCGTCGGCGTAGTTCTCGTCCAGCGGCGGGCCGGGAAGCATAAGCGTGATCTCCAGCTCGGGGTGCGCGGGATGCGCGACGGTGACCCAGCGGAAACCGTTGTCGCCCATCGTGACATCACTGGTCTCGATGAAGCCGAGCTTGTCGACGTACCACTCTTTCGCGGCGGTTTGGTCCGTCACGTACACCGTCACCAGGGAAACGTTCGTAATCGTCGTCATGCGGTCCACGCTATGGCGGGCGCGGGGCCACCGGCTTCTCCGAAATTGCGCCGTTCGGTCAGCCTGGCGGCTTGCGGTCGGAGAGCCCGTGCATGAAAACGAAACAGCCGGGGATACGCGGAGCGCCGTCGGCGAACTTCGCCTGGTATTCCGACGGCGTGACCCCGACCAACTGCCGGAACTTGCTGCTGAACGAGCCGAGGCTGCTGTAGCCGACCAGCATGCACACCTCGGTGACCGTCAGATTGGTCGAGCGCAGCAGGTCCTGGGCGCGTTCGATGCGCCGCTCGGCCAGGTACACGGCGGGGGTGCGGCCGTAGACCGCGGCGAACGCGCGCAGGAAGTGGTATTTCGACACCCCGGCGGCCGCCGCCAGTTCCTCCAGATGCAGCGGGTCGGCGTAATGGCGGTCCGCGAGGTCCCTGGCTCGGCGCAGATGCGGGAGCAGATACAGCGCGGGCAAGCCGCGCGCTCGTTGTCCGCCCATCGCGCCGCCCTCGTCCCTAAGCGAACGGCGGACGCTCGTCGAAGCGCAGCAATGCCCGGCCCGCCATCCGCCACGCCCGCGCGGTCAGGTCGACGTCCTCGTCGGTCACCAGATTGCCCATCACCCGGACGGCGGTGCGCTGCAAGTACTTCGACCGCATCACCGGGGGACCGCCCAGCGGCACCATGCGCGGGTGCGTGGCCAGGCCCGCGATCCGCCGGGCGACCGAGAACGTGCGTCCGTAGCGGGCGCGCAGGGTCTGCGGCCAGATCGTGGTGAAGTCGGGCTCGTCCAGCAGGCCGGCCAGCATGTGGCCGCCCTCCAAGCCGTAATCGATGCCTTCGCCGTTCAGCGGGTTCACACACCCCGCCGCGTCGCCGATCAGCACCCAGTTGCGCCCCGCGACGTTCGAGACCGCCCCGCCCATCGGCAGCAGGGCCGAGGCGACCGCGCGCAGCGAGCCCTCGAATTGCCATTCCTCGGTGCGCAGCGCGGTGTAGTGCGCCAATAGCGGCTTCAACGCGATGTGCGAGGGGCGACGTTCCGTGGCCAGCGACCCCACACCGATGTTGACCTCGCCATTGCCGAGCGGGAACACCCAGCCGTAGCCGGGAACCAGTTCGCCGGAGGCGTCGCGCAACTCCAGATGCGAGGTGATCCACTGGTCGTCGCTGCGACCGGACTTGATGTAGGCCCGCGCGGCGGTGCCGTAGGCGTACTGCCGATGCCAGACGCGGCCGAGCAGCCGCCCGATCGGCGAACGCACCCCGTCGGCGACCACCAGCGTCCGGCAGGCGATGGTGCGCGTGCCGCCCGCCGTGCGCACCGTCACACCCGTGACGCGGTCACCCTCCCGGGTGACATCCATTACCTTCGTCCCGTCCACCATGCGCGCGCCCGACTTCACCGCCGTCTCGCGCAACTTGTCGTCGAGTTCGGTTCGGGGAACCGCGCTTCCGTACGTGGGGAAGGAACCGCCCGGCCAGTTCAGCAGCGCTTCGCGGCCGAAGCCGGTCATCCGGAGGCCGTGGTTGACGACGTGCGCGCGCACCCACTCGCCGAGCCCCAGCTGCTCCAATTCGGCGGTCGCACGCGGGGTGAGCCCGTCACCGCAGGTCTTGTCCCTGGGAAAAACGGCGGAATCGACGAGCACTACGTCCCGTCCGGCCCGCGCCGCCCAGGCCGCCGACGCCGATCCGGCCGGGCCCGCGCCGACGACCAGCACCTCGGCCCGGCTGGGCAACGCGTCCTCGTCGGGCGCGGGACTCGCTTCCGGTGAACCCATGCGGTCCATACTCGCAGGGCCGTCTCGCCGATGTCGACGGCGGTCGCGCTCGCGTCGTGGACGGTCACCATCGAGGCGGTGCGACAGTGGACGATCCGCCACAGAGTGACGGTGTTCATGGGCCATCCGACGGGGACACGCTAGGTTCTCTACCGTGGGGTCGGACGCATCGCTGGGAGAAGGAATGAGCACATCGGCCATGAGCGAGCGCAGCGAGCGAATCATGGACACGGCGCACGGCGGGCACAGCGAAGCCGGGAGCGACGCGGGCACGGTCGTGGCCGGGGTCGATCTCGGTGACGTCGGGCTGGCCGACACCGTGCGCAACGGCTTGGCTGACGTGGAGAGACTCCTCGTCGACGAGCTGTCCGACGGCGCGGAATTCCTCCAGGAGGCGGCGCTGCACCTGGCCAAGGCCGGCGGCAAGCGATTCCGTCCGCTCTTCACCATCCTCACCGGACAGCTCGGCCCGCGCCCCGCCGATCCCGCTCTGGTCACCGCGGGCACCGTCGTCGAACTCGTGCACCTGGCGACGCTGTACCACGACGACGTG
The DNA here is from genome assembly GCF_044452545.1 of Nocardia sp. NPDC051900. Classification (NCBI taxonomy): domain Bacteria; kingdom Bacillati; phylum Actinomycetota; class Actinomycetes; order Mycobacteriales; family Nocardiaceae; genus Nocardia; species Nocardia sp. NPDC051900. The sequence continues at coordinate 24,292 of NZ_JBITBU010000028.1, read as the reverse complement.
ATGGACGAGGCCCCGATGCGCCGCGGCGCGCCGAGCGTCAACTCGCGGTGGGGGAACAACATCGCCATCCTCGCGGGCGACTACTTGTTCGCGCACGCGTCCCGGCTCACCTCCACCCTCGGTCCCGACGCGGTGCGCATCATCGCCGAGACCTTCGCCGAACTCGTCACCGGTCAGATGCGCGAGACCATGGGCGCCCGCGAATCCCAGGACCCCGTCGAGCACTATCTGCGCGTGGTGTGGGAGAAGACCGGTTCGCTCATCGCCGCCGCAGGCCGCTTCGGCGGCACCTTCTCGGGTGCGGATGCCGAGCACGTGGAGCGACTGGCCCGCCTCGGCGACGCGGTCGGCACCGCCTTCCAGATCTCCGACGACATCATCGACATCTCCTCCGCCTCCGAGCAGTCCGGCAAGACCCCTGGCACCGACCTGCGCGAAGGTGTGCACACGCTGCCGGTGCTGTACGCGCTGCGCGAGGAGGGCGTCGACGGCGACCGGCTGCGCAAGCTGCTCGCGCGTCCGCTGGAGACCGACGACGAGGTGAAAGAGGCGCTCGACCTGCTCGCCGACTCCCGCGGCATGGCGCTGGCCAAGGAGAAGCTCCAGGGCTACGCCGACCTCGCCTACGCCGAGCTGTCCGCCCTGCCCGGCGGCCCCGCGAACGACGCGCTGGAGCGGCTGGTCCGCTACACCATCGAACGCGTGGGTTGAGTGGTCCGCCGCTCATGAGCCGGGGCGCATGTCGGCGGGGATTGATTTCCGCCGGCTGATTTCGGCTTGGCGCGCATTCATCGGAACTTTGCCTGGAGCTTCTATCGTTTATCTGCTGTAAGGCGACTCGGTGAACGGGGGAGCGGCAAGGGAGACGTATGCACGGGCACGGGTTTGCGAACGGGCTGAAGACCTTCGGGCTGATGGTGGGCCTGTCGGCCCTGATCGTGTTCATCGGCGCGCTGTTCCGCAACCCGACGATCCTCGTCGTCGCGATCCTGCTCGCGGTGGGCATGAACGCCTACGCGTACTTCAACAGCGACAAGATCGCGTTGCGGGCCATGCACGCGCAGCCGGTCAGCGAGCTGGAGGCGCCGGTCATGTACCGGATCGTGCGCGAGCTGGCCACCATCGCGCGCCAGCCGATGCCGCGGCTGTACATCAGCCCCACGAACGCGCCCAACGCCTTCGCCACCGGACGCAATCCGCGCCATGCCGCGGTGTGCTGCACCAGCGGCATCCTGCAACTTCTCGACGAGCGGGAACTGCGGGCCGTGCTCGGCCACGAACTGTCGCACGTCTACAACCGCGACATCCTCATCTCCTCGATCGCGGGTGCGCTCGCCGCCGTCATCTCGGGCCTGGCCAACCTGGCCGTCTACGCGTCCATGTTCGGCGGCAACCGCAACGGCGAGGGACCGAACGTGCTGGCCGTGCTGCTGGTGTCGTTGCTCGGCCCGATCGCGGCCACGCTGATCAAGCTGGCCGTCTCCCGCTCGCGCGAATTCCAGGCCGACCAATCCGGCGCCGAACTGACCGGCGACCCGCTGGCCCTCGCCTCCGCACTGCGGAAGATCGAACGCGGCGTCCACACCGCGCCACTACCGCCCGAACCGCGGCTGGCGTCGCAGTCGCATCTGATGATCGCCAACCCGTTCCGTCCGGGTGAGCGGGTCGCCCGCTGGTTCACCACGCACCCGCCGATGAACGAGCGCATCGCCCGGCTGGAGGAGATGGCGGGCGGTCCCCGCCGGTACTGAGCCCGGCGGCCTCAGTCGTCCGAGGCCAGTTGGTCTTCGTAAGCGCGGAACGTATCGACGAACAACTTCCGCTGTTCGGCCGTGAGCGGCTCGAGCACCGTACGCCAGGCGCGAGCGCTGCGTCCCAGCCATTTGTGCACGGATCGCTCGTGCGCCGATGCGATGGCGACGATGGTGCGTCTGCGGTCGTCCGGGTCCGTGCCGCGTTCGAGCACACCCTGCTTGCTGAGTTCGCCGACCATGAGACTCACCGTCGTCGGCGCCACCTCCAGCCGGGCGGCCAGGTCCGTCACCGTGGTCGGGCCGTCGAACACCAGGTTGGCCAGCAACGACAGGTGCCGCGGCGCCAGCGAGAAGGATTCCAGCTCCGGGGGAACGCCCAACTTCTTGGCCCGTCCGACCACGCGCGGCATGAGCAGCAACAACGTGCGGATGCCCTCGTCCACGCCGAGTCCGGCCCGCTCCTCGGTCGACATGCAGTCCCCTCTAGCACCCTCGTAAACACGCTGAACGCGACCGACCCGGCCGCGCTGCGGACCCGGAGCTCAGCGGTAGTTGACGAACTGCAGCGCGATCCCGAAATCCTCGCCCTTCAGCAGGGCGATGACGGCCTGCAGATCGTCGCGTTTCTTGCTGCTCACGCGCAGCTCGTCGCCCTGGATCTGCGCCTTCACGCCCTTGGGGCCCTCGTCCCTGATCTTCTTGGAGATCTTCTTCGCGTGCTCGGAGTCGATGCCCTGCACCAGCGAACCGGTGATCTTGTAGACCTTGCCGGAGGAGACCGGCTCACCCGCGTCGAACGCCTTCAGCGAGATGTCGCGGCGGATCAGCTTTTCCTTGAACACCTCCAGCGCGGCCTTGACGCGCTCCTCCGCCTCCGCGGTGAGGACGATCTTGTCCTCGCCGGACCATTCGATCGACGCGCCGGTGCCGCGGAAGTCGTAGCGGGTGTTGAGTTCCTTCTCCGCCTGATGCAGGGCGTTGTCGACCTCCTGCCGGTCGACCTTGCTCACAACATCGAAAGACGAATCAGCCACGCTGCGCTCCTGTTCTGATGGTCCGACGGGTGAGTTGAACCGGACGCTTCCAGCCCCCGTCAGTTCTACCCGGAGACCCGAGGGTAGTCGCGTCGCACGGCCGATAGCCAGCCGGTTTGCATTCAGGGTGCGGGTTCGATGTATTCTGCTCAGCGCGCGAAACAATGCGCGAAAGGCAGGTTGCCCGAGCGGCCAATGGGAGCAGACTGTAAATCTGTCGGTGAAAGCCTACGTAGGTTCGAATCCTACACCTGCCACTCCGCTCACTAGGCGAGCCCTGTACGCAGAAAGCGCGTACAGGGCTCGCTTCGTAATGTCTTGTGGGGGTGCAACCCCCACGCCCCGCCCGGCGGGGCTTCGCCCCCCGGACCCCCCTTCCAGTGGTTGCGTTGGTCACATGCGTTTCGTTTGATTGTGGGATTGCGTGTGAACCCGACAGCCCTGTGATCGCTCACTCTGTTCGTCGATCGATTGCCGAGTGGCGGCGATTTCGATCACTTCACGTCGGCGATTTCGATCGGCGCGTATCTCGGATGACGCTGCAGTTCTGTGCTCACGCGCGGGGGCGGTCGCGGATGGCTTCCTCGCAGCGCTCCACGGCGTGGTCGTTTGCGCGCTCAACGCGGTCGGGAGCGGCGCTGGCTTGCGTGCGAGCTCCGGCTACGCGTGCATCGCCGTGTCCGCGCGGGCGAAAAATGTACCTCTGACCACTCGGTTTGGTAGTGGGAGCGGTGAGTGTGTAACCTCGTTCAAGACTTCACCGCGCTGAGGTCGAGTGTTCGAGGCTCGGTGCGGAAGTAGTCATGCCCCCTTAGCTCAGTCGGCAGAGCGTTTCCATGGTAAGGAAAAGGTCAACGGTTCGATTCCGTTAGGGGGCTCGCCGGATTGCCGGTGGTGACCGACTCGGCATCGCTCCCGATAGTGCGGGCTCGGCACCATGGCAATGCGACGCCGTGGCGGTGTAGCTCAGTCGGTAGAGCAAACGACTCATAATCGTTGTGTCGCCGGTTCAAGTCCGGCCATCGCTACCACAACCGATCAAGCCCATCAGGTACCGGAAAGAAGGCATATCGTGGCCGCGAAGTCCACCGATGTCCGGCCAAAGATCACCTTGGCCTGCGAGCAGTGCAAGCACCGCAACTACATCACCAAGAAGAACCGGCGCAACGATCCGGACCGCCTGGAGCTGAAGAAGTTCTGCCCGAACTGCGGCACGCACCGGGCGCACCGCGAATCCCGCTAGTCATCCACGCGTGAACTACCGCGTGGTGTAGCGCCGGGAGTCGCTCCCGGTATCTCGGGCCGTGGCACCGCGAGGGCCGGACAATTGTCCGGCCCTGACGCATTTCACGGTGTGGGTGCGGTGGTGAGCGCTCCACAGACTCCGGGTGACGGGGTCAGATAGGTACAGTCCTCCCGTGACAATCAACACCGGTACAGACGAAGCGGTCCAGACGAGCGAGGCGCTCGACCCCGCGGCGAACGCCGCGGCGATGGTCGGTCACCACTACCGCGTCGACGACTACTACGAGGTCGGCCGCGAGAAGGTGCGTGAATACGCCCGCGCCGTGCAGGACTACCACCCGGTGCACTGGGACGAGGACGCGGCGCAGGAGTACGGGTACGACAACCTGCTCGCGCCGGTTACCTTCATCTCCCTGGTCGGAATTCTCGCCCAGCGCAAACTGTTCGAAGAGGTCGTCACCGGCTACGACCTCAGCCAGATCATGCAGACCGACCAGATCCTCGAGTTCCATCGCCCGATCAAGGTCGGCGACCAGCTCACCTGCGATGTCCACCTGCACTCGTTCCGGCAGGCATTCGGCGGCGACATCATCGTGACCAAAAACATCGTCACCGCGCAGAACGACGAACTGGTGCTCACCACTTACACCACCCTCGTCGGCCGCAGCGGCGGCGATATCGACCCGAACCTCAACGCCGCCGTCCGGAACGTGCTCATGCACGGCATCGGCGAGGACGCGCCGGGGCATCGTCCGCGCTCGCTCGCGGTGACCCAGGCGCCCGCGCCGGTCGTGCCGCCCGTGGACGGTGTGCGCACCAAGCACGCCATCGGGTTCGAGGACGTCTCGGTGGGTGACGAGCTGCCCGCCCGCGTCGTCCGGCTCACCCGCGGCGATCTGGTGAACTACGCGGGCGTCTCCGGTGACGCCAACCCGATCCACTGGAGCGACGAGGTCGTGAAGCTGGTCGGCCTGGAGAACGTGGTCGCGCACGGCATGCTGACCATGGGCCTCGGTGGCGGTTTCGTCACCTCGTGGCTGGGCGACCCGGGCGCGATCAAGGAGTACAACGTCCGCTTCACCAGCCCGGTCTACGTCGGGTCCGACGAGGCCGCCGAAGTCGAGTACACCGGTAAGGTGAAGTCGGTCGATCCGGAGACCAAGACCGCGGTCGTGGCCATCGTCGCGAAGGCGGCGGGGAAGAAGATCTTCGGCCGCGCCACCGCGACGGTGCAGCTGGCCTGACCAGGGACAGCGACCCGGATTGGCTAATGGCGCGGACGGTAACGTACACTCAGGTTTCTGGGGTCGCCAGCCGCTGCGCGCTGCTCTGAGGGGCTGGTTCCAGGCGATCCGCGAGGATTCGCCGACGGGGCCGGCAACTGCCGGAGCGGCGCGCGTGTTGTGTGACACCAGGGCACAACTGAATATCGAACAGTGGTTGGACAGTCAACACCGTCCGACCAAAGGGGCGTAGCTCAACTGGCAGAGCAGCGGTCTCCAAAACCGCAGGTTGCAGGTTCAAGTCCTGTCGCCCCTGCCCTGGATGCCAGCGACGAGAGAGGATCGACGTGAGCGAGCGTAGCGAGCGAGCCATTGGCACAGCGCGCATCGCGCACGACGGCACCGAGCTCAGCGAGGAGAAGGCGTGAGCGACGAGCGGGACACTCGCCGCGGCGCACATGCCGCCCACGAAGGCGACGACACCGCCGCAGCGACACGGCCGAGCGGAAAGCGGTCCGCGCGGCGGACCCGTGCCGGGTCTTCGGAGGTCGACACGGGCGCTATCGCCACGCTCGACCGTCCGTCGCGGAAGGCAACCAAGGCGACCGATCGGGCCGAACGCAAGAAGTCGGGTAATCCGTTCAAGCGTTTGCTCAAGTTCCTGCGTGAGGTCATCGCGGAACTGCGCAAGGTGATCTGGCCCAACCGGAAGCAGATGGTCACCTATACGAGCGTTGTTCTGGTGTTCGTGATTTTCATGGTCGCGTTCATCAGCGGGTTGGATCTGGCGTTCATCAAGGGTGTCAACTGGCTGTTCGGCTAGCTGAACGACGCCGACGCCGGTAGCCGATCCCGGGCGGAGACGGGTGGAGTGATTTCGCCGCGCGCCCGGCCCGGCACGCAGAGGATGTACGTGACGACACAGGAAGCGAGTGCCCCAGTGAGCACCCCGGAGAACGACACACACGACAAGTTCCCGGCCGACGACACGGTGGCCGAGCCCACCGACTCCGTCGAGGAGTTCGCGACCGACGAGCCCGCGGTCGAGGAATCGGAGCCCGCTGAGTCCGCCCCTGCCGCCGCCGTCGACGCCGAGCCCGCCGACCCGGTCGCCGAGATGAAGGCGGCGCTGCGGCGCGCTCCCGGCGAGTGGTACGTCATCCACTCCTACGCCGGTTACGAGAACAAGGTGAAGGCCAACCTCGAGACCCGCGTGCAGAACCTGGACCTGGAGGACTACATCTTCCAGGTGGAGGTGCCCACCGAAGAGGTCACCGAGATCAAGAACGGGCAGCGCAAGCACGTCAACCGCAAGGTGCTGCCCGGTTACATCCTGGTCCGCATGGAGCTGAACGACGAGTCGTGGGGCGCGGTGCGCAACACCCCCGGCGTCACGGGTTTCGTCGGCGCCACTTCGCGCCCGTCGCCGCTGTCCATCGATGACGTGGTGAAGTTCCTCGTTCCGGCCGCACAGCAGCAGAAGAAGCCCGCCGCCGCAGCCGCTGCGGCGACTCCAGAGACCGCGGGCGGCGAGATCGCGCCGAAGCCGGTCATCGAGGTCGACTTCGAGGTCGGCGAGTCGGTGACCGTCATGGACGGCCCGTTCGCGACGCTGCCCGCCAGCATCTCCGAGGTGAACGCCGAGCAGCAGAAGCTGAAGGTGCTCGTGTCGATCTTCGGCCGCGAGACCCCGGTCGAGCTGGCGTTCACCCAGGTCGCGAAGATCTAGACCAGCTCTGTCGGCGGCCGGGTGAATCCGGCCCCGGGCGAGGATCGCAACACCAGACTTGCAAAGAGCAAGGGACACCAACACCTAGGAAAGAAAGATGCCCCCCAAGAAGAAGAAGCTCGCCGGGATCATCAAGCTTCAGATCCAGGCCGGCCAGGCGAACCCGGCCCCTCCGGTCGGCCCGGCGCTCGGTCAGCACGGCGTCAACATCATGGAGTTCTGCAAGGCGTACAACGCCGCGACCGAGTCGCAGCGCGGCAACGTCATCCCGGTCGAGATCTCGGTGTACGAGGACCGGTCGTTCGACTTCAAGCTGAAGACCCCGCCCGCCGCCAAGCTGCTGCTCAAGGCCGCAGGCGTGCAGAAGGGCTCGGCGGAGCCGCACCGCAACAAGGTCGCCAAGGTGACCATGGACCAGGTGCGCGAGATCGCCAAGACCAAGCAGGAAGATCTGAACGCCAACGACCTCGAGCAGGCGGCCAAGATCATCGCGGGCACCGCGCGTTCGATGGGCATCACCGTCGAGGGCTGAGCGGAACCGCTCCCCGGTGGGAGGGCCGGCCAGGCCCGATAACCACGTCTGAACTACCAACAAGGACAGAGAATCATGGCAAAACGAAGCAAGGCGTACCTCGCCGCGGCCGAGAAGGTCGATCGCACCAAGCTCTACTCCCCGCTGGCCGCCGCGCGCCTGGCGAAGGAGACCGCCACCACCAAGACCGACGCGACCGTCGAGGTCGCCGTGCGTCTCGGTGTGGATCCCCGCAAGGCGGACCAGATGGTCCGCGGCACGGTCAACCTGCCGCACGGCACCGGTAAGACCGCCCGCGTCATCGTGTTCGCCGCGGGCGAGAAGGCCGCCGAGGCCGAGGCCGCGGGCGCCGATGCCGTCGGCGCCGAGGACCTGATCGAGCGGATCCAGGGCGGCTGGCTGGACTTCGACGCCGCGATCGCCACCCCGGACCAGATGGCCAAGGTCGGCCGGATCGCGCGTGTCCTCGGCCCGCGTGGCCTGATGCCGAACCCGAAGACGGGCACGGTCACCACCGATGTGACCAAGGCCGTCAACGACATCAAGGGCGGCAAGATCAACTTCCGTGTCGACAAGCAGGCCAACCTGCACTTCGTCATCGGCAAGGCGTCCTTCGACGACAGCAAGCTGGTGGAGAACTACGGCGCCGCGCTGGACGAGATCCTGCGGGCCAAGCCGTCGACCGCCAAGGGCCGCTACGTCAAGAAGGTGACGGTCTCGACGAACACCGGACCGGGCATCCCGGTGGACCCGAACCGCACCCGCAACCTCTTGGAAGAGGACGCGTAAGCAGCAGCGAGCCGCGGCAACGGCGGGAACGCATTGTGCGTTCCCGCCGTTGCGCGTTCGAGGACTAATCCGCCCGACGGCGTGGTTGGGGTGGATGTGACCGTCGTTCTGTTGATCTCCGGTAGTACTCGCGCCGCCTCCACCAATTCCGCCGCACTACGAACCGTCTCGGCGATGGCCCCGGACGGTGTCGAAACCGTCTGGTACGACGGGCTCGCGGACCTGCCCGCTTTCGCTCCGGACGACGACGGCACCGCTCATCCCGCGGTAGTCGCGCTCCGCGAACAACTTTCGCGCGCCGACGCCGTGCTGTTCTCCACGCCTGAATACGCGGGCACTTTGCCGGGCAGTTTGAAGAACCTGCTGGACTGGACGGTTGGCGCCGGTGATCTCTACGGCAAGCCGGTCGCTTGGATCACGGTCGCGCCGGTGGGTCGCGGTGACGGCGCGACCGCCACACTGCGCAGCGTGCTGGGTTACGTCGGAGCCGACATCGATCCGGATGCCTGCCGACGACTCCCCGTGCCGCGCGAGGGCGTCGGCCCGGACGGACTGGTCGCCGACCCTGAATTCCGGTCCGGCGCCACGGCCGTGTTGCGCGGTCTCGCGCGGCATGCCGCGACCGCGACTTCGTGAGAAACACCACTCGCCGACGCGGACCGCGGCATCGCATTCCAGGCGGCGCACGGGTGTGCACCGCGGAAAAGTGAGTCGCGGCACAACGATTCGACGGCCGAGTGGTTGCGATCGGACGTCTGCCGGGGCCCGTTTTGGCAGATGGGAACCCATGCAGGTACATTGGAAGTCAGTTATCGACGAGTTCGATCGCTACCCAATCCGTTCTACCGAAGACCGTTGGTCGCCGATCCCGTATGGGTTCGGTCGAAGGTCCGGCGACATTGCCGGCGGCCCACGCAGGGAGAGCCGAGGCTGGGAATTGATCCGGATACGCACCGGATCGGTTTTCTGTTGCGCCCCGGAACGCTCTGCGTTCGGGGCGTTTGTTTTGTCGCCGTCCCCTGATCGGTAGTTCGCGTATACGAACCGACCAATCAGAGAGGAGGCGAAGTATGGCAAAACCCGAGAAGGTCACCGCGGTCGAGGAGATCGCGGAGCAGTTCAAGAGCTCGACGGCCACCGTCGTCACGGAATACCGTGGCCTGTCGGTCGGCAAGCTCACCGAGCTGCGGCGCGCGCTCGGCGCCGACGCCACGTACTCCGTCGCCAAGAACACCCTGGTCAAGCGTGCCGCCGCCGAGGCGGGCGTGGAAGGTCTCGACGAACTGTTCGTCGGGCCGACCGCGATCACCTTCATCACGGGTGAGCCGGTCAACGCGGCCAAGGCCCTGAAGACCTTCGCGAAGGACAACAAGGCGCTCATCATCAAGGGCGGCTACATGGACGGCGCTCCGCTGTCCGTGTCCGAGGTCGAGCGGATCGCCGACCTGGAAACCCGCGAGGTGCTGCTGGCCAAGCTGGCGGGCGCGCTCAAGGGCAACCTCACCAAGGCCGCCGGTCTGTTCAACGCTCCCGCCTCGCAGGTGGCCCGCCTGGCCGCCGCGCTGCAGGAGAAGAAGCAGGCCGAAGAAGGCGCACCGGCCGCCGAGTAAGACCCGTGCGGCACGACTCGCCCGCATAGACATCAACTACCGAAAGGAACACAACAATGGCCAACGTTGACGAACTGCTCGAGACCTTCGGCAACATGACCCTGCTCGAGCTGTCGGACTTCGTGAAGAAGTTCGAGGAGAAGTTCGAGGTCACCGCGGCTGCTCCGGTCGCCGTCGCCGCCGTCGGCGGTGCCGCCGCTCCGGCCGAGGCCGCTGAGGAGCAGGACGAGTTCGACGTCATCCTCGAGGGTGCGGGCGACAAGAAGATCCAGGTCATCAAGGTGGTCCGTGAGATCGTCTCCGGCCTGGGCCTGAAGGAAGCCAAGGACCTGGTCGAGAGCGCCCCGAAGCCGATCCTGGAGAAGGTCGCCAAGGATGCCGCCGAGGCCGCCAAGGCGAAGCTGGAAGAGGCCGGCGCCAAGGTCTCGGTCAAGTAATTCACGACCGAACACGCCGAACGGGCGGTCCCCTTTGGGGATCGCCCGTTCGCGTTTTTGGCAATCCCGCCGCTATCGCCGATACCGAAAGGATTGCGGAGTTACTACGCAGTCAGGTTGGGGTGTGCCCGATCTGTCCCATGAGTTACAGTGACCGAACCCACACGTGACGGACCGCGATGACCGAGCGCGCGGTTCGCCGGTGGGCAGCTCGCTGAGAATTTGTGGAGGTTGGCGTGGGCGTCGAGGTCAGGACCGAGAGTGTGACCAAGTCTTTCGGTTCCCAGCGCATTTGGCAGGACGTGTCGTTGACGTTGCCTTCGGGTGAGGTCAGTGCGTTGCTGGGGCCGTCGGGTACCGGTAAGTCGGTGTTCTTGAAGTCGCTGATCGGTCTGCTGCGCCCGGAACGTGGTTCGATCTTCATCGATGGCACGGATATCACGACGTGTTCGAACAAGGAGCTGTACGAGATCCGGAAGTTGTTCGGCGTGTTGTTCCAGGACGGTGCGTTGTTCGGGTCGATGAACCTGTTCGACAACGTGGCGTTCCCGTTGCGGGAGCATACGAAGAAGAGCGAATCCGAGATCAAGAAGATCGTGATGGAGAAGCTGGAGTTGACCGGTCTGCTCGGGGCAGAGGGCAAGCTTCCCGGTGAGATCTCCGGTGGTATGCGGAAGCGTGCGGGGTTGGCGCGGGCGTTGGTGTTGGATCCGCAGATCATTCTGGTGGATGAGCCGGACTCGGGTCTGGATCCGGTGCGTACCTCGTATCTGTCGCAGTTGTTGATCGATATCAACGCGCAGATCGACGCGACGATTCTGATCGTGACCCACAACATCAATCTGGCGCGGACGGTGCCGGACAATATCGGGATGTTGTTCCGTCGTCAGTTGGTGATGTTCGGTCCGCGGGAGGTGTTGTTGACCTCGGAGGAGCCGGTGGTCAAGCAGTTCCTCAACGGGCGGATGATCGGGCCGATCGGTATGTCGGAGGAGAAGGACGAGGCGCAGATGGCGCGCGAGCAGGCGTTGGTGGACGCCGGGCATCATCACGGTGGCGCGGAGGAGGTCGAGGGGATCATTCCGCAGATGCGCGCGACTCCGGGGATGCCGGTGCGTCAGGCGGTGTTGCGGCGGAAGGAGCGGGTGCGCGAGATCATGCATACGCTGCCGCATGCCGCGCAGGTCGCGATCCGTGAATCACTTGACGACAACGACGATACGCAGGTGATGGCATACAACAGCGGCGACCTGGCTAATTATCAAGGTGGTGCTTTCGACACCACCGTGCGACACAACACAACTAACGGGTAACATCTGCGATCGTGAATTCGACCCTGGCGCGATTGCGAACTCCCCTGGAGTCGGGGTTTGCCCAGGCCGGCAACATCTTTGCGCTGCTCCTGGACGTTTTGCGAAAGACTTTCCGCCGCCCCTTCGAGTGGCGGGAGTTCATCGAGCAGTCGTGGTTCATCGCGAGTGTCTCGATCCTGCCCAGCGCGCTGGTCGCGATTCCGTTCGGCGCGGTCGTGGCATTGCAGACCGGCTCGTTGATCAAGCAGCTCGGCGCGGAATCCTTCACCGGCGCGACCAGTGTGCTGGCAACCGTCCAGCAGGCGGCTCCCGTCGTGACGGCCCTGATCATCGCGGGCGCGGCCGGGTCGGCGGTGGCCGCCGATCTCGGCTCGCGGACCATCCGCGAGGAGATCGACGCGATGGAGGTGCTCGGCATCGATCCGGTGCGAAAGTTGGTGGTGCCGCGCGTACTCGGCATGATGCTGGTCGCGCTGCTGCTCAACGGACTGGTGTCGGTTGTCGGCATCGCGGGCGGGTACTTCTTCAACGTCCTGCTGCAGGGCGGCACTCCCGGCGCCTACCTGGCGTCGTTCTCCGCCCTCGCTCAGCTGCCGGACCTGTGGATCGGTGAGATCAAGGCGGCGGTATTCGGTCTGCTCGCCGGCGTCATCGCCGCGTACAAAGGGCTGCATCCCAAGGGGGGCCCGAAAGGAGTCGGTGACGCGGTGAACCAATCCGTGGTGATCACGTTCATGGTGCTGTTCTTCGTGAACCTCATCCTGACCATGGTGTACCTACAGGTCGTCCCCGCCAAGGGTGCCTGACAGATGGCCACGTCATACCGAACCCCGGTCGCCAAGTCCATGCGCCGGGTGGGTGAAGTCGCTCGTATGCCGCTCAACGTCATCGATCGCGCGGGCGAGCAGATGTCGTTCTACTCGCGGGCCATCGCATGGATCCCGCGGACCGCGGTGCACTACCGCAAGGAAGTCATGCGGCTGCTCGCCGAGGTCACCTTCGGCACCGGCGCACTGGCGGTGATCGGCGGCACCATCGGCGTCATCGTGTTCATGTCCGGCTCCGTCGGCGTCGTCGTCGGCCTGCAGGGCTTCAAGGCCCTCGACGCGCTCGGTAGCTCGGTGCTCACCGGCTTCCTCACCGCCTACATCAACACCCGTGAGATCGCGCCACTGGTCGCCGCGCTCGCGCTCTCGGCGACGGTCGGTTGCGGTTTCACCGCGCAGCTCGGCGCCATGCGGATCTCCGAGGAGATCGACGCGCTCGAGGTGATGGCGGTACCCAGCGTGCCGTTCCTGGTGACCAGCCGCGTGATCGCCGGGTTCCTCGCGGTGATCCCGCTCTACATCGTCGGGTTGCTCGGCACGTTCATCGCGTCGCGGACGATCAGCATCTGGTTCAACGGGCAGTCCAGCGGGTCCTACGACCATTACTTCAGTTTGTTCCTGCCACCGGAGGACGTGCTCTATTCGTTCCTCAAAGTGCTGGTCTTCGCGTTCGTGATCATCATGGTGCACTGCTACTACGGGTTCCACGCCACCGGCGGCCCCGCCGGCGTCGGCGTCGCGGTCGGCCGCGCGGTCCGCGCCGCGATCGTCCTGGTGAACGTGCTCGACTTCTTCCTCAGCCTCGCGATCTGGGGCACCACCACCACGGTGCGGGTGGCCGGATGAGCCGCACCCAAACCTGGCGCTCCACCGCGAAGCTACGTACTCGGGCGCTGGGGATCGCGTTCTTCGTCGTGGTCGCGTTGTTCCTGTGGACCACCATCGCGATCTACAACAAGCAATTCGTGAAGACGGTGGACGTCGATCTGATCACCGACAGCGTGGGCAACGCGCTGACTCGCAACGCGGACGTGAAGGTACGTGGCATCACGGTCGGCGAGGTGCGCTCGAGCAGTTCCGAAGGCGGCGAGGTGACCTTGAACCTGGCCATCAATCCGGACAAGGCGCAGCAGATTCCCGTCAACGCGACCGCGCGCCTGCTGCCCAAGACGCTGTTCGGCGAGCGCTACGTGGACCTGGTGATCCCGGAGCAGCCGAGCCCCCAGCATCTGACCGACGGCGTCACGCTGCACCAGGACGTCAGCGGCAACGCCATCGAGTTGAGCAAATTGCTCGACGATGTGCTGCCCTTGCTCCAGGCCATCCCGCCGCAGGATCTCGCGGCCACGTTGGGCGCGCTGTCCCAGGCGCTGTCCGGGCAGGGCACCGCGCTCGGCCAGACCTTGGACAAGCTCGACGACATCTTCCGCCAGGTCAACGTGGTGCTTCCGGACCTGCGGGCCGACCTGCGCAGTTTCGCCGAGGTGGCGGCCACCTACTCCGACGCGGCGCCGCAGCTGATCCAGGCCCTGGACAACCTGCGTACCACCAACGCCACGATCGTGCAGCGGCGCACCGACATCGATGCCCTGTACGCGACGCTGACGCCGACCTCGGCCACCACCACCGAGTTCCTGCTCGCCAACCGCGACAACATCGTCGACGTGGCGGCCGACTCCCGTCCCGCGCTGGAGCAGCTGGCCTACTACTCGCCGAACTACGCCTGCGCGCTGGCGAACTTCGCGCAGCTGAAGCCGCGCATCGACCGGATCTTCGGCAAGGGCACCGACAACCCGGGTTCCCGAGTGACCATCGAGCTGACCAACACCCGCGGCAAATACCTGCCCAACCAGGACGAACCGCGCTGGCTGGACACCAGGGGGCCGTGGTGCATCCCCGAGATGCCGTTGGGCGTCGATCCCGGCCAGTACACCGGCGGCCCGAACAACGACGGCTCCTACGCCGTCCCGAGTCGTAACCCGGGTGACCAGCAGACCGGTCATCTGGAGCCGCCGCAGTTCGGCGTCCACCCGGCGAGCAAGATGCCGACGATCGCCGGTTCCCCCATGGAGCAGCAGTCGCTCGGCGCGATCTACGGCGCGGCCAACGGTGTCGCCCCGGATCAGGTGCCTGGCTGGGTGACCAGGGTCGGCGCGCCCGCGTTCCGCGGAAGCGAGGTGAGCGTGCGATGAAGCAGCAACTGCGCGGCCTGGGCGGGCCGTTGACCAAGCTGGTCATCTTCGTCGTGGTGACCTTGTTCGTGACCACCGTGCTCGCGTTGTCGATCGCCAACTACAGCGGCGGCGGCACGCATTTCAAGGCCAGGTTCACCGACGTCACCTCGCTCAATCCCGGCGACGAGGTCCGCATCGCGGGCGTGCGGGTCGGCAAGGTCACCGCTGTCTCGATCGTCGACAAGCGCCTGGCCGAGGTGAAATTCGACCTCACCGACCGGGACTGGCTGCCCGCGTCGACCACCGCGACGATCAAGTACCGCAACCTGGTCGGCCAGCGCTACATCGCGCTGGAGCAGGGGACCGGGGAGCAGGGACGGAAGCTGAACAAGGGCAGCACCATCCCGCTGGAGCACACCAGGCCCGCGCTGAACCTGACGACGCTGTTCAACGGTTTCCGGCCGCTGTTCCGTACGCTGACCGCCGACGACGTGAACAAGCTCTCCTTCGAGATCATCCAGGTCTTCCAGGGTGAGCAGGGCACGATCCACGATCTCGTCGCGACCACGGCGAACCTGACCAACAAGATCGCCGACAAGGACGCCGTGATCGGTGAGCTGACCCGCAATTTGACCGCCGTGCTGGACACCGTCAATCAGCGTGACGACCAGTTCGATCAGTTGATCGTGAACACCGAAGCGTTGATCAGCGGCCTCAACGCCAATCGCGACACGATCGGCCGTTCGGTGACCTCGCTGGCCAACCTGACCTCGGCGACCTCCGACCTGCTCGTCCCGGTGCGTCCGACCCTGCAAGGGTCGATCGCGGGTCTGAGCCAGTTGACCGGCACGCTCGACGAGCGCCAGGACGAGGTGAACGAAGCGCTGACCAACCTGCCGCTCAAGATGGAGAAGCTCGGGCGCGCCGCGAGTTACGGCTCCTGGTTCCAGTTCTATCTGTGCGGCATCGACATCGTCGTCGGGCCGGGCGCCGTCGACGCGCCGCAGCTCAACCTGCCCGCAGGACTGCCGACGATCAACCAGCCGCTGTACACCAACGCCGCGCCGCGCTGCCACGGGAAGGCTCGCTGATGGATGATCGCATTCTGCTCGGCAAGCGCAGCCCGGCGTTCCTGGGCGCGCTCGGCCTCGCCGTGGTGCTGTTGGTGACGGTGTCGGCGTTCTTCCTGGATCAGCTGCCGATCATCGGCGCGGGGACCAAGTACACCGCGGAATTCCGTGAGGCGGCGGGCCTGAAGAAGGGCAACGAGGTCCGGGTGGCCGGCGTCAAGGTCGGGTCGGTGTCCGACGTCCGGCTCGACGGTGACCGGGTGCTCGTGGACTTCCGCACCAAGGACACCTGGATCGGCAACGACACCACCGCGTCCATTCAGATCAAGACGCTGCTCGGCCAGAAGTACCTCGCACTCGATCCGCGAGGCTCGAAGCCGGCCGATCCCAGTTCACGGATCCCGCTCTCGCGCACGGTCTCCCCGTACGACGTGGTGGACGCGTTCACCGACGCCGCGCGCACCATCGATCAGATCGACACCACGCAGCTGGCCAAGAGCATGCAGGTGCTGTCGGACGCCTTCGAGACGACGCCGCCGGAGATCCGCGGCTCCATCGACGGCGTCGCCCGGCTGTCGGAGACGCTGGCCAAGCGCGATCAGGAGTTGAAGAAGCTGTTCGCCGCGACCAGGCAGACCACGCAGATACTCGCCGACCGCAACGCCCAGTTCGAGCGGCTGCTCGCCAACGGCGGCCAGTTGCTCGCCGAACTGAACGTCCGCCAGCAGTCCATCAGGCAGTTGCTGTCGGGCGCCAAGACGGTCTCCGCGGAGCTGAGCGCGCTCGTGCACGACAACGAGGAGCAGATCGGGCCCGCGCTGAAGAATCTGCGCGCCGCCATCGACCTGCTCAACGACAACCAGCAGAACGTCTCGAAGACGCTGGAACTCGCGGCGCCGTTCTACAGCCTCTACGCCAGCGTGCTCGGCACCGGGCGCTGGTTCGACGCGGTGATCGTCAACGTGGTGCCGCCCGCACTGCCCGAAATCCCCGGCTACCGTCAGCCGATCCGCACCTTGGGAGGTAACTGACGTGGCGGACAACTGGCGTAGCGATCCGGTCGGCGCGGTGCGCGGCTCCAGCCGTGGCGCAAAGGTCGGCATCGCGCTGGTCGTCGTGCTGGCCGTGCTGGTGGCGGTGGTGCTGTGGTGGCTGTTCGACCGGCTGACCACAACCAAGATCACCGCCTACTTCGATCGCTCGGTCGGCATCTACGAGGGCTCGGACGTGCGCGTTCTCGGCGTTCCGGTCGGCTCGGTCGCTTCGGTGGAGCCGCAGGGCGATCAGGTCAAGATCGTGATGAGTGTGGATCGCAAGTACGACGTGCCCGCGGACGCGCGAGCCGCGCAGATCACGCCGTCCATCGTGTCGGATCGCTACATCCAGCTCACCCCGGCCTACACCGGCGGCCCGAAGATGGCGCGGAACGCGACCATTCCGCGCGAGCGCACGGCCACGCCGGTGGAAGTCGACCAGCTGTACAAGAGCATCACCGAACTCTCCGACGCGCTGGGGCCCAACGGCGCCAACGCCGAGGGAGCGGTGAACGAGCTGGTGCGCACCGGCGCGGCGAACCTGTCGGGCAATGGCGAGGCGCTGGCCAACAGCCTCACCCAGCTGTCCAGGGCGGCGCGATACCTGTCGGACGCCCGCGGCGACATCTTCGACACGGTCAAGAACCTGCAGGCCTTCATCACCATGCTGGCCCAGAACGACCAGCAGGTCCGGCAGTTCAACACCCAGCTGGCCGACCTGTCGTCCTTTCTCGCCGACGAGCGGCAGAATCTCGGCGCGGCACTGAATCTGCTGTCGATCGCGCTGGGTGACGTCGCCCGCTTCATCGACGACAACCGGGACCTGATCGCGAGCAACGCCGACAAACTGACCCAGCTCACCAAGACGCTGTCGGATCAGCGCAACGACGTTGCCGCCCTGCTGCCGGTCCTGCCGCTGGCGTTGAGCAACCTGATCAACGTGCACAACGCCGAATCGGGCACCCTCGACATGCGCGCGAACTTCCCCGAACTGCAGGACCCGTTCGGCGTGGTGTGCAAGATGCTCGACCTGTCCAAGCTGATGCCCGGCGATCCCAAGTTCGAGGCGCTCGGCAGGCAGATGCGGCCGATCCTCGACCACTGCAAGGAGATCACCGACCAGATCACCTCCGGGGTGCAGACCCCGACGCTGAACCTGCCGTTCGGCATCCTCAGCGGCGAGAACCAGCAGCGCGATCCGGTGCCGGGCACCGTGCCCGGCACGCCGTCGGACCGGCTTCCGCCGTCGCAGGGAGGGGCGCGATGAGCACTCGAATCCGTTCGCTCGTACGCGGTTTCGGCGCGGCGCTGGCGTTGGGCCTGACCGGCGCGCTGATCACATCGTGCGCCTCCGACGGCATCTACAGCGTGCCCCTGCCCGGCGGCGCCGACGTGGGCGAGCATCCGATGCACATCGACATCCAGTTCGACGATGTCCTCGACCTCGTGCCGCAGTCGGCGGTCAAGGTCGAGGGCGTGCCGGTCGGCCGGGTCGAGAAGATCAGCATCGGCAAGGACCAGTGGACCGCCACGGTGCGCACGGTGGTCAACTCGTCGGTGAACCTGCCCGCGAACGCGCGGGCCGAGGTCCGGCAATCGAACCTGCTCGGCGAGAAGTTCATCGAGCTCTCCAAACCCGCCGCCGAGCCGGAGTCCACCCGGCTGGCCGACGGCTCGGTCATCCCGGTCGACCGCACCCGGCACGCCACCGAGGTGGAGCAAGTGCTCGGCGCGCTGTCGCTGCTGCTCAACGGCGGTGGCGTCGCGCAGTTGCAGCCGATCGTCACCGAGTTGAACAAGACCCTCGGCGGCCGCGAGGGCCGGGTGCGCTCGTTGATCGAGCAGGCGAACACGCTGATCGACGGCCTGAACCAGCAGGTGGACGACATCACCCGGGCGCTGGACGGTCTCGACGTGCTCAGCAGCCGGGTGAGCAAGCAGACCGATCAGATCGGCAAGATCCTCGACGAACTGCCCAAGGGCATCAAGATCCTGGAAGAGCAGCGCCCGCAACTGGTCGCCCTGCTCGCGCAGTTGGACCGGCTCGGCGAGGCAGGCTTCGACGTGCTGAACACCGCGAAGGACGACCTGATCCGCGACCTGACCTCGCTGCGGCCCACGCTGCAGGAACTCGGCCGGTCTGCGCCGGATCTGGTCACCGCGGTTCCCTTGATCCCGACCTACCCGTTCCCCGATTCGGCGCTGGAGAGCACCTTCGGCGGCAGTGTGAACACGTGGTTGTCGGTCGACCAGCAGATCGGCGTCACGCTCAGCAACCTGGGTGTGGGCAAACCCGATCCGGTGTACATCCCGCCGGTCGGTCCGCCGGTGCCGGTGAACCCGACCAACCCGTACTACAACGGCAACGGTCCGCGGCCGGGCTGGCCTACGGTGTCGATCCTGCCGCTGCCGCCGCTGATGGCGCAGCCGCCCGCGCCAGGCGTGCCAGGTCCGGTCGGGGCGATTCTCGAGCAACTCGGCGTAGGGAGTGGTCCGCGATGACACGTCTGGTGCGGTGGCAGCTCATCGCGTTCGTGGTCATCGCGGTGCTCGGCGTCGTGTACGTGGGCGGCAAGTACATCCGGCTCGACCACATGTTCGGGCTCAACCAGTACACGGTGAAGCTGCGCGCGGCGCAGACCGGCGGCATCTACAAAGGCGCCGAGGTGACCTACCGCGGCGTCCCGGTCGGCCGGGTCGGCGAGCTGGAACTCACCGGTGAGGGCGTGGTGATGAATCTCGTCATCGACTCGAGCGCGCCGAAGATCCCGGCGTCGGCAAAAGCCGTGGTGGCCAACCGGTCCGCGATCGGTGAGCAGTACGTGGATCTGCAGCCCGATTCGGACGCAGGCCCGTTCCTGCGGGACAACTCGGTGATCACCTCGGCGACCCTGCCGGTGTCGGTCGAGCAACTGGTGTCCAGCGTGGACACCTTCGCCAGCTCGGTGGACCTGACAGCGCTCAACACGACGGTGCGCGAACTGGGCAAGGCGTTCGACGGCAAGGGCGACGATCTGCAGGTGCTGATCGACTCGCTGAACAAATTCACCGAGACCTTCCATCAGACGCTGCCGCAGACCATCCAGCTGGTCCGCGACGGCAGGGTCGCCCTCGGCACGCAGGCCGAGCAGTCCGCGCAAATCCGCGAATTCAGCGACGGCCTGGACAAGCTCACCGCCCAGTTGCGCTCCAGCGACCCCGACGTGCGCAGGCTCATCGGCACCGGAACCGACGCGGGCGAGCAGATCGGCGCGCTGCTCGAGCAGAGCGGCGGCTCGCTCACCCAGGATTTGTCCAATCTGCGGCTGTTGTTGCAGGCGATCTCACCGAAGTTCTATGCGATCAAGCCGTTGCTGCAGATGCTCCCGCAGCTGTCGATCGGCGGTTCCTCGACCGCGCCCGGCGACGGGACCAGTCACTTCGGCCTGGTGCTCGAGACCAACAATCCGCCCGCCTGTACGGTGGGCTACGAGGGCACGCATCGGATTCTCGAACAGATGAAGGCGCAGAACCCGAACTTCGACGACACGCGCGACGAGTTCCCGTTCAACAAGGACGCCAAATGTCTTGTGCCGTTCGGTAATCCGACCGCCGTCCGGGGTGGCGAACGAGCCGATCTCGCCGATCCGGCCATCGTCCAGCCCTGGGACTCCAACCCCAAAACCGATCCGGAAAAGCTGAACCTGACTCCGGTGGCCGTGCAGTTGTCGACCCTGCTGGGGGTCACGCCGAAGCGGTGACCAGGAGCAATGACGTTAGGGTGTCTCGCGTGAGTGACTGGAGCGAGCGAACCACGGGCATGCCGTGGAGCGCGACCGAGCCGACCGACGGCGAGGCGCTGTCGTGACCGCCGATCTGACCAAACGGTCCGATGCGGCGGCGCCGGACGCGCCGGACACCGTGACGACAGCGGCGGAAACGCCCACGGCGCAATCCGACGCCGGTGATCGGAAAGTCACCGACCGGGCAGGCGCCGAGTCCGCTCGCCTCGGTGGTGCGTCCGTGCTCAGCCGGGTGGTCCTCGTCTGCTCGGCCGTGCTGCTGGTCATCGCT
Source organism: Nocardia sp. NPDC051900 (assembly GCF_044452545.1). Taxonomy (NCBI): domain Bacteria; kingdom Bacillati; phylum Actinomycetota; class Actinomycetes; order Mycobacteriales; family Nocardiaceae; genus Nocardia; species Nocardia sp. NPDC051900. The sequence goes on along the minus strand of NZ_JBITBU010000028.1, from coordinate 3,468 downwards.
CTGGTCGGCGCCGCATGGTTCGGCGCGGGCTGGGTACGGGCCGCGTTCACCGACGGCCCGCGCGCCGAGGCCAGGGACACCGCCCTGGACGCCGCGCGCCAAGCCGCGCTCAACATGACCTCGATGAACCTGGACGACGTGCCCGGCTCGCTGGCGCTGGCCCGGTCCTCGATGACCGGAGCGTTGCTGGACTCGGCCACGAAGAACAAGGACCAGGCGGAGCAGATGGCGCAGCAGAGTGGGGTCGGGATGACCTCGAAGGTGCTCGGCTCCGCGCTCACCTCGCTCAACAGCGAGGAGGACAAGGCGTCGGCGCTGGTCGTGCTGCAGGTCACCGAGAAGGGCAAGGACAAGCCGCCCGCCGACTACCGCTACACCTGGACCGTGGACCTGGCCAAGGACGGCGAGGTCTGGAAGGCCGAGCAGATCTCCTCGCTCAGCCAGCCGGTGTTGCTGAGCGGCGGGCCCGCCGGGCGGCCGACCGCGCCCGCGGCCGACCAGCCGCCCGCCGCGCCGAAGCCGGGATCGTAGGAGGACACCCATGACGTCTCGCCGACCGGTCAACCGGGTCACCTCCAAGCGCAGGCCCGGCGCGGAACCGCCCCGTACCGCGTCCTCGCGCACCGAACGGCCCGCACAAGCCCGCAAACCGCGTGTGGCGGGCGTTTCCCGGCCCGCCGCGGAATCGGATAACCCCCGCGCCGAACAAACCCCTGCGGGTGCCTCTCGATGGCGCGAGATCATCTCGCGCGGCAAGGACCGTCCGCGGCGCACGACCGGACGGCCGCGCTGGGGCGTCAGCGCGGCCCTGCTGATCGCCGCGCTCCTACTCGGGGGTTTCGCGTGGCTCGCCGCGCAACAGCCCGGCGTGGACACGTCGAATCAGGCCTACGTGGACAACGAGGCCACCCAAGAGGTGCGCGCGGCCGCCGACAACGCGCTGCGGACCGTCTACGCCTATGACGTGAAGAAGATCGACGGCTATCGGGACACCGCGAAGCAGGTGCTCACCGGGAAGATGCTCGCCGATCTGGACAAGTACGCCGACACCACCATTTCGGCGGTCAAGCAGGCGCAGACCAGTGCCGACGCGAAAGCCGATCCGATTGCTGTGACATTGCTCACCGACGATCGCGCCGAGTTGATCGTCAATCTGGTGGTGAGCGCCACCAAGGACGGCGTGGCGCAGCAGAGCGTCTCGGGCCCGGTTGTCCTGCACATGCAGAAGGTGGGCGGTCGCTGGCTGGCCAGCGACATCGTGGACCAGTAACGGCTACCACATCGGCCGGGATGACGCAGCGCGGCAGGCGATCTCGCCGGCACCCCGGCCGGGCCTGCCACTTGACGAGTTTCGCCCGAACCGTCACGCTATTCACAACAGCGGCAGCTGTCACAGTGGCTTCCAGTGCACCGTGGGTCAGGACGCAGCCAGCGGATTCGGCCCGGCGCGGCAGCCATGCGGACGATCACACGGGTGGTACTTTGACACCCCCGTGTACTTGGGTGTAGGTTTGGACGTTGCGCTGGCTGCCTCCTGTCCATACCTCGATTTGCACACGTAAGTTCACCCTTCCGGTGTTACTTCCGTTGTTGCCTGTTCGAGTTTCGTTCGGGTAGTAACCAGCGGAATTCGTAGCAGACAAGCGACGGTCGCGGACCACCACGCGACGCGCATGAGGTGCTGGAAGGACGCATCTTGGCAGTCTCCACCCAGACCAAGGCAGTTGCCGGAATCCCCGGAGCCCCGTTGCGGGTGTCTTTCGCGAAGATCCGTGAACCCTTGGAGGTGCCCGGGCTTCTCGATCTACAAACGGAATCGTTCGCTTGGCTGATCGGTTCGCCGGATTGGCGTGAGCGCGCGGCGGCTCGCGGCGACGTCGGCCTAGTCGGTGGCCTCGAGGAGGTACTCGAGGAGCTTTCTCCGATCGAGGACTTCTCCGGCTCCATGTCCCTGTCCTTCTCCGATCCGCGCTTCGAAGAGGTCAAGGCCTCGATCGATGAGTGCAAGGACAAGGACATGACGTATGCGGCTCCGTTGTTCGTGACGGCGGAGTTCATCAACAACAACACCGGTGAGATCAAGAGCCAGACGGTCTTCATGGGTGATTTCCCGATGATGACCGATAAGGGCACGTTCATCATCAACGGCACCGAGCGGGTCGTGGTGTCGCAGTTGGTGCGTTCGCCGGGTGTCTATTTCGACCACAGTGTCGACAAGGGCACGGAGAAGGACTTGCACAGTGTGCGGGTCATCCCGAGCCGTGGCGCGTGGCTGGAGTTCGATGTGGACAAGCGCGACACCGTGGGTGTGCGCATCGACCGCAAGCGCCGCCAGCCGGTCACCGTGCTGCTCAAGGCGCTGGGGTGGACCACCGAGGAGATCGTCGAGCGCTTCGGCTTCTCCGAGATCATGATGTCGACCCTGGAGAAGGACAACACCGCCGGTCAGGACGAGGCGCTGCTGGACATCTACCGCAAGCTGCGTCCGGGCGAGCCGCCGACGAAGGAGTCCGCGCAGACCCTGTTGGAGAACCTGTTCTTCAAGGAGAAGCGCTACGACCTGGCGCGCGTGGGCCGGTACAAGATCAACAAGAAGCTCGGCATCCACCTGGGCGAGCAGGTCGTCGGTTCGGTCTTGACGAAGGAAGACATCGTCAACACCATCGAGTACCTGGTGCGCCTGCACGCGGGCGACAAGCTCATGACCGCCCCCGGCGGCGTCGAGGTCCCGGTGGAAGTGGACGACATCGACCACTTCGGCAACCGCCGCCTGCGCACCGTCGGCGAGCTGATCCAGAACCAGATCCGGGTCGGCCTCTCCCGTATGGAGCGCGTGGTCCGCGAGCGGATGACCACTCAGGACGTCGAGGCGATCACGCCGCAGACCCTGATCAACATCCGCCCGGTCGTCGCCGCGATCAAGGAGTTCTTCGGAACGTCCCAGCTGTCGCAGTTCATGGACCAGAACAACCCGCTGTCGGGCCTGACCCACAAGCGTCGTCTCTCGGCGCTGGGCCCGGGTGGTCTGTCCCGTGAGCGCGCCGGTCTGGAAGTCCGTGACGTCCACCCGTCGCACTACGGTCGCATGTGCCCGATCGAGACCCCGGAAGGCCCGAACATCGGCCTGATCGGTTCGCTGTCGGTGTACGCGCGGGTCAACCCGTTCGGCTTCATCGAGACCCCGTACCGCAAGGTCGTCGACGGCCGGGTCACCGACGAGGTGGTCTACCTGACCGCCGACGAAGAGGACCGCCACGTGCGCGCCCAGGCGAACTCGCCGGTCGGCGCGGACGGCCGCTTCCTCGAGGATCGGGTCCTGTGCCGTCGTGGCAACGAGGAGAACGAGCTCGTCGCCGCTAGTGAGGTCGACTTCATGGACGTCTCGCCGCGCCAGATGGTGTCGGTCGCGACGGCGATGATCCCGTTCCTCGAGCACGACGACGCCAACCGCGCCCTGATGGGCGCGAA
>NZ_JBITBU010000027.1:0-95363 GCF_044452545.1 Nocardia sp. NPDC051900 | reverse complement strand
CCCGAACCACTCACCACCACACCAGCAACAACCAAAGCCGAGACCGTTATCGGAGCAGATACACGCATTCGGCCACACCCAATCCTCGACGTCGTCCGCGTCTCGGGACGGATGCACCGCACGGGACCACGGAGTCCTTCTGCCGGGCCGTATCCACGACCCCGGCCCACTTCCTCTGTGCGAAGCGAACCTTCGATAACATAAAGTACACAACGCCGAGAATATCGCGGGTGGGATCACGGAAATTCGCAGTAACTTAGTGCTTCTGGCGACAGCCCCTGAAACCAGGGTACCGGCCCGAGCCGCCCCATGCCCGTGCCCGTTTCGTCCGCTGCCATCACAGGCTCGATGCGGTGATCCCTTGGCGCACCGCACTTGTCGGCCGCGGCAGCGTCGCTCGAGCTACTTCTTCGCGAGCCTCCGGCGGCGTGATGCGCGTCGCCTGCACCGAAGTCAGTCTCGCGCCATTCCGGTTCGCGCGACCTCGCTCGGCGCCGCCGCCGCGGTCGCCACGGTGGCCGCGGCGGCGCGCTCGGCCTCCTCGACAGTGCAGCGGCCCAGGCCGCACGCCGTCGCCACACCGTAGGCGGATCGCCCGGCGGCCGCTTCGAACAAGGCCAGGCTTCGGATACCGTCTTGCGCTTCCGCGGGAGACACGACCCCGGCGATGACGCGCCAGTCCGGGTCCAGCCGGCGCAGCGGCCGGTAGAACGCCGGCTCCAGCGGAGCAGGATGAGCACCGTAGGCACAGGGGATGTGCGCGGGTGGCAGCGGCACGGCGCGAGCGCGCAGGTCTCGTGCGACGGTGTTCAACAGCTGCACGGCCGGCGCGAGACTACGCGGGGCGAGAAGTTCTTTGTGCTGGTAGTCGCCGTAGCACAGATGCAGGACGGTTCGCGCGCCGAGATCGTGTGCCCGCGCGAGGAAATCGGCCAACTGTCGCGCGACCAGACGCCCGACCGGAGCCTGCGCGCCGAATCGCGCCGCCTTCACCAGTGCGAGCTGGGCGATCGGCGACTCCACCTGCCAGGTGATCATGTCGCCGTGCTCGGCGGTGACTCGGGCCATTTCGGCCAGCACGGCCTCCACGAAAACCGGCAGGTTGCGCAGCGCGGGAGTCACCGTCCGGAGGTGGCGCAGCGCGCGCCCGAGCGGAAGACCGTCGGCCACCGCGGCGCCTCCGAACACGAACAACGCCAAGTCCAGCGGATTCGGTTGACTGATCTGCAATCTCGTGTCGGCGAGTTCCGGATGTCGATCCCGCAGCGCGCGAAAGGCGGTGACGGCCGCGCCGATACGGTCGACGCGATCCATCGCCACGTGCCGGGGTTCGAGGGTGGCGCCAGGGCGAATGCCGTACACGCGCATGTCGGCGTAATCGGCGAAGTCCCCGCTGCGCACCACTTCGAAGACGTCGTCGTGTTTCTCCCGCTCCCGCAGGTACTCCACGACCCAGGTGGGATCCAGGTCCCGCGGTACGCCGGTGAGCCGGCGGCCCTGGCTGCGCTGGACGAACCACTCCAGCACGTCACCGTCATCGGTCGTCAATGGTGCGGGCAAGCTGCCCACGAAGTGCACGAGTCGGGTCATCGCCTGTCCAACACGTAGTCCACCCGAACGGATCAGGTGTTCACCTACCGCTCAGGGCCCCGATCCGGCGGCCGCCAAGCAGGATAGGCCGATCGATAGCCAGAAGTTCGCCACTGCTGGGAAGCCGACGCTGGACTACTGCGGCGGCTTTTCGGAAACGCACCGCGTGGTGCAATAGCGTCTGCCGGAACTACCTGGTAGAACTCGGCCATGGTCGATCGAACGCGGTTCGCGCGGTTGGCGCTGGACCAGGTTGCCGCCGAGTTGGACGGCACGGCTCTTCGCGGCGGCTACCTCACCTCGGAGCGGATGCGATTTCTCGCGACAAAGGTCCGCGACGCCGGACAGGCCTACGACAAAGCTCTCGAATCGAACGCGGCCCCGGAATAGGCTCCGAAGACTTGCCGACCGCCGATTACGGGAGGCCGGAAGAACGATCCGGCCGCCCATCCTTTCCCTGCGCTACCCGTGCCCGTTCGGCGGAATTCGAGACCCGGTGGCCTGCGCACGACCGCTCGGCGCTCGGTCGACGTGGATCCGGCGTCGCCAGATATCGGAGGGATTCCAGTCCGGCGCGGTCCGCCCACGCGTGAGGGGGAACGCGGCCAGCCCGATCAGCAGCGCCGAAAAATGCCCGATGCCGGTGAAGGTGGGGTGGATGAGCAGCGGGATGGCGAACCACACCAGGATTCCGCCGAGGTACAGCCACCGCCACGGCCGGGCGACATGGTAGGTCAGGACTCCGATGATCGCGGCGAGGAAGTAACTGACGCCGATATCGCGGACATCGATCATCCCGGGATCGGCGTAGCCGTGGCGGATGGCCAGGGCCAGGATGCCCTCGCTGAGGTACGTGGCTCCGACGTGCGCACCCAGACCGACGGTCGCCCAGCGCAACGCGCCGAGCCACCGTTCGGCCGGCGCGTGGAAGACGCAGAACAGCACGAAGTAGGGCAGCCAGAAGTAGCCGTCGATCCACAGCAGACTGGTCACGAGGACGTGCACCGGATCGGACTCGAGGTGGCGCAGGTTGGTGGAACGTTCACCCAGCAGCCGCTCCAGATCGCCGCGCGGCACCAGGTGCTGGATGATCGTGGTCCCCAGCAGCACAGCCAGCCAGGCGAAGGTCCACGGGGCGGTGCGGACGTACTGCCAGATGGACGCCGTGCGGCTGGGTCGCGTGCCGCCGACGTCGGCTGCTCGAGTCATGGCGCGGCCTTCCCTGTGGAGTCCTCCGCCCGGAGGACGCGACCGCCCGGCAGGATTGCCGACTCGAGACGCGCGCTCCTGGGCTCTGCCAGGTGAAACACTACTCTCGGACCGGCTGGAGATCCCGCCGATGACCTGTCCGCGCCCGGGGAACCCGCCGAGCGAAGTCAGCCCGCCGCCAGCACGGGACCGTACACGGTCGAACGGAGAATTATCCCGCTCAGGTCCGCGGCCAGGTAGGGGCCGCCGTCCAGTCCGGCCGATACCTTCTGCTCCGCGTCCAAGCGGTACTCCAGGTCGACCTGCAAGCTGTATTTCGCGCCCGACTTGGCGAAACTCAACTGGGTTACGGCCATCCGACCCTACAAGCTGTGCCCGAACAACCGACGAGCCGACTGTCGCCGTCCCGTCCGCAGCGCTTGGACGATCCCGCGATCATGAGCGTGCCGTCGCCGACGAAGGCCTCCACCACGATGTGCGACACTGGAAATGTTCAGTCGCAGAGCTTTCCGCGCACTGCCGGGCCGTCTAGGTCGACGAGCAGCCGCCCTCGGGCGACTCCGGGGCAAGCGGCCCGGTGCGGTTGGCGGTGAGCATTCGGACGGCCGTGATGCGCAGGTCCGGACGGGGTCGCCGGGCGGTGAGCTCGGCCAGGCAGATCTCGCCGACCATGGCCACCTTCATCCGGGAGGCCGCGTCGGGGTCCGGCCATCCGGCGGCCACCATGTCCGGTCGTCCCACCGCGATGAACAGCTCGTGGCGACGGCGGATCTCCTCGCGCAGATCCGGGTCGGTGCGCGCCTGCACCATGAACGCCTCGGTGCCGCGGGCATCCAGGCAGGCGTCCAGGAATGCGTCCAGGCTGGGGCCGATCCGTTCGATCCCCGGCGGAATCCCGGCCAGCGCCGCGGCCACCGACTGCGACAGCGCGTCGAAGAAGCGGCGGTGCAGCGCGATGACGTAGCTGCGGCGGTTGACGAAGTGGTGATAGAAGGTGCCCTTGGCCATCCCCGCTTCCTCGACCACCGCGTTGATCGAGAGACGGTGCAGCCCTTCGCGTTCCGCCACCACGGTGCCCGCGATGAGCAGCGCCGTGCGACCGGGGTCGGCAATGACTGTCATGTTTCCGAATTCTCCCCACTCTTTCTGAAAAGCCTAGTGTCGTGCACCGGCCGCACCTACGCTGTGACCGATCGGTCGGTCGAAGCCTAGCTGGGTTCCGGATGGGCCATCGGGTCATCGAGGACCGATCTGATTCCGGGCGACCCTGGGGGTTCGAAATGTCCGCTGAGTTTAAATTGGTGAGCGGCGATGTGGTGCCGCTGGCGTCGAACGCGTGCTATCTCGTATCGATCGACGACCTGTTGCCCGCGGATTCGCCGCGGTCCAACGGAGAGGATCGCAGGCATATCGCGCGACTGGCCGAGAGCGATACCGAATTACCGCCGATTCTGGTGCATCGCAGCACCATGCGCGTCATCGACGGAATGCATCGGTTGCGCGCCGCGCAATGGCTCGGACGCGAGCACATCGACGTCGTGTTCTTCGACGGGACACCGGCCGAGGCCTTTCTGCGCGGAGTCGAGCTCAATACGACACACGGTCTGCCGCTGACACTTTCGGACCGCAAAGCGGCGGCCGAACGGATCATCGAGACGATGCCGGAATTGTCCGATCGAGCCATCGCGTCCACCGCGGGACTGTCCGCGCGCACGGTGGCCACGATTCGCCAACGTTCGAGTGCGGAAATTCCGCAGTCGAACATCCGCGTCGGCGCCGACGGCAGGCGCAGGCCGATGGACCGCGCGCAGCGCAGGCGCCGGGTCGCCGAGCTGCTGGCGGCCTCGCCGGACATGCCGCTGCGCGCGCTGGCCGCCGCGGCCGAGGTATCCATCAGCACGGCACACGCGATCCGCAAACGCCTGCGCGAGACCGGGTCCTGCGATCGCGACAACACCGCGGAACAGCCCGAGGGCAGCGCGCTGCTGCTGCAACAGCTCACCCGCGACCCGGCCATGCGGCACAGCCAGCAGGGCCGTGACCTGCTGCGCTGGCTGCACACCCATTCGATGCAGCGCGAAGTGTGGACCACGCTGGTGGCCACGGTCCCACCGCATTGCATCCCGGCCGTCGCCGAACTCGCCAGCCGCAATGCCAAGGAATGGCGAGCGCTGGCCAGCTACATCGATCCCGGCGCCGCCGAATAGCGCCCGGCCGCATCGGCATTCGCCACCGCCGGAGTTCGAGAAAAGGTCATTCATCATGCTTGTTGGTCTCGCACGCCTGGCAACCCGGCGCCCGCGATCCATCCTGTACGGCGCGCTGCTCATCGGGATCGTCTGCGTCGGGCTCGGCTGGTCGGCGCCCGCCCACCTGAAGTCCGGCGGTTACATCCCGTCCGACACCGAATCCACCGAGGTCGCGGCGTTCCTCAATCGCGAATTCCCGGGTGCGGCACCGAATCTCGTGCTGCTGGTCACCGCGCCCGACGGGCTGGACAGCCCTGCGGCCCGCACGGTCGGCGAGCGCCTGGCCGCGGATCTGCGCGTCCGCGACGAGGTCGACGCGGTCCAGTCCTACTGGGAGCTCCCGCCGGATCTGCGGCAAGGGCTGCGCGGCAACGACGGCCGCGCCGGCCTTGTCCTGGCTCACGTCACCGGCGACGACACCGACGCGCCGAAACGGGCGGGCGCCATCGCCGAACACGTGAGCGGCGACTTCGACGGCGTCTCCGTGCGGGCGGGCGGCCAGGCGGTGGCGTTCGACGAGATGAGTCATCAGATCGTCACCGATCTCCTGGTCACCGAGGCGATCGCGATACCGCTGACCGGCCTGGCCCTGATCCTGGTCTTCGGCAGCCTGACCGCCGCGCTGATCCCGCTGTCGGTCGGGGTGTTCAACGTCTTCGCGACGCTGCCGATCCTGCGGCTGCTCACCGAGGTCGGCGACGTGTCGATCTTCGCGCTGAACATGATGAGCGCGCTGGGTTTCGCGGTCGCGATCGATTCGAGCCTGTTCATGGTCAGCAGGTTTCGTGAGGAACTCGCCGCAGGGCACGACACCGGCTCCGCGGTCTCGCGCACGGCGCGCACCGCGGGCCGCACCGTGCTGTTCTCCGGTGTGGTGATCGCGCTGTCGCTGTCGACGCTGCTGGTCTTCCCGCTGTATTTCCTGCGGTCGCTGGCCTATGCGGGGCTGGCGGTGCTCGGCGCGGCCGTATTCACCACGCTGCTGCTGGTGCCCGCCGCGCTCGCGCTGCTCGGCCCCCGCGTCGACGCGTTCGACCTGCGGGTGCTCCTGCGCCGCCGACTCCGGCGGCCGCAACCCGAGCCCGTCGAGGTCACCGCAGGCAGGTGGTATCGCCTGGTGCAGTTGGTCATGCGCCGCCCCGTGGTGGCCGCGCTCTCGGTGATCGCCTTGTTGCTCGTGCTGGGTTCGCCGTTTCTGTCCATCCGGTTCGGCGCCGCCGACGACCGGGTCATCGCGGGGGCGTCCAGCCACGTGGTCGGCGACGCCTTGCGCACCGGTTTCCGGGAGAACGCCATGGCCGGTGTGGTCGTGGCCATGCCCGGGTACCGGGGCGGCGACGCCGACATCGCGGACTACGCGGAGCGTTTGTCACGAGTGGAGCACGTGACGTCCGTGCTCTCCGCGGCCGGCGTCTACGCAGGCGGGCTGAAAGTGGCCTCCGCGCCGCCCGGGATGCGCGACGACGCGGGCACGTACCTGCGGGTGGGCACCCGGCTCGACCCGTACTCCCCTGCCGCGATCGATCAGCTCGACCAGGTGCGCGCGGTCCCCGCACCGGGCCGGGCGCTGCTCGGTGGCGCGGCGGCCGAAAGTGTCGACTCGCTCGACGCGCTCGCGGCGAAAGTGCCGGTGGCCGTCTTCGTGATCGTGCTGTCGACGCTGGTGGTGCTGTTCTTCTTCACCGGCAGCGTGCTGCTGCCGATCAAAGCGCTGCTGCTCAATACGCTTTCGCTGGCGGCGACCTTCGGCGCCATGGTCTGGATCTTCCAGGAAGGGCACCTGGCGGGCCCGCTCGGCTTCACCCCGACGGGCTACCTCGTGCCGACCATGCCGATCCTCATGTTCTGCATCGCCTTCGGCGTCTCGATGGACTATGAGGTGTTCCTGTTGTCCCGGATTCGCGAGGAGTGGCTGTCCTCCGGCGACAACACCCGCGCGGTGGCGACCGGCGTCGCGCGCACCGCGCGGATCTTCACGGCGGCCGCCTGCCTGATGGCGATCGCCTTCGCGGGCATGGTGACCTCGCACGTGTCGTTCATCCAGCTGTTCGGCCTCGGCCTGACCCTGGCCGTGCTCAGCGACGCGACATTGATCCGCGGCGTGCTCGCGCCCGCCCTGATGCGCCTGCTCGGCGCGGCCAACTGGTGGGCCCCGCGTCGGCTCGCCCGGTGGCACGAACGTATCGAAATCACCGAGACCAGCGCAGCTCTCGAGCCAGTACCCAAGTAGTGCGATAGGAACAACATGGCGAAATTCCGCACAGGCGTGATGGATTCCGGCGTCTACACCCGGTTCGCGCCCGATCTGCAATTTCGCGGCAGCCGCTCGGTGGCGATGGCGGGCGGGGCGGACTCGCTCTGGGTGACCGACCATTTGCCCTCGATCCTGCCCGCCTCGATCTGGAAACCGCGGCACGTCGGCATCACCCGGCTCGCACCGCACGCCGACGGCATCTACGAACCGTGGACGGCGCTGGGCTATCTCGCCGCGCAGAACCGCTTCGCCCGCCTACGGCTCGGCGTCGGCGTCACCGACGCGGGCCGCCGCAATCCCGCCGTGACCGCGCAGGCCGCGGCCACGCTGCACCAATTGAGCGGGGGCCGCGCCATTCTCGGCATCGGCACCGGCATACGGGACAACAACGAGCCCTACGGCGTGGACTGGTCGGCTCCGGTCGGACGGTTCGAGGAGGCGCTGGCGACCATCCGGGCCCTGTGGGATTCCCACGGCAGCCTGGTCACCAGGGATTCCCCGTATTTCCCCTTGCGCGACGCGGTCTTCGACGTGCCGCCGTACCGGGGCACCCGTCCGGAGATCTGGGTCGCCGCCGGGGGCCCGCGCATGCTGCGGGCCGCCGGGCGCTACGCCGACGTGTGGTTCCCCGGCTTCGCGCAGCGCCCACACGAATACCGGCATCGCCTCGACCTGGTTCGCACCGCGGCCTCCGACGCGGGCCGCGACCCGTCGTCGGTCGCGCCGGCCGCCGTGTTCAGCGTGCTCACCGCCGCCCGTCCCGGGCAGGTGGACGCGCTCGTCGAGAGCGTGGGCGCGCGGGCGCTGACCCTGTGCGCCCCCGGGGAGATGTGGACCAGGCACGGCGCGACCCACCCGCTGGGCGAGGACTTCACCGGCCTGCAGGACTACCTGCCACAGACGTTGGACGAGCGCACCGTCCTGGACTACATCGAGAAGGTCCCGGCCGCACTGGTACGGGAATTCTGTCTGGCCGGAACGCCGGACGAGATCGTCGAGCAACTCGCGCACTGGCGCGACCACGGTCTGCGCTATGCCGTGCTCATGAATCTCAGCGCAATTCATCCGAGCATCACACGAGGGATGTTTTCGAACGCGCCCCTGGTGGCGACGTTACGTAAATTGAAACGTCTGTAACACAAGACAATTGACGGCCGAGCCGCCCGAGCAATAGCATGCATTCGAGCGAAGGAGCTCGTCACAATATTTGTGCTGCTGCGGTCGGGGGGCTCAGCATGGTCCCGCATTCAAGGCCAGGAGAAATAATGGTCGACATTGCAATAGTGGGTATCGGCTGCCGGTTTCCAGGCGGTGTATTCGATGCGGAAAGCTACTGGAATTTTCTGTTGAACAAAGGCGACGGGATCGTCGATATCCCGCCGGACCGTTGGAGTATCGAAAAGTACTACGACCCGGATCCGGACGCGCCGGGTCGTATGTACACGCGGCGCGGCGGATTTCTCACCCAGCCGCTGTGGGATTTCGACGCCGACTTCTTCGGCATCGCCCAGAAGGAGGCCGCGATCCTCGACCCCCAGCAGCGGCTGCTGCTCGAGGTCACCTGGGAGGCGCTCGACGACGCGGGTATGGCCGGCCGGGTCTCCGGCCACCGGGTCGGCGTCTATGTCGGCGGCTTCATCCTCGACAACGTGCTCGGGCGCAGCGGTCCGCTGGTCCGCTCGGCGATCACCAGCCACACCGCGATGAGCGCCTCGCACACGTTGTTGTCCAACCGCATCTCCTATCTGCTCGACCTGCACGGCCCGAGCCTGACGGTCGACACCGCCTGCTCGTCCTCGCTGGTGGCCACGCATCTGGCGGTGCAGGCGATCGCCAACGGCGAGTGCGAGATCGCGCTGGTCGGCGGGGCGAACGCGATGCTGCAGCCGGAGACGTTCATCTCGATGTGCAAAGGCCGGTTCCTGGCGGTCGACGGTCGCTGCAAGACCTTCGACGCAGCCGCCGACGGCTACGGCCGGGCCGAGGGCGCGGGCGCGGTGCTGCTCAAACCGCTGGACGTCGCACAGCGCGACAACGACCGCGTCTACGCCGTCATCCGCGCGACGGGGGTCAACCAGGACGGCCGCACCATGGCCATACCGGTGCCGAATCCCGTTGCGCAGGAACAACTCGCTCGCCAGGTGCGCGACGACGCGGGTGTCGCGGCGCACGAAGTGAGCTACCTCGAGGCGCACGGCACCGGCACCGCGGTCGGCGATCCGATCGAGCTGTCCGCGCTGGGCGCGGTGTACGGCGCGGTGGACGGCCGCGGCGAACCGGTGCCGGTCGGCTCGGTGAAGAACAATTTCGGGCACACCGAGGCCGCGGCCGGGGTCGCGAGCCTGATCAAGGCCGCGCTCACCCTGCACCACCGCACGGTCGCGCCCCAATTCGAGCTGATCACGCCGAATCCGGCGATCGAGTTCGACGAGCTACGACTACGGGTGCCGCTGAGCGCCGAACCGCTGTCCGCGGAGCCAGGGAAGGGTGTGGTCGCGGTCAACGGCTTCGGCTACGGCGGCACCAACGCCCACGCCGTACTCGTCGAAGCGCCGCAGGCGGCCGCACGAACCGAGGACGAGCGCCCGGTACCGCGGGTGCTGCCGATCTCCGGCCGCCACGACACCGCCGTGCGCACGCTCGCCGGTGAACTCGCCGACGCGCTCGACCGGCATCCCGCCGAGTCGGTGACCGCCGCCGCCTGGACCCGCCGCGCCCACCACCCGCTGCGGGTCGGCTTCGCCTACGACGACGCCGACGATCTGCGCACCCAGTTGCGCGCCTTCGCCGCCGGAGAGGGTCGCGCCCCGTCCCGGATCATCGGCGACGGAGAGGTCGAACCCGTCTTCGTCTTCAGCGGAATGGGCCCCCAGTGGTGGGGCATGGGCCGCGAGCTGCTCACCAGCGACAGCACGTTCGCCAAGGTCGCCAGGGAGATCGACCGTGAGTTCGTCTCGATCGCGGGCTGGTCGATCCTGGACGAGATGCTCGCCGACGAGGACGGCTCGCGGATCATGCAGACCGCCTACGCCCAGCCCGCCAACTTCGTGCTGCAGGCCGCGCTGACCGCCGAACTGGCCGAGTACGGCGTGTATCCGGCGGTGGTCGTCGGGCACAGCGTCGGCGAGGTCACCGCCGCGTACGTGTCCGGCGCGCTCTCGCTTCGCGACGCGCTCACCGTCAGCTACCACCGCGCGCGACTGCAGGCGACCACCGCGGGCACCGGCGGCATGCTCGCCCTGGGCATGTCCGAGAGCGAAGCGCGCGAGTTGCTCGCCCGCACCGACAGCATCTCGATCGCCGCGGTGAACAGCCCCGGCGCGGTCACCCTCGCCGGCGACAGCCAGGACCTCGAACTGCTGCGCGACACGCTTTCTGCCACCGGCACATTCGCGCGCAGCCTGCGGGTCGAGGTGCCGTACCACAGCCATCTGATGGACCCGATCCTCGACGACCTGCGGGACGCGCTGGCCCAACTGGCGCCGCGAGACGCGAAACTCACCACGTACTCCACCGTGACCGCCGCCGAGATCGCAGGCACGGACTGGGACGCGGACTACTGGTGCCGCAACGTCCGCGAGCCGGTCCGGTTCGCCGACGCCATCGCAGCGCTGGTCGACGCGGGTCACCGGGTCTTCCTCGAGGTGGGCCCGCATCCGGTGCTCAGCGGCAACATCCGCGAGATGCTGATCCATCGTGGCGTGATCGGCGCCGCGGTGACCACGCTCTCGCGCGATCTGCGCGATCGCAACAACGTGCTGCGCGCCGTCGCGGACCTGTATGTCGCGGGCTCGCTGGACGGTTCGGCCGTGCCGGGCCGTCCGGACTCGATCGTCGAGCACCTCGACCTGCCCGCCTACCCGTGGCAGCGCAAGCGGGTCTGGCACGACGAGGCGGTGACCCTGCTCGATCGCCTGGGCAGGCCGGACGGCTACGCGCTGCTGGGCGATCCCACGACGGCGGGGAGCCCGGAATGGGAGGTGCAGCTGTCGGTGTCGCGGCTGCCTTGGCTACGCGACCACGCCGTGGCGGGACATGTCGTGCTGCCCGGCGCGGCCTATCTCGATGCCGCGCTCAGCGCCGCCGTCGAGCGCACCGGACGCACGAGCCTCGGCCTCGAGTCGGTGGAGTTCGTCGCGCCGCTGGTGATCGACGAGCACGACATCCCGGTACTGCGGGTGAGCGTCGAGGAGTCGACCAAACGCTTCCAGATCCGCTCACGCTCGGCCACCGCCGCCACCTGGACGCTCAACGCCCACGGCAGGCTCATCGAAGCCGATTTCACCGCCGCGGTCGTGGATGTCGACGCCCCCGAGCACGGCGTCGCGGTCGCGGGCCCGGATCTGTATCGCGGTCTGGCGGCGCGTGGGCTGGACTACGGTCCCGCCTTCCAGCGCATCGTGTCGGCTGTCGTCGGCGCGGACGCGGTGGTCGCCTCGCTCGCGCCGATCGAGGAGGAGACGCCGATCCGGCACCTGGCCCACCCGGCCCTCGTCGACGCCGCGTTGCAGTGCGTCGCCGCGCTGGCAGCGGACTCGGACACCGACGTGGCGATCGTGCCTGCCGCCATCGCCGGGGTGCGCAGGCTGGGCCCGCTGCCGGAGCGACCTCGTGTCGTGGTGACCCGGCGCGGAGTCGACCCGCTGCGCGCCGACATCGCGATCGTCGGCGAACAGGGCGAGGTGGCCATGCGGCTGCTCGGCGTCGAGTTCCGTCCGGTCAGCGCGGCGATCGATGTCACCCATCAGCTGGATCGCGTTTTCTACCAGCCGCTCTGGGAGATCGTCGAGACACCGTCCGGTGCGCGGCCCGCCGAGGAGGAGGCCGTGGTCGCCGTCTGCGTCGGCGCGGACGCCGCCGACCGCGCGGCGTCGCTGCTGGGCGAGCGGACCGCCGTCACCGTCGTGCTCGCCGACCCCGAGGCCGACGACAACGACGAGCGCCTGCGACTGTCGCTGCGCTCACCCGAGGGCGTACCGATCGCCGAACGGATCCGGGTGGTCAGCGTGTTCGGCGACGCGTTCGACGGGTCGCGCAACGTCTACTGGCTCGCGCGTGTGGCCAATGCGGTCGAGCATCTGCTCGCCGACGCGCCGCAGGTCCGTGTCCGCAGCGTCGTCGTCACCGAGGACGCGCTGTGCACGCCCGCCGACAGCGCCGCCAAGGTGGCGCACGGCGCACTGGTGGGCGCGCGGCGCGCGCTGCTCAACGAACAACCCGCGGCGGGCTGGCGGCTGGTCGACGCGTCCTCGCGCTCGGAAACGCCGCTGGCGGATCTCGTCTTCGCCGACGACCTGCTCGATGAGATCGGTGTGCGGGGAACCGACCACTGGGCGGTGCGGCTGGACCGGAATTTCGGCACGTATCTCGACGAGCGCAACCGGGCCACCCCGCTGTCGGATCCGGAAGCCTCGTTCGTGGTGGAGATTCCCAAGTCGCGGCTGATGTCGGATCTGGCGTTGCGCGAAACCGAGCGGGTCGCGCCGGGACCCGGCGAGATCGAGATCCGGATGGAAGCGGCCGGGCTGAATTACAAGGACGCGATGAAGGTCATCGGCGTGCTCACCGAAAAGGAGCTCGCGGGCACGTATTTCGGCACGACGGTCGGTATGGAGGGCTCCGGTGTGGTCGAGCGTGTCGGCCCCGGCGTCACCGATGTCGCGATCGGCGACCGGATGATGGTGTGTGCCCGCGACATCCTCCGCAAGTACGTCACCATGCCCGCCGACGCGGGCGCGACCATGCCGCACCGGCTGCTACCCGGCGAGGACTACGATCCGTTGACCTGCGGATCCGGGTTGCCTTATCTCACCGCCGAATTCGGATTGCGGACGCTGGCGCGCCTGCGGCCGGAGGAGACCGTGCTCGTGCACGGCGCGGCGGGCGGCATGGGCATGGCCGCGGTGCAGGTCGCGCTGGACATCGGCGCCACCGTGATCGCGACGGCGGGCACGCCCGAGCGGCGCGCGCAGGTGCGCGCGCTCGGCGCGCACCACGTGTTCGAGTCGCGGTCGGCCGACTTCGTCGACCAGATCGCCGATCTCACCGGCGGCCGCGGCGTCGATGTGGTCTACAGTTCGGCGCCCGGCGAGATCCTGCGCCAGAACTTCCGGGTGGCCGCGGAATTCGGCCGCGTCGTCGACATCGGCAAGGCCGACATCTACACCGGCGGCGTCATCGATCTGGGGCCGTTCGACCGCAACCTCACGTTCTTCTCCGTCGACATGGACCGCGCGCTGGCCCACGATCCCGAACTGCTGCGCACGCCGATGCGTGCCAGCCACGCGGCATTGCGCGCGGGCGCCTACCGATACCTGCCGCACACGGCCTATCCGGTGTCGGAGCTGGCCGCGGCGTTCGAGTCCGTCGCACGATCCGATCAGGTCGGCCGGGTTGTGCTGGACCTGCGCGAGGAACAGCCGATGGTGCGCCCGAGACTCGCCCACCCCCGGATCGACCCGGACGGCTGCTATCTGGTGACCGGCGGCTTCGGCGGCTTCGGCCTGGCCACCGCCCGGTGGCTGGTCGCCGAGGGCGCACGGAGGCTGGTGCTGGTCGGCCGCAGCGGCGCGTCCACCCCGCAGGCCCGGCAACAGGTCGCGGCGTTCACCGCGGCGGGCGTGACGGTGCTCGAGGAGCGGGTGGACGTCGCCGACTACGCCGCGACGGCCGCGTTGGTGGATCGCATCCGGTCGGTCGCGCCGCTGCGCGGGATCTTCCACGCGGCGGGAGTGGTGAACAACCTGCCGATCCCGCAGATCACCCGGGAATCGCTCGACGAGCTGTTCGCCAAGGTGCGCGGAGCGCAGCATCTGGACCGGGCGGTCGAGGAGGCGGGCATCGAGCTGGACATGTTCGTGCTGTACTCCTCGATCAGCGCGCTGGGCTGCATCACCCCGCAGATCGGCTATGCCGCCGCCAACGCCGCCCTGGACGCGCTCGCCGCCGACCGCCGTGCCCGTGGCGCCGCGGCACTGGCGGTGAACTGGGGCTTCATGAGCGGCGGCGGTATGGCCGACAAGACCGAGGCGCTGGTGGACTACGTGAAGTCGATCGGTTTCCTGCCCATCGACATGGACCGGGCCACCGCTCTGCTGCGCGAATGCCTGGCGCTGGACACCACCCAGGTCGCGGTGGCGGACATCGACTGGACGGTGTGGTCGCGGGTGGCCCGGCCGTCCACCGACACCCGTCGCTTCCGGCAGCTGCTCGCCGACATCGGCGTCGGCGGCGAGGCCGGCGGCGCGCTGCGTACCGAAATCCTCACGCTGCCCGCCGAACAGCGCGCCGACTTCGTCGCCCAGCGCCTCGCCGATCAGCTCGCGGTGGTGCTCGGCGTGAACACCGACGCCATCAACATCGACGAGCCGGTCACCGACCTCGGCATGGACTCGCTCATGGCGATGGAATTCGGGGCCCGCACCGAGAAGGAACTCGACGTCAAGATCTCCGCGCTCGAACTCAGCCGGGGCCTGTCGCTGCGCGGCATCGGCGCCAAGGTGGTCAGCCAGTTCGCCGAGCCCGCCCAGGCGCAGGCCGCGGCATGAAAGGCACCGACATGTCCACCGAACTCATCGCTTACGCCGATATCGACACCGTGCTGGGGCACCGCGACGGGCGCTTCTTCGGCGAGGGCTACAAGCGGATCACCCACCGCATCTTCGACATCACCCTCGACCGCGACGCGCAGGACCGTCCCCGGCTGACGGCGACCGCGGGAGTGCACTATCCGCTGGACTGGTCGCGCAAGAGCACCCGCGTGCTGGTCCCGCACGTGAGCAGCATCGATTGCTCGATCTTCGGCTACCGGCTGCTCGAGGTGATCCTGCGCGAGTGCTACGGGCTCACCGACAGCGAGATCCGTTCGTGCTGGGTTCCTTTCGTCCAGTTCAGCAGTGGGACCATCGCGACGGAGTCGCTGGAGGAGTTCCCGATCAGCGCGACGGTGGTCGCGGTGGAGGGCGACACGATCAGCATCACCGGGGCGCTGGGCGGCGGTATGAGCCTGGAGGCCACCGTGGCGTTGCCCGCGCCACCGCGTCCGGCCCAGGCCGCAGGGCACACCGTGCACGAGACGGGCCGGGGGTACTTCCACGGCGGGGTGTACGCCCGCGGACAGTACCTGCGCAATGTCGTCGTCTCCGACGGCGGCAGCCGGGCGCAGGCCGATTTCGCGCTCGCGGAACCGGATCCGGCCGGGCCGTGGCACGGTGTGGCCGACGCCTACCAGCCCTCGGTCACGCTGGTCGACGCGACGGTGATCCTGGCGCAGCTGTCCCAGGTCGTGCTCTACGAACTGGACAACATCGCGCGCAAGGACAGCGAGACGTTGTGGATGCGCCGGATGACCGCCCGCGCGTCCGCTCCCCCGGCACCGTTCACCTCGGGCACCGCGACCACGCACATGGCGCGATCGATGGTCCTCGCCTTCGGCGGCGGCGACTGGCGCATCTCCAGCTGGGCGTCGGACTTCGCCGGGTGCGAGATCCGATACGACCTCGCGCACCGTCTGCCCGCCTAACCCGCGCAATTCCGAACGTTCAGAAAGGCACCCCCATGTCGGGAAACAATTATCGACGCATCGTGATATCCGGGACCTACTCGACCGGAAAGACCACGACCTCCACGGCGCTGTCCCTGCTGACCGGGATTCCCCGGGTGGACGCCTCGTCCGCGCGCGAAGTGGTCACCGAGCTCTATCCGGGCATGCGGTTCCAGGACCTGAGCACCACCGAACTGATGGCGCTCGGCTTCCGCAGGCTGGAGTTGCGCATCCAGGCCGAGGCGATCCTCGATGCCCAGGGCGGATTCATCGCCGACGGTTCGGTGCTCAACGAGTGGGTCTACGGCACCACGCGGCTGATCACCGGCCCGAACCCCGGGTCGACCCGGTGGCACAAGGCCGTCAAGAACACCCTCACCTTGCCCGGCCGGCCGTTCTACCGCCGCTACCTCAACGCCTACGGCGATATGGCCCGGCAGCGGGCCCGGCAGAACTACGACATCTTCTTCCACCTTCCGGTGGAGGTGCCGATGGATCCCGACGGCCACCGGCCGGTCGACGAGCGCTACCGCGCCATCTCCGATCGGCAACTGCTGCACGCGATCAGCGAGCTCGGGCAGCCGGTGGTGACGGTGCGCGGCACCCCCGAACAGCGCCTGGAATCCATCGTCTCGATGCTCGACATCCCCACCGTGATGGACATCGACGTCGCGGTGAAGGAGGCGATGGAGATCGTGCGCAGCAGCCGCGAGCGGGTTCAGGAAACGATCATCTCCCAGGCACAACCGAACACTCTCGGCCGCAAGATCAAGTTCGCCACCCGCGTTTAGGAGCACGCCATGACCGTCCTGCTGGACAAGACCAAACGCTACAACCCGATCGACTCGTGGTTCTACGACAACTTCATCTCCGATGCCGTACGGGAGATGACCCCGACCCTGTTCGACGACATCGTCGCCCAGCTCGACGACGGCGCCCAGGTGCTCGACGTCGGTTGCGGCGGTGGGCAACTCGCGGTCGGGCTGGCCACCGCCGGGACCACGTTGCGGCTGACCGGCATCGATCTGTCCCCGCAGCAGGTGCGCAGGGCACGCAAGCGCGGCGCGGCGCTGGGCAGCCGGATCCAGTTCCGGGAAGGCTCGGCGATGGACCTGCCGTTTCCCGACGCCGCCTACGACGCGGTGATCAGCTCCGGCTCGATCAAGCACTGGCCGAATCAGCGCAAGGGTCTCGCGGAGATGATCCGGGTGCTGCGGCCGGGCGGTCTGCTGCTGGTGATCGAGGCGGATCGGGGCTGCACCTTCGAGGACGCGCGGTCGTTCGTCGACCGCTGGAAGCTGCCGCAGCCGATGGCGCGCGCCTGCCTGCCGTTCTTCCGCACCTACATCGCCGGCTACGGCATCGACCTGGAGGACGGCCGCGAGCTGGTGGCCGATCTCCCGGTCACCGAGGCGACGGTGCGGCGCATCTCGGGCGAGCCCGGTATTCAGATCACCGCGCGCAAACTGGACGAGTGAACACGGCTCCCGTCGGCGAATCCTGCCGGTGATCGAGCCGGGCGGCGGCACGGCCGAGACGCCGCCCGGCTCCACCCGGTGTTCTCACGAGCGCCGGCCGCGCTGGGGCTTGCGTGCGGCTTCGTCGGCTACCTGAGCCTGCCGTTCGGCGGGCACCAAGGCGCGGATGTCCTCTCGGGAGCCGATCATCAGTTTCGCCAGGATCGAGCTCATCTGGGCGTCGACGGTCTTGAACGAGCTGCCGCGCCGGGCGGCGATGGCGGTGTTCGTCCAACCGGCCGCCGCCAGCACGGCCACTTCCTGTTCGGCCGCCGACAATTCCTCCCAGTGCGAGGGACGGCGCTGCCGGACCGGATGTTCGACAGGTAGCCGGTCCAGCGACAGCTTCCCCAAAGCCAGTTGCACCACCTCGCCCAGCTCCGGACGCAGCAGCGCACCCTCGCGCTCGGCCTCCGCGAAGGCGGACTCGCCCAGGACCGCCCGGGCGGTGCCTGCGGCGATCTCGGTCTCGATGGCGAACGGGCCGAGATTGGACATGTTCACGCCGATTCTGTCGCGCAACGTGGCGCCGCCACCGACCAGGCGCGCGATATCGCGCGCCCGCGCGGTCACCGTGCCGGAGCCGCCGCCGGTGTCGGTGTCGCGGATCGAGCGCGCCAGTGCCCATGCGGTGATGTGGACGGCCCACACCACGCCCCACTGATCGCGCATCGCCAGCTGAGTGGTCAGCGCGGTCCGTATCACGGTGAGCGCTTGTTCCGTGTCGCCGTGTCCGGTCAGCGCGATCCCCCGCGCCAAACCGGCCCACGACGCGGCCCATCGCGCGCCGGAGCGCTCGGCGTGGTCCAGGTGCCGCCGGGAGGTCTCCAAAGCCTGCGCCGGTGTGCCGAGCAACGCCGCGGCCAGCGCTTCGAACAGTTCGCTCATCGCGGCCCCGCCGCGGTCGCCGTCGGCCAGGAACCGGTCCCGAGCGCGGGCCAGCACGGCGATCGCGCGCACATCCCGGCGCACCAGCATCAGCTCGGCGCCTCGGGCGAATTCCACCGGGGCGGGCAGCTCGATGTCGTCGAGCCGCTCGTGCCACCCCGCACGAGCCGCTGGGTCGGGCAGGCAGAGTGCCACGCATTCGTCCAGCATCCGATCGGCGTCGTGGTGCATGCCCTGGCACAGGCTGATCCACGTGATCAGCGACATCGCCGTCACCTGCAACGGCACCGGCTGCGGGTCCAGCGTCCGGCTGGCGGCCAGCGTGCGCTCGGCCCAGCGGCGCGGTTCGCGCAGCGAACCGCTGAGGAACGGGATGCGCAGCGCGATCAGCCCGGCGGCGATCTCCAGCCCCACCACGGCCTCCTCCGGCACCGCGAGGCTGCCCGCTATGGCGCACAGCAGGTTGTCCCAGGCCGCGCGCGCCCAATCCAGCAGATCCTGCTCGTCCGGCCCGAACCATCCCGCTCCGGCCGCAACGACCTTGTCGCGGTAGTAGCGGCGGTGCCTGCCTGCCAGCCGGGCCGGTTCGCCGTCGCGTTCGGCCAGTCGCTGCTGGGCGAACAAGCGGACGCTCTCCAACAGCGAGTACCGCACCGTTGTCGCGGTCAAATGCACCGTGACCAGTGATTGGTCCGCGAGCCGTTCGAGCAGGCCGTCGATCTCCGCGCGAGCCAACCCGCCCGGCTCGTCGTCGGCGCAGACCGCCTCGATCGCCTCCAGCTCCGCGCCGACGTCCGACTCCGCCGGGTCCGCGTTCTCCGGGTCGACGTCGTACCCGGCCGCGAACACCGACAGCCGGTCGAACAGCAGCCGCTCTTTGTCCCGGCACAGGTCGTACGACCAGGCGATGACGTCGCGGATACCTTGATGCCGTGCCTCCGCGCCGATCCGGGGACCGTGCGACCAGCGCAGCCGCCGGTCGCTCGCCTCGCCGGTGAGGTCACGCAGGATCATCCGCAGCGGCTGCCGCAACAGCCGTGCGGCGGCCAGACGGATGTAGAGCGGATGGTTGTGCACATGGCGGCAGATCTCCACCGCCAGGTCGGTCTCCTCCTCGGCGACGGTGTGCCCGGTCAGACCGGCGCGCGCACGGAACAGGGTGAGCGCCTGTTCCCGCGACAGGGCGGGCACCGGCACCAACTGCTCGTCGACCCAGCCGATCGCCTCGCGGCTGGTGGCCAGCACGGTCAGCCCCGGCGCCGCCTCCAGCAGGTCGGCGATCACCCGCCCCGCGCCGTCCAGCACGTGTTCGCAGTTGTCCATCACCAGGATCGTCTGCAGGGTGCGCCCGACCGCGTCGCGGCGGCGCAGCGTGTCCAGCACCGCCTCCCACGCCGACCGGCCGGAGAAGTCGGCGTCGATGAGCGAGCGGGCGAGGAGTTCCTCGACCGCCGCAGCGCCGGAGTCCCGGGACAGCAGCGCCAGGCGCACCCAGTGCACCGGCACGCGTCGCGCCTTGTGGAACCGCTGCGCCGCCTCGGTCGCCAGCCTGGTCTTGCCGATGCCACCCGCGCCGATCAGCGTGACCAGGCGGGTTCCGCCCAGCAGCGCCATGCCGATCTTCTCCAATTCGCGCTCACGCCCGACGAAGTCACTGGTGGCCGCGGGTGCAGACCCCAGACCCGGCGTACGTCCTTCCGACACAACAGGGCAGCGTAGTCGGGTCGCGGCGGCGAATACGCGGGTCTCTACCGATGCGCGGTGTCCACCTATACGCGGACGATTGCGCTGTCACGGCAGTCGATCGCACGACCGGAAGGACACGATGGTGGGACGGATACTGGTACTCGGGGCGGGCGAATGCGGGCTACCCCTCGCCCACCGTCTGCTGCGCGGCGGCCGGACGGTGACGCTGGTGACCGATCGGGACGCCGACGCGGTCCTCGCGGGCACCGTGACCAGCACCCAAGTCAAATTCCCGCCCACCCTGGACCTCGAATCGGATATCGGCCTGGGCTTCTGGCGCTCGACCGCGCCGAATATCGAGGGCATCCGGTTCACCATGGCCGTCGATCGCGCGGCGGTGGTCGGCTGGACCGGACGATTCACCCGCCCGGCCCAGAGCGTTGATCAGCGGACGGTGTTCGCCCGCTGGCTCGGCGAGTTCCTGGCCGAGGGCGGCGACTTGCGCATCGCCGAGCCCTCGGTACCGGAACTCGACCAGCACGCCGCCGACCACGACCTGACCGTGGTGACCCGTGCGGGTCGTGAGCTGGCCGGCTGCTTCGAAGCCGATGCGGCGTGGCCGGTAGCCGCCGCACCGATGCGGCGACTGGCGGTGCTCTATCTCGACGGCGTCCAGCCGGACCCGGAGAACCTCGGCTACTACACCACGCTGCCCGAGCACGGTGAGGTGATCTCCTATCCCGGGCTGACCGGACGACCGGGGCAGGAACGCCGCTGCGAAATCCTGCTTTTCGAGGCCCGGCCGGGCGGCGTGCTGGACGTTTTCGACCAGCACGCCACGCCCACGCAACGCTGGGCGCAAGCCCGGGAACTGCTGGACGCGCACCTGCCCGCCGAACTCGCCGAGCGCTACCGGCACGCTCAGCCGACCGATGCCGGAGCGACGCTGGTGGGCGCGGTGACTCCGGTCATGCGTCGTCCGGTGGGCACCCTGCCGTCGGGCAGGCCGGTGCTGGGCGGAGGCGACGTCGTCTGCCGGATGGACCCTGGCGGCGCACAGGGCGCCAACAACGCCGTGCACTGCGCGGTCCGCTACGGCGAGGCGATCCTGCACGATCCCGACGGCCCCTACGACCGCGCGTGGATGGAGTGGGCGGCCGCGCCGTGGCTGACGGCCGTCGCGCACCCCGCCGCGCGGTGGACGGCCACGGTGCTCGATCCGCCACCCGCCCTGCGCGAGATGATGCTGGCCGCCCAGCACGACACGACGCTGGCGGACGCCTTCGCCGACACCTTCGCCCGGCCGGCGAACCTCACCCGGCTCGCGGCGACAGCGCCGTCCTGACCGACTGCCGGATTCAGGATTGCCAGGGCGGCGTTTCGGGAAAGACGACCGGCAGCGCGGTCAGAGCGCGGTGAAAAGGCCCCGGCCGCCAGGTCAATTCGTGCACCGGCACGGCGGGCCGCAGTTCCGGCAGCGCGTCCAGCAATTGGTCCACCGCGTCCTGGCCGATCAGGTAGGCCGCGCTGCGGGCCGGACAGGCGTGTGGCCCGGCGCCCCAGGCCAGATGTGATCGGTTGCCGCTGTGGTCGTGCCCGCTGATCGCCGGATCGTTGTTGCAGGCGGCGAAGCTGATGACGACCGGCTGATGCGCGGGCAGCCAGACGTCATCGATCAGGATCGGCTGGCGCGGATAGGTGACCGAGAAATTCGCCATCGGCGGGTCGGTGAACAACACCTCGTCGAGGGCGTCTCGGGTGGACAGGCTCCCGCCGAGGACGTCGCCGCCGAACCGGTCGTCGGTGAGGATCAGCACCAGGGTGTTGATGATCAGGTTCTGCAGCGGTTCGATGCCCGCCCCGTAGAGCACGACGAGCTGGTGGATCACCTCGGCGTCGTCCAAACCGGCCGGATGCCGCAGCAGCCGCGTCGTGATGTCCTGGCCGGGCTCGGCGCGCTTGAGTTCGAGCAGCCGCAGCAGCGCGGTGACGAGCAGGCGATTGCCCTCCTCGGCGTCCACCCCGTCGAACACGGCGCGGGTCGCGGCGGCGACTTCCTGCCCGATCTCCGGCGGGCAGCCCAGCATGGCGTTGATCGCCTCGAAGGCGAGCGGAAAAGCGTACTGCGACACCAGATCGGCGCTGCCCGCCGCGCAGAAGGCGTTGATCAGCGGGACCGCGATCCGCTCCACCGTCTCGTGTAAGGCGTGCAGATCGACGGCATCGATGCTCGCGGTGTTCGCCTGGCGGTAGCGCGCGTGCTCCTCGCCCGTGCTGCGCATGGCGTTGGGGCGCCACTCCAGCACCGGCAGCACCGGGCAGTCGGTGGGGACGTTCGCCTGCCAGGCGCGCGGGTCGGCGGGAAAGTGCGCCGGATCGTGCATGATTCGCACCGCCGTGTGATAGCTCAGTACCAAGGTCGCCGACACGCCCGGCGCGAGCTCGACCGGCGCCATCGAACCGTAACGGGCGCGCATGTCGCGGTAGGCGGCATGCGGATCGGACGCGAACTCCGGGGAATACAGCGATACGCGCTCGATGTCGTGGTCGATCGGCGAACCATGGTGTACGCCGGAGTTATTCGCGGTGCGATCGAGGTCTCGGGACGTGGTCAACGCGTCACTCCCACGGTAGAAGCGTGCACGGCGAGCGCGGACGCACTCGGCGCGGATCGTCGCGGCGTCGTCCGGTCCATACGGCGCACCACTGCGACGCATCGTCCCGACCGCGCAGCGGATCGACACACAGGATGGTCGCGTAGGTAGAACGCGGGCATCGGTAGCCGCGCATGAGCTGCGATGATGCTACTGCTCCGCTGCACCGCAACCTGATTCGATACGGCTCGACGCACGGTCGTCCTCCCCCGGCCGACATGGTCACCGACGGACGTTCACCGGCGACGCCGCGCGGGCACGCGAATCCCTCTGGGACGCTGGGTATTCGCTACAGAACGCAGGACCGACGGACGCGTCCGCTCCGAAACGGCGGCCCGGCCGCGCGCCCGCATCCCCGGGAGCACAAGCACTTCGACGTGCAAGTGGCTGGTGTATAACTTCCATCGGCCCGGTCGACTCCACCGACAAGCGATAGCGAGAAACGATGCACGGTTACCTGAACCAGGTGTCCCAGAGCACGACCCCCTCCGGCTATCCCACGCGCGAGCCCGAGACCCGTGCCGTCACGCCGCCGCGCACCGCGGATCTCGTAGTCAGCGCGCTGTTGTGGTTCCTGCCTGCGACGCTGGCGGCGATGTCGACGATCCTCGCGCCGTGGTTCCTGATGGCGGGCGGCATCTGCGAGTCCAAGCCGGAGTGCCGGGTCGACACCAGCGCGGGCGTCTGGATCATGGTCGGCGGCGGAATCGTGGGCTTCGCCCTGGGCGCGTTGCTGTCGGTGCTGGCGGCCCGGCAGGGACGGGCGATGTTCCCTGGCGCGTTGGTCGGTGCGGTGCTGGTCCTGCTCGCATGGTTCGCCGCCTCGTTCCTCATGGGCTGAGCCGCGCGACGGCCGCCGCGACGGACCCGTGACCGCGCGGCGCTCGGGGAGGTCAGTGCGCGTCGTAGATGCCATGACAAGGGGCCGGCGCCGTGGTGCGCACCCGCTCGTCGGTCCAGTGCGCGAAGCGATCCGGGGCCATGGGAGCTCGCCACTGCGCCACGGACCTCGGGCCGCTCTGTTCTCGTTCCCAACTCACGAAACTGGCGCGGGTGTACTATTCGCCGGAATCACCCCACCGCGGGAGCTCGGGCACGGCCGGGCTGAGAGGGCGGACCGCGTGCGTCGCCGACCGCATGAACCTGTCCGGGTAATGCCGGCGTAGGGAGAGCGTTTCCGTCATGTCGTCGACCCGCGCGAGCGCGGCGCAAGAAGCCCCGCTCACCCTCGACCAGCCCGCGCCGAAAGTGCTCTCGTTCTGGGACCAGAGCGCGTTCTGGGCCAATCTCGGCGTCAGCCTCATCGCGTTCTCCGGCGCGTACACGGTGCTCGCGCCGAACGCCGACGGCGCCGCGCAGATCTCGATCGCGGCGGGCATCCTGGCGACCGTCCTCGGCACCCTGGTGGGCGGACTGATGCTCGGCGCCGCCGCGCTGACCGGCGCGCGTACCGGACAGCCCGCGATGGTGCTGCTGCGTGGGCTGTTCGGCGCGAAACTCAGTTATCTGCCGACCATCCTCAATATCGCGCAATTGATCGGTTGGGGCACGTTCGAGCTGATCGTCATCGGCGACGCGGCCGGGGAGTTGTTCGGCGGCGGCCCGCACTGGCTCTACGTGGTGGTCGCTGGCCTGCTCACGACCGTCCTCACGATATGGCCGCTGGGCTCGGTCCGTCTGCTGCGCAGGTTCGTGACCGCCGGTGTCGTGATCGCCCTGATCTGGTTCTACGCGCAGTTCTTCCGCGCCGGTCTGCCCGATCTGCGGGCGAACCCTGGACCGAGCGGGAGCGGGCCGTTCGGCGTCGACTGGAACCTCTTCTGGGTCGCCACCGATGCCGCCTTGGCCGTCTCGATCTCGTGGGTTCCGGTCGCCGCCGACTACACCCGGCACTCCCGCACCGGCCGCTCGGCGTTCGGCGCGGCCAGCGGCGCGTACGCGCTCACCCAGATCATCGCCTACGTCCTCGGCCTTTTCGCGCTGGCGCTGGCAACCGGCGCAGGCGGGCCGTACGCACCGTTCCTGCAGGTGAGCCTCGGTGCGCTGTTCTTCTTCGTCTTCGTGCTGCGGGAGGCGGACCAATCGTTCGCCAATGTGTACTCCACCGCCGTGTCGATCCAGAACCTCGCGCCGCGCGTCGACCGCAGGGTGCTCTCGATCGGCCTCGGCTCCCTGATCACGGTGCTGGCCCTGCGGTTGGACATGAGCAACTATTTCGGCTTCCTCGGACTCATCGGTTCGGTGTTCGTGCCGCTGCTCGGCGTGCTGGTCGCCGACTTCTTCCTGCGGGCCCACCGCGAGTGGAACACCGCTCCCGACGCGCCGGCGCGGTGGGGCATGGTGGTCGCATGGCTGGCTGGCTTCGCGGTGTATCAACTGATCAACCCGGGTGACGCCGGAGTGTGGACCGAGTTCTGGGATCGGGTTCGGCAGGCTCTGCACTTCACCGCGCAGGCGTGGATGAGCGCATCGCTGCTGTCGTTCCTGGCGGCGCTGGCGGCGGCCTGGCTGGTCGGCAAGGTGGCGGCGAGGACCGCATCGGCGTAGCGAATGCGCCACCATGGAGACATGGGCCAGATCAGGATCGGCACGTCGGGCTGGGTCTACCCGCCCTGGCGCGGGACGTTCTACCCGCAGGGCCTGGCGCACAAGCGCGAGTTGGCCTATCTCTCGGAGCAGCTCGACAGCGTGGAGATCAACGGCTCGTTCTACGCACTGCAACGCCCGTCCAGCTACCAGAAGTGGGCGGAGCAGACTCCGGACGATTTCCTCTTCGCGGTGAAGGGCAGCCGGTTCATTACACACATGAAGCGGCTGCGCGACGGAGACGAACTGCTGGCCAACTTCCTGGCCTCCGGCCCGCTGGCGCTCGGGCCCAAGTTGGGGCCGATTCTGTGGCAGCTGCCGCCGACCTTCCGCTTCGACGCCGATGTGCTGGACGCCTTCTTGTCCGGGCTGCCGCGCAGCACCGAGCAGGCCGCCGAGATCGCACGCCGGCACGATCACCGCGTCGATCCCGCGCATACGAGCACCGACGCCGACCGGCCGTTGCGGCACGCCCTGGAGGTCCGGCACGACAGCTTCGTGACCCCGGCCTGCACCGATCTGCTCGGCCGCCACCAGGTCGCCCTCGTGGTCGCCGACGCGGCGGGCAAGTATCCGCTGCTGGAAGAAGTCACCGCCGACTTCGTCTACATCCGGTTGCACGGGCACGACGAGCTCTACGTCAGCGGATACACCGACGAGGGTTTGGACATGTGGGCGGAGAAGATCCGCTCGTGGGCCGGATCGCTGGACGTCTACACCTATTTCGACAACGACGCGAAAGTGCGGGCACCGCGCGACGCGATGGCGTTGCGGGAGCGCCTGGCGTCGCTCGTGTCGCCATGGCCCGCGGGATGACGAAGGTGACGCGGCAGGTCGCGGTGTGCGGACCCAGGGAGTGCACGCGGCAGGAAGCGGAGTGGGCGCGTGCGGTCGGCGAACTCTTGGCGCGGGCCGGGATCACCGTCTTGTGTGGCGGCGGGTCCGGGGTGATGGCCGCGGTCGCCACCGGTGCCGCCGGAGTCGGTGGACTGGTGATCGGCGTGCGTCCGGACACCGACCGCGACGCGGTGTGTCCCGGGCTGTCGGCGGTGCTGTTCACGAACATGGGTGAGGCGCGCAACGCGATCCTCGTCGAGTCGGCGGACGCGGTGATCGTCATCGGCGGTTCGTGGGGCACGCTGTCGGAGGTCGCGCTGGCCCGCAGGCGTGGTGGCATTCCGGTTGTCTCCCTGGGCGGTTGGCAGATTCGCGACGCGAATGGACGTCCGGTGGCGGCCACGGTGGGCGCGGCCGATCCGGCCGACGCGGTGCGCCGGGCGCTGGACGGGATCGATTCCGCACCGGCCGAGCCGACCTGAGGCCGATCGATCCGGGGCGGACGGCGCGGTGCACAAGGCGTCGGGAGCCGACCATGCCTCGCGCCGCATGCGCCGCGGACGGTCGTTGCGCCAGGCGTGAATTCGGCTCAACCGCGCTGCGCCGAAAATCGGCGCTGCGATTGCCCTCTGTGGCCGGCGCGACACTGCCACAAGTTTTCCGGATCGCCGAATCGCCTGATGGGTGCGGTCGGACGTAGTCCGTCCTCAGCCCGCGCATGGCCGGGGCGAAGGGGAAGGTACGCCTGATCTGCGCTCTCCCAGATCTTTCCGATCACGCAATCTTGCGCATCACGCAAGTTTCGCTACCGTGGAGCCGTGGCATTCGTACTCGGCTTGCGCGAACGCAAGAAACTCGCCACCCGCGAGGCGCTCGGTTTCGCGGCGCTGCGACTGGCCGTGGAGCGGGGGCTGGACAACGTTCTCGTCGAGGACATCGCCGCGGCGGCCGGGGTGTCGCCGCGGACGTTCAACAACTACTTCGCGAGCAAGTACGAGGCCGTCTGCTCGGTGGCGGTGGACCGGGCCCGCCGGATCGCGGACGACCTGCGCGCCCGCCCGGTCGCCGAGCCGCTGTGGCCCGCGGTGATCCACGCCGTGCTGGCGGAATTCCGCGACGCCGAGCCACCCGATCCCGCCTGGACCGCGGGGGTTCGCCTGATCACCCGAGCGCCGCTGCTGCAAGGTGAGTACCGCAGATCCCAGGCGGTGATCGAGGACGCGCTGGCCGAAGCCATCGCCGAGCGCATCGGCCGCCCGATCGACGCCGACATGTTCCCGCGGATCATGGCCGGCGCTCTCGCGGCAGCGCTGTGCGTGGCCGTCGACCGATGGGTCGATGCCGATCCACCCGTTCCCGCGCTACCGGTCATCCGGGAGGCGTTGCGGCAGTTGTCCCTTCTCCCAGGAGCGTTTCCGATGGATGTCCCCACCCAGCACACTCTCGCCGTCCCCGGCGCGACCCTCTACTACGAGATCCGCGGCACCGGACCGCTGTTGCTGCTGATTCCCGGCGGCAACGGTGACGCCGCATCTTTCGACGCCGTCGCCGAGCGGCTCGCCGACCGCTACACCGTGGTCGCCTACGACCGGCGCGGCTTCACTCGCAGCCCCCTCGACGGACCGCCGCACGATCGCGTGATCACCGACGGCGCGGACGCCGCCGCGCTGCTCGCGCACCTCACCGACCAGCCCGCCCACGTCCTCGGTAGCAGTTCCGGGGCGATCGTGGCGCTCGAATTGCTGCGCGCCCGGCCGGAACTGGTGCGCACGCTCGTGGCGCACGAACCACCGCTGGCCACGCTGCTGCCCGACGGCGAGAAGTGGCTGGCCTTCCTGGACAGCATCCACGAGCAGAGCAAGACCGAAGGCACCTCCGCCGCCATGGCCGCGTTCTCGGCGGGCATCGGCATGCGGCCCACGCCGCCGCCCCCGCTCGAACAGCTGCCGCCGGAAGCCGTCGCGACAGTCACCAGGATCCAGCAGAACTTGGTCTTCTGGATGGAACACGAGCTGAGACAGTATCCCCGGTACGCCCCGGATCTCGCGGCGTTGCGCGCGTCGTCGGACCGGCTGGTACTCGGCGTCGGACGCGAATCGAGAGACACCTTTCCCGGACTTCCGAACGCCGTACTCGCGAAGGAACTCGGCCTGGACCTCGTCGAGTTCGCGGGCGACCACGTCGGCTATCGCATCGCCGCCGACGAGTTCGCCGCGCAACTCGATCGCGTCCTGACCCGCGACACACCAGCCGCCGCGGACTAAGCCGACTGGCGCAGGGGATGCAGGGCGGCCAGCGCCCGCAGGGCGTCGGCGCGTGAGATGGGCTGGTCGTTCTCCAGGGCGGCCAGTTCCAGTTCGATCCAGTCGCGGATGAGCGCGGACATGGTCACGTCGCGCTGCTCGGCGGCCTTTTTGACCCGCTGGTGCAATTCCAGTGGGATGCGCAGCGACGTGGTGACGGTGACCGTGTCCTCGGCGCGCAACGGCGGGGGCAACTCGGCCGCGTCGACCGGCGCGTCACTGTATTCCAGACCGGAGAGGAAGTCCCGGACGGCCTCCGGGTTCGTCGGATAGTCAGTCATCGGTGTGCTCCCAACGCTCGAGTTCGGCCACCTGGGCCTCGGTCATCTCGACCGCGCCCAGGATGTCCCACTGCCAGCCTTCGGTGCGGCGGACAGCGACGATGAGCGGCCGGCCCGCCTCGGTCCGGCCCCACACCGTCAGGACCGCGAGCTCGTTCCGGCCGTGCGCCTGCCGAGGCCATCGGCGGGCGCCCATGAGCACCTGCAGCACTTCACGCGGGTCGATTCCCACCAGCGACAACAGTGCCCACTCAGGCCAGTTATAACCCACGATCAGCGATAATACAAGTGTATTACAAGGAAGCTCACCGCGCTCTCGCTCGGGACAGATTCCAGCTCTGCCAGCTGTCCTCGCCCAGGTCGGAGCGCAACCTGGCACGTACGTCCGCACGCAGCGGCTCGGGCAGCCGTTCGGTCGCGGGCATGATGTCCGGCGACAGCGTCACGAGGTATTCGGTGTCCAGCGCTTTGCCCCGCTGCCAGCGATCGATGTTCTCCTCGGCGATCAGTCGCTCCGGGTCCACCACGGCCAGCGCCACTAAGGTCGCCATGGCGGTGCCGAGCACGGCGCGCGGCAACCATGCCCGGCGCAGTCGCAGCACCGCGAACAGGACCAGGACGTAGACCAGGCCGAGCCACAGTTCACAGACTTCCACCAGCAGGCGCAACACCGTGAAGCCGTAGGCTCGCTGGTAGGTCCACATCCGGCCGAGCGCCGAGGCGACGATCACCAGCGCCAGCAGGCTCACCGCCGTGAGCAGACCGCGCAGCCACCACCGGTCGGCGGGCGTGTCCTGGGAAGCCCAGCGCAACACGACCACGAGCACCGCGAGGGTCAGGACGGTGACCGCCGACAGCTGCCAGAAGCCGGTGCGGGCGTACTCGGCGTAGGTCAAGCCCGACGTCTTCCGGACATGCTCGTCGCCGCCGAACAGCACGACGAACTGGGTCGCGACGAAGGCCGCGAACAGGATCGCGAGCGCACCGACCGGCAGTGCCCATTCCGAACGGCGCAGTGTTCGCCCACCCGCGCGCGCGGTGGCAGGCGGCGGCGGGCCCGCGAGCACGAACAAGGCACTGACCGCACCGAGCGCGACCACCGCGAACAGGACGATCCACCGCACCACCGAGGGGATGTCCAGGTCCGGCGTCACGGTCTCGAGCAACGCGGCGAACATCGCGTCGGCGCTGCCGAGCAGCGGAACGAAGACCGCGAGCAGCGCGACGGTCACCGCCACCGACAGCCCGAGCCGCCGGGCCCGCGGCGTGTGCGCACCGCGCACCCTGGCGGTACCGGCGTACACCCACGGCACGGCGGAGACCGCCTCCAGGCCGACCGCCAGGGTGTCGTAGAGGATGCCGTTCGCCGAGCGGCGTCCCACGACCGCCAGCGAACCGGCGACACACGCCGCGAGCACGCACAAGGCGAACAGCCAGCCCGCGGCGCGGACGGCGCCTACCGCGAGCAGGGCGAGCGCGAGCGTCGCCCACCACGCGCGTCCCGCGAACCGCGCTCTTCGCGCGTAATGCGATGTCGCCACCGATCGTTCGGCCGCTTGTTCCGCGTCCCCTGTGCTGCCTTTCGTCGTGCTCGCAACGGCCCTGCGGGCGTTCCGGTCGACGAGGACGACCGCCGTCGCCGCGATCGCGGCGGCGAGAACCCAGCCGATGCCGGGCCGGTCCCAGTGGACGAGGATCGCCGCCGCCAGACCGGAGACGAGCGCGGCAGGCACCACGCCGGGAGGACAGACCACACGCCGCCACTTGGGTGGCCGCTGCCACGCGGTCGGGCCGCCCGGGGAGGGCTGGGCGGATCCGCCGGCCGGTGTACCCGCAGCGGCGATGCCTGCCGCCCGCATGTCCGATCCGGCGACCGGTGGATCGACCATCGCAGTGCCGGAACTGATTGCGGCAGAGATGGATTCGGTGCTCGACGCAGCAGAGGCCTCGGGTTCGGCCGTCGAGGCGGATTCGGGTTCGGGAGGCATGGTTCGTCCCTTCGATAGGCGTGCGGAATCACCCCGGAACCGTTCTGGTGGTCCGGGTCGGATGAGTGGCAGGTCAGCGCCCGGGCAGAACGACCCGGATACGGGAGCCCGGCTCGGCGACCGCGATGGTGCCGCCGTGCAGGTCGACCACCCAGCGGGCGATGGCGAGGCCGAGCCCGGTGCCGCCGCCCGTGGTCCGGCCGCCCCTGGTGAACCGGTCGAATACCCGGGCGCGTTCGGCGTGCGGGATGCCGGGGCCGTCGTCGTCGACGTCGATGACGGCCTCGCCTTGCGAGACCCGCACGGCCACGCGGACTTCCCCGCCCGCAGGCCCGTGGCGAGCGGCGTTGTCGAGCAAGTTGAGCAGCACTTGGTGCAGACGCGCACGGTCGGCGTACACGCGGGCGGCGCCGGGCAGCACGTCGGTGCGGAATCGCACGCCGCGCCCGAGCGCGGCGGTCATGACCTCCGCTTCGGCGACGACGTCGGCCAGCAGCGGCGCGATCGGCAACTCCTCGCGGTCGAGCGGGAAGGCGCCCGCTTCGATGCTGGAGAGATCGAGCAATTCGGACACCAGCAGGGTGAGCCGTTCGGTTTGGGCCAGTGCGGTGCGCAGGGTCGCCGGGTCGGGTTGGGAGACGCCGTCGACGAGGTTCTCCAGTACCGCCTGCAAAGCGGTGATGGGCGTGCGCAATTCGTGCGAGACGTTGGCGATCAGGTCGCGGCGTTGCCGGTCGGCCGCCGCGAGGTCGGCCGCCATCTGGTTGAACGCCTCGGCCAGTTGCCCGACTTCGTCCCGGGAACTCGCCCGCACCCGCAGGGTGTAGTCGCCGTGGGCCATCCGTTTCGCCGCCGCGGTCATCTCGCGCAGCGGCCTGGTGATGCCGTGGGCGAGGAACTGCGAAGTGAGCAGCGCGATCACCACCGCGGTGAGCGTGGTGCGCGGGGGCAGCCATCCGATCTTGAACCGGAAGAATCCGAACGCGACCCCGCCGGAGCACAGCATGAGGATGGCGAGCTTCAGCTTGATCGACTTCACCGGGTCCAGCGGCCGGGGCAACAGCTCGGCGATCCGATCGCTCACTCGGCGCGCCCACCGCCGTTCGCCGTATTCCGCTCCCCCGCCGGGTATTTCGCGTTTCACGTCCGGTGCGCTCTCGGGTTCGGTACTCATCGGGCATCCAGGGCGTACCCGACGCCGCGCACGGTGCGGATCAGGTCGGCGCCGAGTTTGCGACGCAACGCCTTGATGTGGCTGTCGACCGCGCGGGTGCCCGCCGCGTCGGACCAGTCCCAGACGTCTTCGAGCAGCCGCTCGCGCGCGAGCACCGCGCGCGGGCGGCGGGCCAGCCGGGCCAGCAGATCGAATTCCAATGGTGTGAGCAGGGCCTCGACGTCCCCGCGCCAGACCCGGCGCTGGTCGACGTCGATTCGCAGATCACCGACCAGGATCGTCGCGCCGTCGCGGTCGGCGGCCCGGTCCAGCCGGCGCAGCAGCGCGTGCACCCGGGCCGCGAGCACGCGCAGTGAGAAAGGTTTCGTGAGGTAGTCGTCCGCGCCGACACCCAACCCGACGAGCTGGTCGGTTTCCTCGGCGCGCGCGGTGAGCATGAGTACGGGCACCGGGCGGCGCGCCTGAATACGGCGGCACACCTCCAATCCGTCGAACCCCGGCAGCATGACGTCGAGCACCACGAGGTCCGGTCCGACGGCCTCGGCGGCGGCGACGGCCGAGGGACCGTCGTGCGCCAAGTCGACGGTGTACCCCTCCGCCCGCAGGCGAGCCGCGACGGATTCGGCGATGGTCATCTCGTCGTCCACCACCAGGATCCGCCGTGCGGACTGCGCCGGTGCGCTGTGTTCCATGCACCGAACCCTAGCCACCGGCTGTGGAGAGATCCGGGCTCGATTGTGGAGATTTCGTGTGCATCCGCGCGGGCGCGCCCGCGTTCAGGGCCGGGGCCACGGACGCTTGTCGATGCGTTCGATGTCGGTGTTGAACCGCTTCAGGAATTCGGCGAACGCGGCGATGTCCTGCGCCGTCCAGTTCGCCAGGACGTTTTCGAGAGCGCGGACGTTGTAGGCGCGTTCGGCGTCGAGCTGGCGCCCGCCCTCGGCGGTGATCCGGAATTTGCGCGCCATGCCGCCGTCCGGATCCGGAATACGTTCGATCAGACCGGCTCCGCGCATGGCGGTGGTCTGCCGGTGCAGCGTCGAAGTGTCCAGGCCGAAGGCATCGCTGAGTTCTCCCACGGACATCGGACCCTGCACCCGCAGCCTGCTCAGCACCGTGTAGGCACTGCGGTCGAGGTGGCCACGGCCCCGGCGGGCCTTGGCACTGAGGCTGTGCCGCCCCAGCAGCATGGTCTCGAACTCCACCGAAGATACGGGCTTGTCCACACAACGCTCCTGCCGATATTCGCCAGCTACGGGCCCATCTCCGCACCTATACCACACTCCCGCGGCCCGACCAGCACATTTGCATAGTACAACTCTTGTGCATCATGCAATTCATATGTATCGTGCACAAGAATCGAAAAGAGAGGGAGACCCGCGTGACAGCACCATCGGCAGCTCGGTCCGAGGGCATCGTCGGCGTACTCGCGGCGGCAGGCATCGTCGCCGCACTGATGCAGACCCTGGTGGTGCCGTTGATCGGGGACCTGCCCCGCATCCTGGACACCACACCGTCCAACGCGTCCTGGGTGATCACGGCGACGCTGCTCGCCGGCGCGGTGGCCACCCCGATCACCGGACGCCTCGGCGATCTCTACGGCAAGCGCCGCATGCTGCTGGCGTGCACGGTTCCGCTCATCGCCGGATCGCTGGTCTGCGCGCTGGCGAGTTCGGTGGTGCCGATGATCGCCGGTCGCGGCCTGCAGGGCATCGGCATGGGTGTCGTCCCGCTCGGCATCAGCGCGTTGCGGGACGTCCTGCCCGCCGAACGACTCGGCACGTCCATCGCGGTGATGAGCGCGTCGATGGGAATCGGTGGCGCGCTGGGTCTTCCGCTGGCCGCGGCGGTGGCCGAGAACGCAAGCTGGCGCGTGTTGTTCTGGGGCGCGGCGGTGCTGAGCGCTGGTGTCGCCACGCTGATCTGGCTGCTGGTGCCCGCCATTCCGGCACGCGGCGGCGGCGGTTTCGACGTTCCCGGCGCACTCGGTCTCGGCACGGCGCTGGTGTGCCTGTTGCTCGCGGTGTCCAAGGGCGCCGATTGGGGCTGGACGAGCGGAACCATCCTCGGCCTGTTCGCGGTCGCGGTCCTGGTCCTCGCGGTGTGGGGCTGGTGGGAACTGCGTACCGCGGACCCGCTGGTCGACCTGCGCGTGACCGCGCGCACGCAGGTCCTGCTGACCAACGCGGCCTCGATCGTGGTCGGGTTCGCCATGTACGCGCAGTCTTTGATCATCCCGCAGCTGCTGCAACTGCCGGTGGTCACCGGGTACGGCCTCGGGCAGTCCATGCTGGCGATGGGATTGTGGATGGCCCCCGCCGGCCTGGTGATGATGGCGGTTTCCC
This sequence comes from Nocardia sp. NPDC051900, assembly GCF_044452545.1. Taxonomy (NCBI): domain Bacteria; kingdom Bacillati; phylum Actinomycetota; class Actinomycetes; order Mycobacteriales; family Nocardiaceae; genus Nocardia; species Nocardia sp. NPDC051900. Next base: position 61,260 of record NZ_JBITBU010000027.1, on the reverse strand, counting down.
CGCTCGGTGCCCGGCTGTCGGCCGCGCGCGGGCCGAAGGTGACGCTCGCCGTCGGCAGCTCGGTGATCGCCCTCGGATACGGTTCGTCGGTCGTGCTGGTGGGGTCGACCTGGGGGCTACTCGTCGTGACCTGCGTGTGCAGCGGTGGCGTCGGCCTCGCCTACGGCTCGATGCCCGCGCTCATCATGGGCGCGGTCCCGCTGTCGGAAACCGCGTCGGCCAACAGCTTCAACACCTTGATGCGCTCGATCGGCACCACGGTGTCGGCCGCGGTCGTCGGCGTCGTCCTCGCGCAGATGAGCACCCGCCTCGGTGGGCACACCATCCCCACCGAGGCCGGCTTCCGCACCGGATTGCTGATCGCTTGCGGCGTCGCGGTGCTGGCGGCGCTGATCGCGCTGGCCATTCCGGTTCGCAAGTCTGCCGCGACGCTGCCGGAGGCCGACCTCGAGCCCGCGGCCGCGCGCGCCTGAGCGCCGCGGCCCGCGCGGGGGTCAGGCGAACAGGCGGGCGACGAACGGAATGCTGTCGGACAGCGAAGCGGCCATCGTGGCGCTGTGATCCTTGCCCGGATACACGTGGACCTCGGGCCGGACGCCGTGCGATTCCAGATCGGTGACCAGCTTCGCGGTCAGGGGAGCAGGGACGTCGGTGTCGTTGGTGCCCTGTCCGATGAACAGCGGCCGGTCGTAGCCCGTGAGCGGAACGTCCATGACGGAGCGGGCGGTGGCGACGAAATCGCCGTCCGCCAGCGGGCGCGAGAACAACCGGTTGACCGAGATCCCTTGCGCCCGCTCGGCCAGCGGCTGGAAGCACAGCGATTCCGCGGCGGTGGCCAATTGCTTGCCGACCGGGCTGAGGTAACTGTCGAGATCGAAGCCCGGTCGCGCCGCCCGCAGTCCGTTCATGACATACGCGATATAGGCGGTGAGGTGCGAATTGTCGATCGGAGGTGCGTCGGGCCCGAGGAACGAGGCGGCCTCGACGACATTGGAGGCGGGGCCGGTGGCGACCGCGCCGCGATAGTCCAGTTCAGGGGCGTACGCCGTGGCCAGCGAGGCGGTGAACACCGCGGCTCCGCCACCCTGTGACTGCCCGATGGCCACCCATTTCGACGACAGCGAATCCTCGACGGCGCGGGCCGCGCGCACCATGTCGATTCCGGCGTGCGCCTCGGCGCGTCCGTCCAGATACGCGTGCGGCCCCGGGGTGCCCAGACCGATGTAGTCGGTCGCGACGACGGCGTAGCCCTGGCGCAACCAGGTCGCCAGGTAATCCAGGTCGCGCTTGCTACGGCCCGCGGTCGACGGCGCGCATTCGTCGGCGAGGCCGACCGTCCCGTGCTCCCAGGACAGCACCGGCCAGCCACCGCTCGGCGGCGTCCCCGCCGGAACGAAGACCGCACCACCGGCCAGCGCCGGCCGGTCATCGGAGGTCCTGGTCCAATACGTCAGGCGGCGGGCCGCGCCCGCGCCCTCGATCCAAAGCTGTTCGGGCAGCGCCTCGTCGCTGGCGACCGCGCCCGGAGCCGCGCCCGACCCCGTGGGGTCGGCCACGGCCGCCCCCACCGGCGGACCCGCGAAAAGCAATGCGGCCGCGGCCACGGTGATTCCTGCACGTCGCACCGACATGGCGCCACCTCTCGGTTCTCAATTTGGTGTCTCGTCGAGACACTGTAGCCCGATTTTCGGCTAATGTGTCACTTTGAGACACCAATGGGGACGACATCGCCGAGAGAGAATGCGGGGCATGACGGGTGTGAACGGTCCACGCGACCGCGAGAAGGCGCGGGTGCGGCGGGAATTGGTCGACGCGGCGCTGCGGCTGTTCGAGCTGCATGGGTTCGAGCAGACCACCGTGCAGCAGATCGCCGACGCGGTACAGGTCTCCCGGCGGACCTTCCACCGTCATTTTCCGTCGAAGCTCGCGGTGGTGTTCAGCCACGAGGAAGACCTCATGGCCCAGTTGCTCGCTGCCGTCGACCGACGCCCGGCGAGCGAATCGGTGCTGACCGCGGTGCGCGCGGCGCTGCGCGACTTCTTGCTCGACGAGCGGGACGCACCGTCGCGGGACCGCCAGGCGGAGACCGCGCGCCGAGCCAGGCAGCTGCTGGTCGGCAATCCGGAATTGCGCCGGGAGAACTTCATCGGGGCGCTGGGACGCCAGCGCGCGATGGCGCTGAACTTCGCCGCCCGCGCCGGGCTTCCCGCCGATGACCTGCGACCGCAGCTCACCGCCGCGGCCTGTTTCGCGGCCTTCGGTGTCGGCCTCGATCACTGGATGATGGGAGCGGACCACTCGATCCCGGCCTTGCACCGGGTCCTCGATCGCGCGATCGCGTCGCTCCAGCAGGGCATCGACATCCAGGGCGCCGGCTGAACGCGTGCCGGATCGGCACAGCCCGCGCCGCAACCTGTTTCAATCGGTCGCATACCATCGCGGAGGTGATCACGGTGGCCACTTGGAACGTCCTGCATCGCGTCCACGCCGAGAACTGGTACGAGGACGTCGCCACCCGCTGGCCGGACGAGGGCGCACGGATCGCCGAAGTCACCGCGCGGGTGGCCGAACGCACCGAGCGGATCATCGCGTTACAGGAGGTCAGCGGCGATCAACTGGCCAGCCTGCGAATGGCGCTGCCGGATCGAATCTTCCACGCGATGCGGTATCAGCGGTTGCCGACGCCGCGGCGCATGCCCAGTTCCTTGCTCGACGGCGGGGAGTACCTGGTGGTGCTCACCGCGGAGCCGAGCAGGGAGGTGACCGCCGAATCCTTCGCGCACGACCACGGCAAGGGCGCCCTCGTCGTCGACGTCGGCGGGCTGACGGTCATCGCCACCCATGTCACCGGCGATCGGCGGCGCACCGACCAGCTCGCCCGCCTGGCCGAACTCGCCACCGATGCCCCGGAGGACGCCGCGGTGCTGCTGGGTGACTTCAACATCGACCGCGCCACCGTCGCCGCAGGGTTGGGCGACCACTTCATGGTCGCCGAACACGTCGCGGGTGGGCTGCCCACCCGCCCGCGTTCCTCGGGAACGAAGTCACAGCACATCGACCACGTGGTGGTCCACGGCGCGACCGTCACGGCGGCGTCGGTCGACGACATCGGCGGGGTGTCCGACCACAATCTCGTCCACGCGAGCGTCATGGTGTGAGTCGGCCGGGGTCCGCGTCGATGCCGTCGTGCTGCCGATGCCGGGCGGGCCACGAGTTCGGTGCCGCGGCGATTCCGGTCGATCCGTGCAGGAGCTCGCAACGGAACTTCCGGAAAGCGGGGATGCCACGGCATGATCGGCGAGTTCGGGGAAGGAGCCGGGATGTCCGCGGTCGCGAAATCTCCCGCGCTCACAGCGGGTTCCGCAGCGGCGGCGCGTCTTCGACCCCACTGGGATACTCCAGGCCAGAACGATTCGGCTCCGGTCTGTGGCCGGGACCCGTCGAGTCGAGTCCGGCGCGCGGGTCTGTCGGGCATCCGATCCGGCGCCTCCCCGCGCTACGACGGGCGGTAGTATGAGTCGGTGCGTAATCCGACGGTAGTGGCGGCGCGGCTGCGCGGCGCGTTCGTCGGATCCGCGGCCGGGGCGGTGAGCATCGCCGCGCACGCGCTCGGCGGCGGTGCGATGGCACCCGGCGCGGCGCCGATCGCCCTGCTGATCGCCGCGTGCGCGGCGGTCGGCGTGCTGGCCGGTGCGCGACCCCACCGGCACGGGCGCGGCGAGATGATGGCCACGCTGGCGGTGGCGCAAGCCGTCGCGCATTTCGCGTCAACCCTGTCGGCCGCTCATCACCACGACGCGGGCGCGACCTCGGTCATGCTCGGCACGCATCTTGCGGCCGTCCCGCTCGGCGCGCTGCTCATCCGCGCCGCCGAACACGCTGTCGTGCGCGCGGTTTCCGATGTGCGCCACACGGTGCGCGTGCTCGGCGAAGGTCCCAGCGCGCCGGTCCGGATCGGCTCGCCCGCGTTCGGGCATGTTCTCCCCCATCCGCGCCGCCCGCTACTGAGTTCGGGCCCCGGCCTGCGCGGCCCGCCACCTATCCGCTGACCCCTACATCGCGCCGACGAGCCTCGCCGAAGTGCCGGGCCGCGCTCGACGACCCAGCCGACGATGCGCTTCGGATCATGGCTTCCCGCTCCGGCTCGCGAACGCCGTTCCGACCTCGGGAATCACGGCGGTACAGCGCCGGAGAATCGACTCGCCGTGAACCGGATTGCGAAGCGGGCGTTTTCGGCGACTCGCAGTGCGGCTTCAGGGCCAGATCGGCTGCCGCCGACTCGGATGCCCGGCCTCCTCGCGGCGGGCCGGATGTGGCGTGTCCACCGACAGCACCGAGTGACCCGAGCCCGCCGACGGATCGGTCGATGCCCGGAGCTCCCGAGGCCTTCGTCAGCGCGCACCACACCGAATCTCACGACTTGCGGAGTTCTCATGACCGTCAACCTTTTCGTCGCACCGCGCACCGCTCGCCTCCTGCGTGGCGCGCTCGCCGCCGCGGCGGTGCCCCTTCTGCTGACCGCGTGTTCGTCGGCCGACAAGACCGGCACCGTCGCATCCGCCGATGCGGTGACCATCTCCGACCAGTGGGTCAAGGCCGCCGACAGCGGGATGTCGGCCGCCTTCGGCGACCTGACCAACAGCGGCGACACCCCGCGCACCATCGTCTCGGCCACCAGTCCCGCCTCCGGCCGGATCGAGTTGCACGAGGTGGTCACCGACGCGAACGGCACCAAGGCGATGCGGCCCAAGCCCGGCGGCTTCGTCGTTCCGGCGCACGGCCGCACCCAGCTGCGGCCCGGCGGCGACCACATCATGTTCATGGACCTGCACGGGCCGCTGCGCACGGGGTCGGAGACGTCGGTCACGCTGACCTTCGACGACGGCTCGACCACCACCTTCACCGCTCAGGTGCGCGACTTCGCGGGCAACCAGGAGAATTACGTGCCCGATCACGCGGGCGGCGAGGCACATGCAGGCGCGCAGACCCCCGCGCACGGTGGCTGACCGCGACGAACCGCGTCCCGCACGGATCAACCGGCGGCGTCTGCTGGGCGGCGGAGCCGCCGCGGCCGGCGTCGCCGGTGTCGGGCTCGGCGCGTCCGCGCGTACCGGACGGCGGGAATCCGGTCCCTCGGCCCGGGAAGCGACGGTGCCGTTCTACGGCCCGCACCAAGCCGGGATCGACACCCTCCCGCAGTCGCACGCGGCATTCGTCGCCTTCGATCTGCGACCGGGTGTCCGGCGCGATGACCTCGTCGGACTGCTGAGGATATGGACCGGGGACGCCGCCCGGCTGACCGAGGGGCGGCCCGCGCTCGCGGACACCGAAGCCGAACTCGCGCTGCACCCGGCGCGGCTCACCGTCACGGTGGGTTTCGGGCCCGCGGTGTTCACGGCGGCCGGGCTCGAGCATCGCAGGCCGTCGTGGCTGCGGCCGTTGCCCCCTTTCGCCATCGACCGGCTCGAATCCGCCTGGACCGGAGGCGATCTGCTCCTGCAGATATGCGCCGAGGAGGCGACCACGGTGTCACACGCGGTGCGTGTGCTCTGCCGGAGCGTGACCTCGCTGGTCACCGTGCGCTGGGTGCAACGCGGATTTCGCGATGCCGCACCAGGCCGGACACCGCGCAACCTGATGGGCCAGGTCGACGGCACGGTGAACCTGGCGCCCGGCACACCGGAGTTCGCCCGTCTGGTGTGGGATGACGGGGCCACGCAGCCCTGGCTGCGCGGCGGAACCTCGTGCGTACTGCGGCGGATCGCGATGACGCTGGACACCTGGGACCGGATCGACCGAGAGGAAAGGGAACTCACCGTCGGCCGCACCATCGCCGACGGCGCGCCGCTGACCGGAACCGGCGAGTTCGACGAGCCGGACTTCGCGGCCGTCGACGCGAACGGGATACCGGTCATCCCACCGTCATCGCACATCGCTCGCGCCCATCACACCCACGACGGCGAGCGTTTCCTGCGGCGCGGCTACAACTACGACGACGCCCCCACGCCGGGCGCGACCTCCAACTCGGGTCTGCTGTTCGCCGCCTATCAGCGGGACGTGGACACCCAGTTCCTTCCGGTCCAGCGTCGGCTCGCGGAATTCGACGCTCTCAATGTGTGGACCACACCCATCGGTTCCGCGGTGTTCGCAATCCCGCCCGGGGTCGCGTCACCGGGCGGCTATCTCGGGCAACCGCTGTTCGAGGCGTGAGAAGTGTTCGGCGCCCATGCGGCGCCGGACACCTCAGGTCCACAACACGGCCACCAAGACGTTCACGATCGCCAGCACGCCCGCGGCATCGGTCAACCACGGCACCGGCTTGCCTCGCTTCTCGTCCGCGTGCCCCATCTCCGCGAACGCCGCCACCGCCACCGCGACGACCAGCTTCACGCCGATCTTCACCATGTTCGGGTCCTTGCCGAGCGAATCGATCGACTCGGCCATGCCGACCAAGATCAATCCGGTGACCACCTGCAACCGCGCACCCCAGACCATCACCTCCGAGACCCGAGGCCGCCCCGCCACATAACCACCCACTACCGCCGCCATGCCGAGCAGGTGAGCGACGACTACGACGTTGTAGATCAACTCTGACACGTTCACGCAGCAAACTTGCCATGGTTCGGGCGCGAGTGCACTTCGCGATTTCGCTGCCCGATGGGACGAACTCGCCCGCACCGGTGCAGCGCATTCGAAGAGCTCGGTCACCGAACTACGTCGCGTACAGCGTCACCTGACGGATGTGGCGGGGATGCCGCACGACCCCACAGTGGACCACACGACTTGCATCACACCTGCTCGAAGGACCAACCACATGGTCGAAATCCGACGCGGTCGCACACGGTGGCGGACCAGCAAGACTGTCACCACAATCGCGGCCGCTGTCGCCGCGGGCGGACCCGCCGCCGCGACCCTACCGAAGCGAACTGCCGGACCGGCTACGACGCCAACCAGCCGGCGGAGAAACGCCGGTGTCCGTGTAGCGACACGGCCGGCCGCGCGACTATCGTGACGAGTCGATCTGTTGGTGGACTTGGCTTTTCACCCCCCGGTGGGAGTATTCGAGGTTGACGTATGAGCAGCACATCGGTCACTGTCACGCTCGACCGGCTGCGCCGGGATCTGCGCGAATTCGCGCGCTTGGCCGAAGCGCGTTACGACCCCGCGGTGGTGGATCCGGCGCTGGACGCTCTCGCCGATCTGTGGACCGGCTCGGTGGTCGGTGTGCGCACCACGACCCATCCGGTGCCCGAGCGCGAGGTCAACGCCAGGGTGCAGCACTCGGGCCCGCCGGCAGAACTGGTCGAGACGCTGCGCGGTGCCGGACTGATCACCTTCACCGGACATCCCATGGAGAAATTGCTGGCGGAGGTCTGTGCCGAGGTCCCGGCGGGATCGGCCGTCGACCTGTCCCTCACCGGTGGTGTGCAGAAGGTCTGGCTGTTCTTCGCCGATGTCCTCGAGGTCGAGCGGATGCTCGCGTTCCCGGGGATTCCGGACGCGGCGCGCTCGCACACCGAGCACTTGACCCGCTACGGCGGCAAGGTCGGCATTCTGGCGCTCGATTTCGCCAGTCGCACCATGAACTTGTACTCCCAGGTGCTGCCGCCCGGTGCGATCACTTCCGACGACATCGCCGCAATCCTGACCGACCTGGATTTCGTCGCGGCCACCGACGAAGAACTGACGCTGTTCGACGGCACATTCAACGTCTACCGCACCTTCTGTTGGACCTCGCCGCGCATGCGACGCATCTGCTTCCCGCAGCGTTATCAGGAATCGAATTTTCCGCGCGACCTCGATCCCGTGCTGACCCGTTTCGTCGACGGGGCGCCGCGTGCCTTCGAAGGGCCACGCGGCTTCACCCTCTACGCCGCCTACGGTCCGCACTCGCGGTACTACAAAGTGCAAGCCGAATACACGACCGTCCATCGTGCCGTCATCCCCGGCGGCGGCGCCGCGCCGCGAGCGAAATAGGCGCGGCTCGTAGTGGCCGCCGCTGACGAAGATGGCCTCGAGGTGCGGCGGACGTTCGGCGGCGGCGAGCGCCTGCATCGAGTGCGCGCAGACGATGGCGCCGTCGACCGGGCGCACACGTTCCTGACGTGACCTCGAGCCGTGCGCACGCCGAGGAGGGGTGATCCACGCGACAGTGCAATCTGGAATGATTCCAATAAAGTCGGAGTTGTTCTTCGTGAAGATCACGAGAGGAGTGCAACCATGACTACGGCACACAAGACTCAGCACCGAACCAATCGCCGTCTCGCCGACGAGGTCCGCAATTTCACCGGTTCACCCCGCCTGGCCGCCGATCTGCAGCGCGTTCTCGTCGATCTCGTCGAACTGCACTTGCAAGGCAAGCAGGCCCACTGGAACGTCGTCGGCGCCAATTTCCGCGATCTCCACCTGCAACTCGATGAGCTCGTCGATGCGGCACGGGAGGGCAGCGACACCATCGCCGAGCGGATGCGAGCCCTCGACGTGGTCCCCGACGGACGCTCCGACATCGTCGCCGCGACGACGAGCCTCCCGCCGTTCCCCGCCCAAGAGGTGAACTCCGCCGACGTCGTCGACTTGATCACGACTCGCACCTACGCGGCGATCGACACCATCCGCGACGTGCACGACGCGGTGGACGCCGAGGACCCCAGCACCAGCGATCTGCTGCATCAGATCACCGCGTCGCTGGAGAAACTGGCGTGGATGATCAAGTCGGAGAACCGCAAGGTCTGACGGCACGAGCGCCATACGCCGAGTGGAAGCACCCGCCGTTCCCCTTCCAGGGGTCCGAGCGCGATCATTGAGGCGTGCACGACCTGATCCGCTCGGTGTGGCACGAGCCGCACGCCCCAGACGCTCCACCTCGGTCATGGCGGGATCGGGCGCTCGTGGGAACGTTCATCGCGCTCGCGGTTCTCGAAGGTTCGCTTCGACAAGACATCTCGCACCGGTTCGTGTGGATCGCGGTCGCGGTCGCGATCATGCCCACGCTGTTGTGGCGCCGGAGCCGACCGCTGTCGATGGTCGGCATCGCCTTCGTCGGCTCGACCTCGGCGACGGTGCTGCTGGGTGGCGATCAGTCGGACATCGCCGCCATGGGGGCGACGCTGCTGCTGCCGTACGCGTTGTACCGGTGGGGGTCCGGGCGCGACATCGTGATCGGATCGGCGATCGTCTTCCCCAGTGCGGGCATCGCGATGCTGACCGGCGGCCTCCCCGCCGCCGATGCGGCCGGAGCGTTCATCGTGCTGTTCGCGGCCGTCGCGCTGGGCTTGGCGTTCCGGTACCGGGCACGGGCGAAGGCTCGGGAACTCGATCAGGTCAAGCTCGTCGAACGCGAACGACTGGCCCGCGATCTGCACGACACCGTCGCGCATCATGTGTCGGCCATGGCGATTCGCGCCCAAGCCGGTCTGGCGATCGCGGAGTCCACGCCCGGCGCCGCCGTCGACGCGCTGCGCCTGATCGAGGCCGAAGCCGCGCGCACGCTCGCCGAGATGCGCGCCATCGTGCGTGTGCTCCGGCGAGACCAGCCGATCGATGATGGGGACCGCTCGCCCAATCCCGGCATCACCGATCTGGAACAGCTCGCCGGTTCCACCGGCAACGGTCCTACCGTGGAGGTGGAGATCAGTGGTGATGTCACCGATCTGCCCGCGACGGTCGGCACCGCGATCTACCGCTTGGCCCAGGAGTCGATCACCAACGCGGTGCGTCACGCCCGGCACGCCACCCGCATCGAAGTGCGTGTCACCAGCGACGACACCGCGGTCCGACTGCTCGTCCGTGACGACGGCGACGGCGGTCCCGCACGCCCGGCCGGATCTCCGGGTTACGGGCTGGCCGGCATGGCCGAGCGCGCCGACCTGCTCGGCGGCACCTGCGCGGCGGGCCCGAACTCCGACCGCGGGTGGACCGTGACGGCGGTGCTGCCCCGGCAGGGTGCGGCGACATGACCGCAGGCGAGCCGACGACGTCGAATCTGCGGGTGGTCGTCGCCGACGACCAGGAGATCGTCCGCACCGGGCTGGTGATGATCCTCGACGCCCAACCGGGTATCGAAGTCGTCGGCGCGGCCGGGGACGGGGCCCAGGCCGTCCGGCTCGCTCGCGATCTGCGCCCAGATGTGTGCTTGTTCGATATCCGCATGCCGGGCGTCGACGGCATCGAGGCCACTCGCCTGCTCGCCGGGCCTGCCGTCGACGACCCCCTCGCCGTGGTCGTCATCACCACCTTCGACCTCGACGAGTACGTTTACGCGGCGCTGCGTGCCGGCGCACGCGGATTCCTTTTGAAAGAGGCCGGACCCGCGATGCTCGCGCAGGCCGTCCATGCCGCCGCTCGCGGCGACGCGCTCATCGCCCCGAGTATCACCGCGCGTCTGCTCACCGCCTTCGCAAGCACCGGACGCGCCGCAGCGCCTGCCCGGCCCGCCATGGAACTCACCGAGCGCGAGGAGCACGTACTGGCCACCGTCGCCCGAGGGCGAACCAACAACGAGATAGCCGCGGAGCTGCACATCAGCCTCAGCACGGTCAAGACCCACATCGCGAGCCTCATGGCCAAACTCGGGGCGCGCAACCGGGTGGAACTCGTCATCTGGGCGTACGAGACCGACCGCGTCGGGCGCTGACCGGAGCACCTCGGCCGAAAGTATCCCCGGGCCCCGTCCTATCGGCCGACTCGGATCGAACCGCTCGTCCGATGTGGTCCGTCGGCCGGTTCGCCAGGATGGTTGCACAACCGACGCCGCTCGCGGCCCGGCGTGACCATTCGAGGGAGAAAACCATGTCGGCATCGACGAACGCGACCACGCCCGAACGCGACGCCACGATGAAGGCGATCGTCCAACGCGGTTACGGTGCACCGGAACAGGTACTCGCACCGGACGACATCGCCCGCCCCGATCCCTCCGACGACGAGGTCCTGGTCCGCATGCGCGCCACCAGCGTGAACACCCCGGACTGGCTCGCGGTGACCGGTGTGCCGTACCTCCTGCGACTGGGGTTCGGACTCCGCCGGCCTGCTACACCGGTACGCGGAAGTGACATCGCGGGAACCGTGGAGGCCGTCGGAAAGAACGTGACCGGCTTCCGCCCCGGCGACGAGGTATTCGGTTCGCTGTGGGGCAACAGCGCGAAATCGCTGGCAGGCACGTTCGCCGAATTCACGGTGGTACCGGCGTCCCAGCTGATCGGCAAACCCGCCGAACTGTCGTTCGCGGAGGCCGCGGCATCGGTCATGTCGGGCATCACGGCGCTGCTGGCAATGCGCGACGTGGGCCGGGCCGGGCCGGGGAAACGGGTCCTGATCAACGGCGCGTCGGGCGGTGTCGGAACGCTCGCGGTGCAGATCGCCAAGACGCTCGGCGCTCAGGTCACCGGCGTGTGCAGCACCCGCAACATCGAACTCGTGCAGTCGTTGGGCGCCGACCACATCATCGACTACACCCGGGAGGACTACACCCGTGGCACACAACGCTACGACGTGATCCTCGACAACGTGTTGAACCATCCGCCCTCCGCGACAGCCGATCTGCTGACACCCACCGGAATATTCATCCCCAACAGCATCGGCAGCGCCAGAGGACTTTTCGGGAGCCTGCCGAGGATCGCCCGAGCGAAGATGATGGGTTGGGGTTCGACCGACGTCCGCACCGTCACCTGCCTCCCCGGCCAGGACGATTTGAACGATCTCGCCGCGCTCTTGGTGTCCGGCGACGTCAAGGTGATCATCGAGCGGGCCTATCCCCTCGGCGAAGCCGCGCACGCGGTCGCCCACATGCTCGGGCACCACGCCAGAGGCAAGATCGTCATCACCGATTAGCTTGCCCGGCGACCGCGGTCCAGCCTTCGCCGCACCCTGTATCGGAGGGGCCTCGTTGGTTGAACCGCGCCGTCGGCGGAGTGGCTTGTGCGCCACCGGGGAGTTGCTCACCCACCAGTGAACTCGGGTGGTCTGCGCTCCAGCACGGCCGAGACGGCCTCGCGATGGTCGTCGGTGTGATGCGCGGCGGCCTGCATGGCCGCAGACAGCTCGAGCAGGCTTTCCAAGCTCTGGTGTGTTCCTTCGCGCAGCAGCCGCTTGGTCATTCGCAGCACATGCGGCGGATTGGCGCACACGCGGGCAGCGAGCCGGTGGGCCGCGTCCAAGAGTGCGCCGGGCTCCACCACCTCCGAGACCAACCCCCAGTCGAGTGCGGTGCGCGCGTCGATCGGCTCACCGGTGAACGCCATTTCGCAGGCCCTGGCCATGCCGATCGCCCTGGGCAGCAGCCAGGCTCCGCCGTCGCCGGGGACCAGGCCTAGCTTGACGAAGCTCTCGGCGAACACGGCGGTGGCGACGGCGATCCGCAGGTCGCACAGCAAGGCCAGGTCGCAACCCGCGCCGATGGCCGGGCCGTTGACGGCGGCGATGGTGGGTATCTCGCAGTGATACAGCGCTCTCGGGATCCGCTGAATTCCGTGACGGTATTCCTGACGTAGCCGCGCCGGTGTGCCGCCGAACATTCCGGCCCGGTCGCGCATGTGCTTGACGTTGCCGCCGGAGGAGAACGCCGAGCCGGCACCGGTGAGGATGGCCGCCCGGAGGCTGTGGTCCTGGTTGGCCGCCGCCACCGCGTCCTCGAGGGCGCTGATGGTGTCCGCTTCGGAGATCGGATTGCGGGCTCGCGGGTTGTTCAGGGTCCAGACGACCACATCGCCGGTCCGGTCGATCAGGATCGGGTCACTCATCGCGGCCTCCGGACGCCGACTCGGACAGGACGATTCGCACATCCACCGGCGTGAGGTCGTGCCCGGACGCGATAACCGGATTGAGATCGAGTTCGGCTATCTCCGGGTGCGCGGCGACGAAATCCCCGATGCGCACGAGGAATCGCGCGAGCCCGTCACGATCGACCTCGGGCAGGTGCCGGTAGCCGTCGAGCATGCGGGAGGCGATGGTCTCCTCGATCATCTGGTGAGCTTCCGACTCGGTGAGGGGGACGGCTCGGAACGCGACATCCCGGACCGCCTCGACCAGCACCCCACCGGTGCCGAAAGCCAGCACCGGCCCGAAGATCGGATCCCGGGTCGCGCCGACGAGCAACTCCACACCAGCGTCGGCCATGGGGGTCACGATCACTCCGTCGATCCTGGCGTCGGGCACCTTCGCGGTCACCGCGTCGACAATGGAGTCGGCGTTCTCGGTCGCGGTGGAGGCCACCACTCCCAGCCGGACGCCACCGACGTCCGACTTGTGGATCACCTGGGCTGAGACGACTTTCAGTGCACACGGTCGCCGGTACGCGGCGACTGCCGGAGCCACCGCATCCACGTCGCGCGCGAAGGTCCACATGCCGACCTCCACTCCCGCGTCGGCCAGCACCCGCCGCGCGGTCGGCTCGTCGAGGATCCCCGAACCCGGGATGGGCGGGGCGGGCGGCGGCAGTGTCAGCGAGGAGCGCCGGGCGCGCTCGGCGATCAGGCGGCCGCGCCGGTGCAGAGCCGCCGCCGCTCGCACGGCGTGCTCGATCGAGCCGAGCACCGGTACGCCGCCGGCGCGCAGCCGGTCGTGATTGGCGATATCGAGACCGGCGTAGCAGCTCTGGATCACCAAGGGCACCTTGTATTCGGCCGAAAGCGCGAGCAGGACGCCCGCCGTCGCGTCTTCGCTGTCGCGCAATCCCGCGTCGAAACGCAGGTGGTAGCCACCGAACAGCCCGATGATCAGCACGAGGCCCACCGCGGGATCGCGCATGAGGATCTCGGCGGCTTCGGCGAAGACCATCGGGTCGGTATCGGTGGCGCCGGCCACATCGACGGGGCCCGAGACCGCGGCCGCCGCGCCGAGCACTTTCCGCAATTGTTGCCGGGTGTGCTCGGCGAGCCGTGCGGATTCGATCCCGTGCGCGGCCAGGCCATCCGCCGCCAGCGCGGCGTGTCCACCGCCGTCGCTGAGAATCGCGACCGTGCGCCCCGGGGTGATCGGAGCACACACGGCGAGGGCTCCCGCGACGACCGCGAGTTCGTCGGAGCGATCGACCAGTTCCACCCCGGCTTGGCGCAGGACGGCGGTCGCCACCGCGTCCGAGCCCGCTATCGAGCCGGTATGCGAGGCCGCCGCGCGCCGGCCCTCCTCCGAGCGGCCGCCGCGCAGCAGGACGACGGGCGTGTCCGGCGCGGTCCGAGCGGCCGCCACCAGGAACGACCGCCCGTCGGCGAATCCCTCGGAATGGACCGCCACGACACCGGTTTCCGGATGACGGGCGAGTTCGACCAGGCATTCGTCGTAACGGACGTCGGCTTGGTTGCCCAACCCCACGTACGCGTGAAAGCCGGGACCTCTGAGGACGTTGTTGTCGTTCACCAGCGACAACAGCATGTTCCCGCTCTGCGTGATGACGCTGATCGGTCCGCGCGGAACACCCTGCAGCCCTACCAGATTCGCACCCGAAGTGAGGTTGAGCAGGCCGGAGGTGTTGGGACCGATGACGCGAATGCCGGTCTCGTCGATCGCGGCTGCCAGCTCGGCGGCGAGATCGGCGCCGTCCACGCCGATCTCACCGAAACCGTTGGCGAGCACCACTGCTCCGGCGATGCCCGCGGCCGCGCATTCACGCAACACGCCGGGCACGGCGGCGGCGGGCAGGGCGATCAGCGCGACATCGGCGCCGGGAGGCACCTGATCGAGCGATGCGCAGACATCCAGGCCGAGTATTTGGCCGGCATTGGGATTGACCGGGTAGACGGGGTTTTCGTAACCGGCCTCCCGCAGAGCGCGAATGGCCTGGTGACCACGCTTCGCCGGGTCGGAAGACGCACCGACCACCACGACGGAGCGTGGATCCAACAGACGTTCGAGCGCGGTGCGGACCGAGGCGTCGAGTGTGGGCACGTCACTTCCCTTCGAACACAGGGGTGCGGCGTTCGGCGAACGCCGCGACGCCCTCGGCCCAGTCCCTGGTCGCCATCAACTCCAGGATCTGGCGCGGCTCACCGGCGAGCGCGACTTCCAGGGGATCGTCACGGCGCAGCGCGGCCTTCATCCGCGCCAGCGACAACGGCGCTTTCCCCGCCAATGCGTCGGCGAGTCCGCGCGCCGTATCGAGAAGGACGTCACCGGGCACCGACGCGTAGGCCAAACCCCACTCGAATGCTTGTGTGCCGGTGCAGCGCTCGCCGAGGACGAGCAGATCGGTGGCGCGGCGCAGACCGACCAAACGCGGTAGCCGATGGGTGACTCCGCCGCCGACGAACGTCCCGATGCTCACCTCGGGGAAACCGAGCTGCGCGTCATCGGCCATCACGAGGAAGTCCGCGCTCACCGCCATTTCGGCGCCTGCGCCCAGCGCGTATCCGCCGACGGCGGCGACGACCGGCGTGTCCATTCGCTGGATCTGCTCGCACGCCCGCTGGGCGAGATCGAGGTAGTGCGCTTGCTCGGTGGGCGTGCGGGAGCCGACGTGATGCGCCTTCAGGTCGGCGCCGGCGCAGAACGCGCGGCCCGCACCGTGCAGCACCACGCAGCGCACCGCCGGATCGGAATCGGCGACCACCAGGTGGCCGATCAACGCTTCGTAGAGCTCTTCGCTGACCGCGTTGAGCCGTTCCGGACGGTTCAACGTCAGCGTCGCTATCGGACCGGACCTGCTCACCAGCACCATGGACATTCGCTCATCTCCTCCTGCTCGGGTCGACGTCACACTATGCCATAACAATTGCATTCCCATCTCTGAATGCAAATCGATTTGCACACACGGGGACGCCGGTGTTGCATGACCGACCATCAGTTACCCGGGTCACAGCCCACGGTCCTTGGGAGGCATCGTGCCCACCTCAATTCCCCCTACGCGAAATCTCCAGCACACCATCACCACTCGTCAGCTCACGATGATCGGGATCGGCGGCGTCATCGGCGCCGGGTTGTTCGTCGGCAGCGGCACCGCGATCGCGGCCGCCGGACCCGGCATCGTCCTGGCCTATCTGCTCACCGGCCTGGTCGTGATCCTGGTGATGCGCATGCTGGCCGAACTGGCCACGGCGCGCCCGGAGACCGGTTCGTTCTCGAGTTACGCCTCACGCGAACTCGGGCCATGGGCCGGACTGTCGGTCGGCTGGGTGTACAGCTACCACTGGTCGGTGACGGTCGCTTTCGAGGCCGTCGCCGGTGGCGCGATCGCCAACCAGCTGGCGCCCGCGGTGCCCGCCTGGGCGTTCGCCCTGCTCTTCCTGAGCGCCCTGACCGGAGTGAACTTGGCCGCGGTGAGCTCGTTCGCGCGTTTCGAGTTCTGGTTCGCCTTGATCAAGGTCGCCGCGATCGTCGTCTTCATCGGCGTCGGCATCGCGGCGATCTGCGGCGCGTTCGCCCACTACACGGCACCGGGCACGACGAACCTGCTGGGACGAGGCGGGTTGCTGCCCAACGGATTCACTCCCCTGCTGGCCGCGTCGCTGACGGTCTTCTTCTCCTACTTCGGCACCGAATTGGTCACCATCGCCGCCGGTGAGGCCGACGATCCGGTCAACGCCGTGCGGGCGAGCATGCGCAGCGTCGCCGGGCGCATCCTCGTCTTCTACGTGGGCTCGATCCTGGTCGTCGTGACCTTGCTGCCGTGGGACAGCGCCGAGATCACCGAAAGTCCGTACACCGCGGTGCTGAATCTGCTGGGGATTCCCGGCGCCAGGACCATCATGAACCTGATCGTGCTCACCGCGGTGCTGTCGTGCCTGAATTCGGGGCTCTACTCCGCGTCACGCATGCTGTTCGCGCTGGCCCAACGCGGAGAGGGGCCGCGACCGCTGGGCCGCGTCACCCGCTCCGGTGTGCCGACGGCCGGGGTTCTCGCCGCCGCGAGCGCCGGATTCCTGGCCGTGGCCGCGAACTACTTCCTACCCACCGGAGCGGTTTTCAGCTTCCTGCTCAGCTCGTCCGGCGCCGTCGCGGTGGTGGTCTACCTGTGCATCTGCGCCACGTACATCGCCGGCCGACGCAACCGCGCCGCCGTGGAATCCGCCGCGCCGGCCGTACGGATGTGGGGGGCTCCCTATCTGCCGTACCTGGTCTTGGTCACTCTGCTGGGCATCGTGGTGGGGATGGTGTTCGGTTCCGATACCCGAACGCCGCTGGCGCTCACCCTGGTGGTCACGACCCTGGCCGTCGCCGCGGGCCTGCTGCACCAACGTCGCGCCGACCGGGTCGCGGCGATGACGCCGGTGAAATAGCCACCGGCAGAACAGGATCAGACGCCGTCGGCGGCGTATACGCCGAATTCGCCCAGCAGTCTTTCCTCCTCCAACAAGGTCTCGCGGACCTCACGGCCGAGGAGGTGCGCCACCGCGCCGGACAACGCCTGGACGATCGACGTGAAGGCGGTGATCGAGCGCAGCACGCTCGCGCTCGACGCCTCGACGTAGAAGGTCTCGTGCGCCGCCGCCGCCAGCGGCGAGGCCGGGGTGTCGGTCAGGGCCACGACGTGGGCGCCACGCTGGCGGGCCCACCGCGCCGCACGGACCGTGTCGGAGCTGTAGCGATGGATCGATATCGCCACGAAGCAATCCCCCGCGCGAACACGGCGCAGTTCGTCGGTCAGCGACCCCCTGGTCCCCGTCACGGTCGCCACGTCCTCACGCAACAGACCGAGCAGGTAGCCCAGCAGATATGCAGGCGCGTGGCACTTGCGCAGGCCCATCACGTGGACGCGGGGCGCGCGCGCCAACTGGGCGGCCACCGCGTCCCAAGTGGTGTCCGCGATGCCCGCGAAGGAACGGGCGATGTTCGCCTGGTCCAGCACCACCTGGCTCTCCCGCAGGCCCGCACCCTGCGCCACCAAGTGTTCGAGGTTCTCGAAACGGCGCAGCAACTGCGCCCGCTGCTGCAGCCGCTCCTGACACAGGCGGGCCAAGCCGGGATATCCCTTCAGCCCGAGGCCATTCGCGAACCGCACCACCGTCGCCTCGTTGACGCCGACCGCGCTCGCCAGATCGGACACGGTCATGAACGCCACCGCCTCCGGGTCGGACAGCACGCGCTCGGCCAGCTTCTTGTGCGAGGCCGACAGCGAATCCCATCTGGCGCGGATCTCGGTGACCAGATCGTCGAATGTCGCCGGACCCGTCGCCGACTCCGCATTCGCGCCCACCGCGCCTCCTCCACCACTTCGACCACCACGGATTCTTTCCCAATCTATCCGACCGAGCCGAGCGGCCCCCCGGGGTCGGCCCCCGATCCGGGGCGCAGGAAATCGGTCGCGCTGGAGCGCACATCCCGTCCCACCGCCCGGGGCGCACCGGATTTCGCGGCATTGTCGCGTTCGCCGTCTGATGCACGCCGCGAACACGACTTCATTGGTGATGCCAATCAAAGGTAGGTATAGTTGGCACCGCCAATGTTAGTGGCGCCAACGAAAGAGGCTCTCATGTCCACGAATACCCTGATCGCCGATCGGATCGAGATCGCCGATCTGTTCGCGCGCCTGGCGCGCCTGCTCGACGAGAAGCGATGGGAGGACGCGGCCACCGTCTTCGCCGACGATGTGGCGATCCACTCGCCCCGCAACGGCGACCTCCAGGGCATCGACAACCTGGTCGGCCTCATGCGACAAGCCGAGGTTGCGGAGGAGCACACCCAGCACGTGACCACCGACCTGCTGGTGGACGTCCACGGCGACCAGGCGGCCGCCTCGGCGAACTCGCTCGTGTACTTCTTCCGTGAAGGCCGAGCACCCCATCGAACGAGCGGCCTGCGCATGGCCTGCACCGTCGTACGGACGCAGGCGGGCTGGCGACTCAGGGAGTCGCGGACCACACTTGCCTGGATGCACGAGGAGTGATCTCTCCCCACCCCGCCGGCTCGGCCCGGCGGGCTCCGGGATCGTTACCGCGTAACCGGATCAGGACGCGGTCAGCTCGGCAGCGAAGAGCTCGCGCACCCGCTGCCAGGAATCCTCGGCGGCTTGCTTGTCATACACCTCACGGCCGGGGAAGAAGAAGGCGTGCCGAGCCTCGGGATACACCACCACGTCGTGCCGGACACCCGCCGCCGACAACGCCGCACCGATCCGCTCCCGCTGATCGGCATCGATGATGTGATCCTGCCCGCCGAAGAACAGCGCCAGCCGAGCGGTGATACCAGGCGTCGCCGCCGACAGCGGATCCGGAACGCTCAACGCCATACCCGAGTCGGGCACCCATCCCGGGTAGTAGATGGCGGCGGCGCGCAGCGGCAGCCGGGTCGCCGCGAAATAGGTGACGTGGCCACCGAGGCTGAAGCCCAGCATGCCGACCCGGTCACCGGCCCCGGCATGCTCGCGGGCATGGTCGGCGGCGGCGCGCAGGTCCGCCTCGACACCGTCGCGGGTCAATCGGCCCAGCAGTTCGAACGCGCGGGCCCGGTTGGCATCGCTCTCCTCGAACCCGGCAGAGGTCTCGGGACCGCTGCGGTGGTACAGATTCGGCGCGATCGCCACATATCCCAGGGCGGCGACATCGCGCACGACGGCCCGGACCTCATCGGTCAACCCCCACAACTCGGCTCCGACCAGGACGAGCGGGTAGTCGCCCGCCCCCTCCGGCCGGGCGAGATAAGCCGCCATGGGTGTCGCGTCGTCCTGGGGGATTTCGATCTGCTCGGCCGTGATCTCGTATGTCACGAGGCCACTCTAACCGCTTCGGATCTCCACCGCGCCAGAGGAAATCGCGCACCGGCTCTCCCATCACGGGCACTGCGCCAAGACGCCCAGCGGACCGCACCCGGACGGCGGATCGGGCCCGACATCCTCAACTGCGCCGGGATCGTCGGCGACCGCCTATCCGATGCGTCGCGGCTCCCGCCCGGACCGCGAGAGCCCCGACTCGAGCGGCGAGGGTTCGCGCCGCACACCGTCACAGGTGGCAAGTCGTCCGGTTGCGGCGAGGTCGCTGCTGGGCCTGTAATGAGCGCGAGCACCCGCTGAGGCGGGGTGATACCCAGGTGGACGGCGTGGCGGTCCGCCGACCGCGAGGAGTGCACGATGACAACCGGATACGTGTGGAACACCCTCTACGGGTGGGCCGACACCGGCAGCGGCAGTTTGTTCCCGTCCGACGTCACGGTCGGTCTCCAGCCGATCGGCCACCACCTCGCGCATCCCGACACCAAACGACGCTTCCACGAATTGGTCTCGGTGTCCGGACTGCTGGACGAGTTGCACTCGATCAAGGCGGAACCGGCCGACGAGGCCGACATCTTGCGGGTGCACACCACGCAACATCTGGAGCGCATCAAGACCGAGAGTCTGCAGCCGAAGGGCGGGGATGCCGGCGACGGCGTCTCGTCCTTCGGCAAGGGCGGATACGAGATCGCCGCGCTTTCGGCGGGCGGTGCGATCGCACTCGTGAAACATGTGCTGGCCGGGACGGTCGACCATGGTTACGCGCTGGTCAATCCGCCTGGGCACCACGCTACCCGCGCTACCGGCATGGGCTTCTGCGTCTTCAACAACATCTCCATCGCCGCCGCCTACGCGAAAGACGTACTCGGCGTGCGACGCGTCGCCGTCGTCGACTGGGACGTCCACCACGGCAACGGCACGCAGGACATCTGGTATGAGGATCCGTCGGTCCTGACCATCTCGATCCACCAGCATCTGTGTTTCCCACCGGATTCCGGCTACCGGGAGGAGCGCGGCACGGGCGACGGACACGGCTACGCGATCAACGTGCCGCTCCCGCCGGGTAGTGGAGACGCCGCGTATCTCCATGCGATCGACCGAGTCGTCGAACCCGCGCTGCACGCCTTCGCGCCCGAGCTGATCATCGTCGCGTCCGGTTTCGACGCGAGCATCCTCGATCCGCTGGCTCGGCAGATGGTCACCAGCGGCGGCTTCCGGCACCTGACCCGCCGGATGCTGGACATCGCCGCCGCGACCTCCGCGGGCCGGATCGCCTTCGTGCAAGAAGGCGGCTACAGCCCGCACTATGTTCCGTTCTGCGGGCTGGCGGTGCTCCGCGAACTGCTGGGCGAACCGTTCGTGGACGACCCGTACACACCGATCGTCACAACGCAAGGCGGCGACGTCCTCCTCGACCACGAGGCGGCCGCGATCGAAGCGGCCGCCGCCTTGGTCGCCGATCTCTGACCCCAGTCGGCCCATGGCGACACCTGCTGTCCGGCGCAGATTCAGAACGGCTCGGCGGGACGCGCTTTCGCCGAACCGCCGCACCGGGATTCGCTGGACAATCGCTACCGGTGACGACGACAACTGCGCCTCCGCTGGAGACATCGTTCAGTTCGCGGCGAACGCTTCGCCACGAATCCACTTCAGCAGGGTCGGATTGTCCACGGTGGTGATGACGCTGACCTCGTGCCCGGCATCGAGCGCCTGGCCGGTGAGCAGACGGCCGGTGGGACCATTGGCTCCGAACACTGTGATACGCATGGCAAACTGTTCCTTCCCGAGCACGACACGCACTGACAATCGGTTCGGAGGGCCGTGCACAGCCGAGTGACGCCTATCGCCCGTGCCCGAAAGGCTTCGGTCACGGCCACGGCGACGATCTCGACCGTCACGACCAACCGAGCGACCACAAGACGCCGGTGACGGCGCCCGCGTGACAGGTACGGACGCGTGACATGTGTCACCTGAAGGGCGACACCGGTTGGACCAGGTCCAGCGCCTGGCGCATCGGTCGGTCTCGGCTCGGAGTCACCTATGCCGAGGAGGCGAGGACGCCCGGGTTCACACCGTGCCGGCGTGCACCAGGTGCGGCACCGAATTCGCCGGCCGAGCCGCGGCTCCGACGCCATACGCGCTCAACAACTCTGTCGCAGTACGGTCTTCGATCCGTGTGAAGCCGAAGGACAGCAACGCATCGCGGATCTCCTCCGCGGTGAAGAAGCTGAGCCACGGCTCACCGACCGCGGCGACGCGATCCGCGCGTGCCTGCCTGTCGTCGGCCGCGACGTCATGCGGCGCCGAGGAGGGCGGGTACAGATAGTCGAAGACCACCTCCGCGGCGGCGCCGTGACCGGCGATGTAGCGCAGTGTGTCATCGATCGATGCCCTGGTCAGGTACATGACAACACCCAGCCAGACGAACAACGCGTCGCTGCTGCGGTCCAGACCGGCCGCGGCCAATCCGGCGGCGAGCGTGGACTCTTCGAAGTCGATCGGGGCGAACGTCAGCGATGGCGGGACGGCGATTTCGGCCTCGGCAAGCCTGCGCCGCTTCCATTGCTGGGTGTCGGGATGATCGACCTCGAAGAATCGCACGTTCTCGTGGGCATTGCGGTAGGCGCTGGTGTCCAGCCCCGCACCGAGGACGACTACTTGGTTCGTCCCCCGGGCCACCGCGGCCGCCACCACGTCATCGGCGAAGCGGCTGCGCGCCGCGATGAACAAGCGCCGTCGACGAGCCAGATCCTGGTCGATCCCTCGCTCGAATTCGCTGGCGCCTATGGCTGCTTCGCCGACGATCCGCACAGCCAGCGGATCCGTGAACACCCGCGGCTCGTCGGCGACCTGATGGTGGGCCCTCGCTCGCGCTACGGCCATGGCGGTTCTACTCGGTTCCCCGACCTGCATGCCGCCACCCTACCGATCGGACCGGATCACCCACACACCAGGCAGTGACCGTCGCCGCTTGACGCACCACAACCTGAATGAGAGCATTGCTCTCAAGAAAGAGCGGTTATCACTGGAGGTAGTTGTGCTCGGCGCGGTCAAAGCGGCCAATCTCGGCCTGATGTTCTTGTTGGAGTTGAGCGTGCTGGGGAGCGCCGGATACTGGGGTTTCACCGTGAATGCGCAGTGGCCGCTCAAGATCGTGGCGGGCATCGGCGCACCCCTGCTGCTCGCGGTGCTGTGGGGACTGTTCGCCGCAGGCGGCGGAACCAATGCCACGTACCCTTTACACGGTTTCGCTCGAATGCTGTTCGAAGTGGCCTGGTTCGGCACCGGCGCATTGGCGCTGTACGGCGCCGCGTCACTCACCCCGGCCGCGATCCTGTTCGCCTGCTACCTCGTCAACGGCGTGCTGCGCCTGGCATGGAACCAGGGGTGACGCGGCACTGACGCAGCTCCACGCCGAGAAGCTCCGCCGAAGACCAGTCCCCGCGGAGAACGGCGATTCGAATCCCGAGCGCGAGCCGGTCGTCCCATTCCGCGCTCCCGGTCGCGCGGCCCGCAGTCGGGCGCGCTGTCCACGATGGTTCACCGATCCCGGCCGCCGCTGGTGAGCAATGCCGCGCCGTAACACTATTCGATGAGAGGGTCCTCGACGACGGTGTCCAGGTGCGTCGACAGGTCGTCGACCAAGCGACCGAGCAGGCGAACGAGGTCGCGCTGATCGGACTCCGACCATCCGGACAGGGCCTGGCCGAACCAGCCGTCGATGACTCGCAGATAACGGCCGATCAGCTTCTCCCCAGCCGGAGTGAGGGTAATCAATCGGGCGCGTTGGTCGTCCGGGTCCGGGACACGCCGCACCAAGCGGCGCCGTTCGAGACCGTTGAGCAGGCGCGTGACGTGCGGCCCGGCCACCTGCATCCGGGCCGCTATCTCCCCCACCCGCAACGGTCGCCCGGCGGATTCCAGGATCACGAGGATTGTGACCGCGGGCCGCTCCAGGGTGATTCCGGCTGCCGCCGTGGCCGTTTCGAACAACTGCCCACGACCCAGCGTGTTGCTCAGCTGCGCCATGCGCGGCAGCAGCCCCTTCAGCGCGTCGTTGTCGCCGCTCATTTCCCACCTTGTTCAGATACCTAAGTTAGGTATATAGTACTCGGCATCCCACCCCCTCGACAGCGAGGGCGTGCGGTCGAAAAATAGATACCTAAGGTAGGTAGATGAAAATGCAGACATCAACGGACGTCCTGATCGTCGGCGCGGGCCCGACCGGTCTTGCCCTCGCGATCGACCTGGCCCGCCGAGGCGTCGGTTACCGCATCGTCGACCGCGCCGCCGGACCCAGCACGGCGTCGCGCGCCAAGACGATCCAGCCCCGAGCCCTGGAGGTCGCCGACGACCTCGGCGTGATCGATCGAGTGTTCGAGCTGGGGCGGGTGCATGTGCCGACCCGGCACTACGACCGTGACCGCGTGATCTCCGAGGC
The DNA here is from genome assembly GCF_044452545.1 of Nocardia sp. NPDC051900. Lineage (NCBI taxonomy): Bacteria > Bacillati > Actinomycetota > Actinomycetes > Mycobacteriales > Nocardiaceae > Nocardia > Nocardia sp. NPDC051900. The sequence continues at coordinate 37,189 of NZ_JBITBU010000027.1, read as the reverse complement.
CGTGGAGGCCGCGCTGGGCGTACGCGATCCAGGGGTGCCGTACCCGCCGGTGTGGTTGTCACAGCCGCTGTTCGAGCAGATCTTGCGCGATCGGCTCGCCGAACTCGGCGGCCGGGTCGAGTGGGGAGCCGAGGTGACGGCCGTCGCACAGACAGATGACGCCGTGGAGGTGACCGTGTCCACGACCACCGGTGATCGGCGAATGCGCGCCCTCTACGTCGTCGGTTGCGACGGTGGGCGCAGCGTGGTCCGGGAGCGGATCGGCGCCACCCTCGCCGGGGTGTCCTATGGCGACCACCGCTGGTGGCTCGGCGATGTGCGGATCGAGGGCTTGGACAATCGCTGCCAGCACGTGTGGATGAGCCCCGAGCACGGGATCCTCTCGCTGTTCCCGCTGCCCAGCACCGATGTCTGGCAAATCCAGGCGTCCATTCCCGCCGATGACCCCGATCCTGCCGCGCCGACACTCGACCTGTTCCGGCGCCTGTTCGCCGAGCATTCCGGACTGGGAGAGGTCCGCATCGAGGACGCCGGTTGGTTGTCGCTCTACCGGATCAACGTCTGCCTGGTCGACCGTTACCGGGTCGGGCGGGTCTTCCTCGCCGGGGATGCCGCGCATATCCACTCCCCCGCCGGTGGGCAGGGCATGAACACCGGCATCCAGGACGCCTACAACCTCGGCTGGAAACTCGCCGCCGTTCTCGACGGGGCCGATGAAAGCCTGTTGGACACTTATGAACTCGAACGCCGCGCGGTCGCGCGGGCCGTCCTCGACGACAGCACCGACCGTATGCACGCACTCATGCGCTCCGCGGGCAACGGCGACGGAGCGTCGGCCGTCCGCAGGCTCACCGACGATTTCACCACCGGGCTCACCGTCGCCTACCCCGACAGTCCGCTCACCGGCCCCGGCCCGAGGACCGGCCGCGTTCGCGCCGGTGACCGCGCTCCCGACGCCGTCGGTATCGAGTCCTCGTCCGGTCGCGAAGTCCGGGTGTTCGATCTGCTGCGCGGTCCCCATTGGACCCTGCTCACCTTCGACCAGGGCAACGCTCCCGACCAGACCGAAGCCCGCGGCACCGCAGCGACGCGAAGGATCCGGATCACCACCGACACAGCCGCTACCGGGGCCGACACTCTGATCGATGGGGACGGCAGTGTCCACCGCAACTACGAGATCACCGGTGGCACCGCGGTACTCATTCGTCCCGACGGCTACATCGCAGCCGTGTTCCGCGACGAACCCACGGTCGCGGGCCGGCGGCACCGCTCGGCCGACATCGGAGACGACGTGCGGCCGGGCGTGGAGAACCAGGACTCGACGCGATCGGCATATGGGGATGACAGAGCAAACCCGTCCTGAGCGGCCCGCTCCCATCGCGGGTCGAGGCGGTTAGCCTGAGCGGGTGGGACCGATCGGGCTCGAGCATGACACAGGGTGGGATTTTCGCCGTTCGTCCGGTGACGCGCCGGTGGGCGGCACGGCGATGATCGGGTATCGCGCTCGTGGGGCCGGCGGGTTGGACCTCCGGGTCACCGCGCTACCGGCGGTCACGGTGCTGATCGAGTTCGGGGAGAACGAACTGATCGTCGACAGCACGGCGGGCCGACAGGCACTCAGCGGCTTCGTCTCCGGGTTTCCGCACGGGACGATGCGGGTGCGCACCGAGCGGGCCGAATGCATCGAGGCGCGCTTGTCGCCGCCGCAGTTCTATTCGTTGTCGACTATCGATCCGGTCGATCTGGGCCGCACGGTCGTCGGCTTGGACGATCTGTGGGGTCGCGGGGCGCTGTTGCTGCGTGAGCGGCTCGCCGGTGCCGCGACATGGGAGGAGCGTTTCGCGCTGACGAATTCGTTTCTGCGGCAGTGTGCCGACCCGACCCGGACCCCGGACCCCGAAGTCGTCGCCAGTTGGCGACGCATCGTCGCGAGCCGAGGGCAGGTCTCGGTCGGCGAACTCGCCGGATCCTGCGGATGGAGCCGCAAACGGCTGTGGTCCAGGTTCGAAGCCCAGATCGGACTGACCCCGAAACGGGCCGCGATGCTGGTCCGGTTCCGGCACGCGGTCGAAGGCCTGCTGACGGGCCTTCCTGCCGCCGACGTCGCGGCGACCTGCGGCTACACCGACCAGTCCCACCTCTGCCGGGACGTGTCGAGCTTCGCGGAGATCACGCCGGGTGCGCTGACGGCGGAGCCGCTCACCGCCATCTCGAAACACCGCTACCGAGTGTGGGGAACATTCTTCCGGTGAACGGCTTCAGCTCTCGCTACCCTGTCGCCACGCGCGCGGGGCAGGGCTCGGAGAGCTGAAGACGTGCCCGTCAAGCGACCAGCATCTCGCTCGACACCTGCCACAGCCGGGCCGCGGCATCGGGGTCGAGCGCGTACTCGGCGACTCCGTTGCGTGCGCTGAGAACGCCGATCTCGGCTTCGTTGCAGTCCTCGAAGTAACGCCCCCCGACACCGGCGAGCAAGGGCGACGCCGCGACCAGAACCGAGGTGGCCGCACCCTGCTGCGGCGTCTTCCACATCATCCGCGCCCCACCCGCGGCCGCGCGGAGCCGTTCGAGTTCCTCGTCGGACACGTGGCGTTGCAGGTTGGTGCGGATCCCGCCGGGCATCAGCGCGTTGACCGTGATGCCGTCCGCGGCCCACTGCCGGGTCGCTTCCACGGCGAACAGCACGTTGGCCGTCTTGGACTGGCCGTAGGCCGACCACGGATCGTAGGGCCTGCGTTCGAAGTGGATGTCGTCGAACACGACCGGTGAACGGTGATGCGCGCTCGAACTCACCGAAACGACGCGCGCGGCGCCCGCCGCGGCCAGCGCTGGACGCAGGCCGGTGGCCAGCGCGAAGTGACCGAGGTGGTTGGTCGCGAACTGCATTTCCCAGCCCTGCGGCGTGCGCGTCAGCGGCGAGGCCATCACGCCCGCGTTGTTGATCAGCATGTGCAGCGGCCCTTCCCAACCGGCCACGAACGCCGCGACGGACGCTTGATCGGCGAGATCGAGCGCGGCGACGCGCACCCGGTCGTTACCGGTGGTGCCGAGGATGTCGGCCGCCGTGCGCTCGCCGGCCGCGAGATCGCGGACGGCGAGGGTCACCTCGGCCCCGGCGCCGGCCAGTGCCCGTGCGGTCTCGACACCGATCCCGGAGGCGCCGCCGGTGACGATGGCGCGCCGCCCGGCGAGGTCGATGCCTGCTAGCACCTCCGCCGCGGTCGATTCGGCGGTGAACGGGGTGGTGATGCGATCGGTCATGACGTGTCCCATCTCGGTAGACTCGAACCGGAGGAGGCTCCGGTACTCACAATAACCGGAGGACCCTCCACTTTGTTCCTGGGAGGATTGATGACGAACGCACGCCCGCTGCGCGCCGACGCGCAACGCAACCGAGACCGGCTGCTCGAGGTCGCCACGCGCGCGTTCTCCCACGACGGACCGGACGTCACGCTCGAAGCCATCGCCAAGGAAGCGGGCGTCGGCATCGGCACGCTCTACCGTCACTTCCCCACCCGCGAGGCCCTCGTCGACGCCGCCTACCGCAGCGAACTCGCCCGGCTGTGCGACTCGGCCGACGACCTGTCGGCCGCACTTCCACCGGACCGGGCGTTGCGCACCTGGATGGACCGCTTCGTCGACTACACGACCACCAAGCGTGGGATGGGCGACGCCCTGCGCGCCGTCATCGCCTCCGGCGGCAATCCGTTCTCCGAAAGCCGCGACCGTCTGACCGCCGCAGTCGCCACCCTGCTGCGAGCCGGAGCGTCGGCCGGAACGCTCCGGGCGGACGTCGAACCCGAAGACATACTCGTCGGCCTCAGCGGCATATCGCTCGCCACCGAGAGCCCGGAACGCCGGGAACAGGCCGGGCGGCTGCTCGACCTGTTCGTCGACGGATTACGTTCCAGCACTTGAGTTCCCGGCATTTCACCGACCTCGCACCGTGCGCAGATCCCGGGCCGCGACGGTGTGTGCGGTACCTCAGCACCGTCTCGCCGAGCATCGCGACGGCCGCGCCAGCGGCAACGAGCTCTCGATACTGGTGAGCGTCACGATCAACGCGCCGACCCACAGCACCGCGGCGACGACCGCGAGCGGGCGGATCCGGTCGGCGAAATGCCCGGAATCCGGTGCACCGGCGGCAGCGCCGAAAATCGCACCCCGCGCGGCGTGGTCACGGTGGCCGCGAGCGCTGCACCGCGTGCTCGGTGTGGATTTCCGCTGAACGAGCCGGTGGGCCCGACTCCGCCGCGCGTCGTCGACATCATCTGGCCGCCAACCCGTCCCATGTCCGGGCGCTCGCCGAGCCCTCGCCGATGCGGCCGGGCGCGATTCGATCCGAGCGGGCCCTTCGCGCCGGCGGGTGCCGACAGACCTATTGGGGCAGGCGGAGGGCCGATTCCGCGCATTCGACGCCCGATCACTCCCGACGGGAACGATCGCGTCGCCCATTTCGATCCGGCTGACTGTAATGCTGGCCGCACCGGGGTGGGCGTGGTTTCCTCTGACCCGATCATCCGGTTCGAGCGAAAGGCCCTGGTATGTCCGCCGATCACACAGCCGGCATCGCATCCGCTCCGCAGGTGGTCGGGTCAGGCGGTCACGTCGGCGCGCCGAGCACCGTGATGGCGGGCAATGCCGGGCTCTACTCGACGGTCGACCCCGTCACACAGGCGGCATAACCCGTTCTCGTGACCAGAGGACTCGTGCCCACAGAACTCCTGTCTGGCAAAGAATCGGTTACGGTCGAAAAGGAGCGCGAATTCGGCCGTGCGGCGATTCGCTTTCCGCGCGCCGCCGGAAATCGAACCCGCATCGTCCACGACTTTTCGCCGGCTCGCGCGGCTGTACACGGACAGGTACCGACCGGTCTTCCGCTGACGATGGGAATCCCGTGAATTTATGGAGCTATATCCAGGGGCGGGGCGAAGTCCTGGCGTTCCTGACCTATCAACACGCCTCCCTGGCATTCCAAACCGTGCTGGTCGGAACCGTGGTCGCCGTCCTCATCGCGGTGGCGGTCTATCGGCTGCCGCTGCTGTCCGCGCTCTCGCTGACCACCAGCCGGGTCGCGCTGACAATTCCTTCGCTGGCACTGCTGGCGATCCTGCTGGTCCCGTTCGGGCTGGGGGTGGTCCCGTCGTTCGTGATGCTGGCGTTCTTCGCGGCGTTGCCGGTGGTCGGCAACGCGATCGTGGGGTTGCGGTCGGTGCCGGCCTCGGTCGTCGAATCCGCCCGTGGGATCGGCTTCTCGCGCCGGCGCATTCTGCTGACCGTCGAATTGCCGATCGCCTGGCCGGTGATTCTCACCGGTATCAGGGTGTCCACCCAGATGATCGTCGGGGTCGCCGCCATCGTGGCCTACGTCCTCGGGCCGGGCCTCGGATCGCTGATCTTCAACGGACTCTCCCGCCTCGGCGGCGCGAACTCCCTGGAGATGGCGCTCACCGGAACCATCCTCATCGTCATCATCGCGCTGGTGTTCGACGCACTCCTCGTCCTGCTCGGACGCCTCACGATCGCAAAGGGACTGTCATGACCGACGATGTGACCACCGGGCCCGCTCCCGCGCCGACGCAACGCTCGGTGACCGGCGCGTCCATCACACTGGACTCGGTCGTCAAGCGCTACAAAGGCCAGGACAAGCCTGCGGTGCGGCGCCTCGACCTCGAGATCGAGGCGGGAGACATCGTCGCGTTCGTCGGCCCGTCCGGGTGCGGCAAGACGACCACTTTGAAGATGATCAACCGCTTGATCGAGCCGACCGAGGGCCGCATCTTCATCGGCGGCCGCGATGTCACCAGGGAGGACCCCGACAAGCTCCGGCAATCGATCGGATACGTCATCCAGTCCGGCGGCCTGTTCCCGCACTGGAGCGTCGCCAGGAACGTCGGCGCCATCCCCCGGGTGCTCGGGTGGGACAGGAAGCGGATCGCCGAACGCACCGAGTACCTGCTGGATCTGGTCGGTCTGGATCCCGCCACCTTCGCCGACCGGCTGCCGAAGGACATGTCCGGCGGACAGCAGCAGCGGGTCGGCGTAGCGCGTGCGCTCGCCGCCGACCCGCCGGTGCTGCTCATGGACGAGCCGTTCGGCGCGGTCGACCCGATCACCCGGGTTCGCCTGCAGGACAGCTTGATCGCGATCCAGCAGGAACTCGGCAAGACCATCGTGATCGTCACCCACGACTTCGAAGAGGCCACCAAGCTCGGCGACAAGGTGCTCATCCTGTCCGAAGGCGGTCAGGTCGAGCAGTACGCGAGCCCGGAGGAGATCCTCACCGATCCGGCCACACCGTTCGTGGAGGAGTTCGTCGGGTCCGGCGCGAAGCTGGCCTATCTGACCGTGTCGCGGGTGCGCGACGTCGCGTACGACGACGTGATCACCGCGCGGATCGGCGAGTCGGCGCAGGGCGTGATCGACCGCGCCGAGGCCGCCGGACAGACCTGGGTCGTCGTCGTCGACGAGGCCGGGCGGCCCCGGTCGTGGCCTTCGCTCACGGAGCTGGCGACCAAACCGGAGGTCTCCGACTACCTGGATCGGCGGTTGCCCGTGGTCGCACGCTCCTCGACGCTCAACGACGCGCTCGACGCCATGCTCGCCACCAGCCAAGGCGCCGCCCTGGTCACCGACGGCCGCGGCGCGGTCCTCGGCTCGCTCAGCATCGACACGGTCACCGACGTGATCCGGACCAAACTCGCCGAAGGCCGCGCCGACGCGGAGGACCTCTCCTACGTCACCTACGTCGACGGAACCGATCCGGCGCCCACGCCGGTGGTCGCCGCCGACGAGGAACCCGGATCGGACGAGCCGTCATGAGCCGCCTGCGCCGCCTGCCGATCGACGTGTGGTTCGAACCGATCGTCATCCTCGTCATCGCTGTCGGATATGTCCTCTGGTACCGGTCGACGACATTCACCGCGACCGAGCAGGCGTCCCTCGGCTGGGACAACCTGCAGACCACGATCGTCCAGCACATCGAGCTGACCGTGGTGGCCACGGTGATCGTGGTGGTCGTCGCGATTCCGCTCGGCATCGCGCTGACCCGCCCGGCGTTGCGGCGGCTCGAGCCCATCGCGGTCAATATCGCCAATATCGGTCAGGCCGCGCCCGCGGTCGGGCTGCTCGTGCTGTTCACCTTCTGGCTGGGCACGGGATTCCGCACGGCGATCGTCGGTCTCGTCGTGTACGCGGTGCTGCCCATCCTGCAGAACACGATCGTCGGGCTCCGGCAAGTCGATCAGCGCACCATCGAGGCGTCCCGCGGCATCGGCTATTCCGCCGCGCGCACGCTGTTGCAGGTCGAACTGCCGCTCGCGGTCCCGGTGATTCTGAACGGGGTGCGCACGGCGTTGGTGATCCTCGTGGGCACCGCGACGTTGAGCACGTTCATCGGCGCGACCAGCCTCGGCACGCTGATCACCACCGGCGTCACCCTCTTCCTGCCCAAACTGCTGGTCTCCGGCGCGATTCTGGTCGGACTCCTGGCGTTGATCATCGACTGGCTCGGCCGACTGGTGGAACTGGCCGCGACCCCACGAGGTATCTCATGAGGTCGCCACGAGCCCGGCTGGTCGCCCTGCTCTGCGCACTCGTCGTATCGGCGGCGGCGCTCGCCGGGTGCGGTCTGGTGAGCTCCTCGGGAACCTTCCACGACGCGCGCCTGCCCGGCGGTGACCGGCCGCTGGACGGCGCCGAGCTGGTCGTCACCTCCAAGAGCTTCACCGAGGGCGTGCTGCTGGGCAAGATCACCGCGACCTACCTGGCGGCGGCGGGCGCGAAGGTCACCGACCTGACCGGGGCGCCGGGCTCGGCCTCGTCCCGGCAGGCTCAGCTGGGCGGCGACGCCGATGTGCTCTGGGAGTACACCGGCACCGGCTGGGTCAACTACCACAACCAGACCGAGACGATCTCCGACCCGACCGAACTCTGGCAGCGCGTGCACGACATCGAGAAGCGCGACCACGATCTGGAGTGGCTGCCGCCGGCGAACTTCAACGACACGTACGCCTTCGGCGCGTCGACCCCGACCGCCGAACGCCTGCGCGTGAAGTCGCTGTCCGACGTGGCCGCGCTCCCCGTGCCCGACCGTACCTTCTGCGTCGACGACGAATTCTTCAGCCGCTCCGACGGTTTCATTCCGATGCTGCAGAAATACGGCATCCCCTACAACGATCCGAACGGTGTCCCCTCCGGCAACGTCACGCGGATGGACGCCGGTGTCGTCTACACGGCCACGGCCAAGAGCGCCCCGTGCAATTTCGGCATGATCTACACCACCGACGGCCGGGTCAAGAACCTGAACCTGGTGGTCCTCGATGACGACCGGAAGTTCTTCCTGCCCTACAGCGGCACCGCCGTCGTGCGCGGCGCGATCATCGATCGGTACCCGCAATTGCGCGCGCTGCTCGCAACCATCTCCGAGCACCTCACCGACGAGCTGATGCAGGACCTCAACGGCCGGGTCGACATCGACGGCGAAGACCCCGCCGACGTCGCCTACGACTGGCTCGAGAGCGCGAGGCTGGTCGAGTAGGGCCGGGACGATTTCGGCCGCCGCGACATGCCCGGAATGGACCTCGCCCTTCGGACAGTTGCCATGCACATGACCGAGTTCGACAAGGACAGACTGGCTTCCGACACCGACGCGCTGGACGGCTTCAACCGCGGCATCGTGGAAGAGTTCCGCGCCAACGGCGGCGAGGTCGGCGGCTTTCCGGGCGGCAGGCTACTGCTGCTCCACACGACAGGCGCGAAGTCGGGCGCGGCACGGCTGTCACCGCTGGCGTATGTGACCGTCGACGGGCGGATGCTGGTCGTCGGCTCCTACCTCGGCTCGCCCAAGGATCCGGCGTGGGTGCACAACCTGCGTGCCGACGCGCGTGCCCGGGTCGAGGTCGGCACCGATGTCTATGCCGTGATCGCTCGTGAGTTGCCGCGCGACGAACGCGACCGGTATTTCGAGCGAGTCGTCGAGCTGGCGCCCGTTCTCGCGGACTACCAGGCGAAGACCGAACGCGTCATTCCGTTGTTCGAACTCACCCGCGTCTGACCCCCTCCACCTACAACCTATAGCGCACCCGGGGGCTTGCGGCAAGACCCGGGTCGTGCCGCAGAATCGCTGGCTGCGGCGTTACTGCTCGATGTGCTCAGGCGAGCAGCGGCGTCCGCGCGGGATCGTCGAGCCACGAATCGGAGGGGCCTGTGTCAACTCAGGGGTACGAGGACGAATTGCGGTCCGAGCGGAGCTACGTGGCCGGGCTCTACGCGCGGCTCGACGCCGAGCGCGCGCGAGCGAGAAGCGGATACACCGCGGCTCTGCGCGGAAACGGCGGAACGCCGATGGAACGGGATGTCGAGGTGCGCACGCTGGCCAGGGAGGTGAAGCGGCTGGACGTAGCGGACAACGGGCTGTGTTTCGGGCGATTGGACGCCTTGTCGGGCGAACGTTCCTACATCGGCCGGATCGGCCTGTTCGACGCGCAGAACGAGTACGAACCGCTGTTGCTCGACTGGCGGGCGCCCGCGGCGCGCGCGTTCTACGTCGCCACCGCCGCCAGCCCGGAGAACATGCGCAGGCGCAGGCAGTTCCACACCCGCGGGCGCCGAGTGGTCGATTTCACCGACGAGGTCCTCGGCCGCCCCGGCGGCGCCGAGCGCGGCGACGCGGCGCTGCTCGCGGCGGTCGACGCGCCGCGCGGCGAGGGGATGCGCGACATCGTGGCGACGATCCAGGCCGAACAGGACGAGATCATCCGGCTCGACCACCCGGGCGTGCTGGTGATCGAGGGTGGCCCCGGCACCGGCAAGACCGTAGTGGCGTTGCACCGCGTCGCGTATCTGCTCTACACCCAGCGGGAGCGGATGGAACGCCACGGCGTGCTCGTGGTCGGCCCCAATCCGGCGTTCCTGAACCACATCGGCCGCGTTCTGCCGTCGCTGGGCGAGACGAACGTCGTGTTCACGACCACCGGCGACCTGGTGCCCGGCCTGCACGTCACCGCGGAGGACGACCCGGACGCCGCCCGGCACAAAGGGTCGCTGCGGATCCTGGACGTGCTCGCGGCGGCCGTAGCCGATCGGCAGCGGGTGCCGGAGCATCCGCTGTCGATCGAGTTGTCCGACGTCACCGTGCGAATCGACGCCGAAACCGCGGAGTGGGGCCGGGAGGAGGCGCGGGCGAGCGGGCTACCGCACAACGAAGCTCGCGCCGTGTTCACCGAGATCGTCACCTGGGTGCTCACCGAGCGGGCGATCGCCCGCATCGGCCGGGGCTGGCTGACCCGCGACGACCGCGAAGCATGGGAGAACCTGCGGTCGGACCTGCGCGCGGAACTCGCGGACAACGACCGGTTCACCGCCGCGCTCGACGAACTCTGGCCGATCCTGACACCGGAGACGCTGTTGGCGGAGCTGTACGAATCCCCGGAACGGCTGGCAGCGGCGGGCGCCGACCCGGCCCTCTTGCGCCGCAGAGGCGATGCCTGGACGGTGTCGGACGTGCCGCTGCTCGATGAATTGGTCGATCTGCTCGGCCGTGTGAAGCGGGACGACGACGCCGAGCGGGAACAGCAGGCCCAGGCCGAGTACGCGGCGGGTGTACTGGACATTCTGGTCGGCCGCGAGGACATGATGGACGACGAGGACCACTTGTTCGCCCAGGACCTGCTCTACGCGGAGGATTTGGCGGATCGCTTCCTCGAGCGCGACAGCCGGGAACTCGCCGAACGCGCGGCGGCGGACCGGGACTGGACCTACCGGCACGTCGTGGTGGACGAAGCCCAGGAACTGTCCGAAATGGATTGGCGGGTGCTGATGCGGCGCTGCCCCGGACGGTCTTTCACGATCGTCGGCGATCTCGCCCAACGCCGGTCGGCCGCCGGAGCGACCTCGTGGGGCGCGATGCTGGATCGGTACGTACCGGGCCGGTGGGTCTACCGATCGCTGACGGTGAACTACCGCACCCCGGCGGAGATCATGACCGTCGCCGCCGAGTTGCTCGCCACGTTCGCACCCGGCGTCCAGCCACCGGAGTCGGTTCGCGCATGCGGCGTGCGGCCGTGGTCCAGGCAGGTCGCCGCCGACGAAATGGGTTCCGCCATAGACGAATTCGTCCGCGACGAAGCCTCACGCGAAGGCACCAGCGTCGTGATCGGGCCACCGGACGTGCCGGGCGCGGTGGCGGCGGCGGAGACCAAGGGTTTGGAATACGACGCCGTCCTGGTCGTGGAGCCGGAACGAATTCTGGCCGACGGCCCGCGCGGCGCGGCCGAACTCTACGTCGCCCTCACTCGCGCCACCCAACGTCTCGGCGTGCTGCACCAGGGGCCACTGCCGCAGGCGCTGACCGGTCTCGCCGAAACCTCGACGCCCGTCAGCGCCGGAGACCGTCGGCGCGATCAGCCTTCCGGGTAGAAGACGAACAGCGTGCAGCCGGTCGCAGTCCCTGGCACGTGCCACGATCCGGCCGGGGCGTGCAGGAACGTCCCGGCCGGGTAGTCGCGCGCGCCGTCGTTGAAGGTGCCCGCGACCACGTAGACCTCCTCGGGGCCGGGCTCGTGGACGTCGCGGCGCGGCCACGACGTACCCGGGTCCATCTCCAGCACGTTGGCGCTCGCACCGGCCGGCCCGGTCCACAGGTGCCGTACCCGGATTCCGGGAAACAGCTCCCGGATCGGGGATTCCGCGACGGACACAGAGGTGTAGCCCTCCTGGGCGAGGATTTCGGAATGCACGGCTTTCACGGTGCCGCGTGGAAGCAGGCCGAGAAAGTGTCCAGTCGGACACCACCGGGTACATTCTTGCCATGCATCGCGTGGTGGCCCTGGTGCGGCCGGTGCAGTCGACATTCGAGCTGGGCTGCGCCGCGGAGGTATTCGGCACACAGCGGGCCGGGGTGCCGCACTACTACGAGTTCGAGGTGTGCACGGAGACGCCAGGGCCGGTGCCGACATCGGCCGGGTACACGCTCGAAGTGTCGCAGGGCCTTTCGGCGCTCGCTTCGGCGGACACCGTGCTCATCCCGGGCTGGGCGCCGGTGGAGGCGCCGCTCTCGGCCCCCGTGCGTCGCGCGCTGCTGCGGGCGCACGCCCGTGGGGCGCGGCTCGTGACGATCTGCTCCGGAGTGTTCGCGCTGGCCCGCACGGGCTTGCTGGACGGACGCTCGGCGACGACGCACTGGGCGCGCGCCGCACAGCTGGCGCGGGAATTCCCGGAGGTTCGGGTGGAACCGGACGTGCTCTATGTGGACCACGGCGATGTCGCCACGAGCGCCGGAGCGGGCGCGGGCATCGACCTGTGCCTGCACCTCGTCCGGAAGGACCACGGGGCCGCGCATGCCACCCTCGTCGCGCGGCACATGGTGATGCCGCCGCACCGCGAGGGCGGCCAAGCACAGTACGCCCCGCCCGCACCACCCACGGACGCGCTGGACGGCCTGCTCGAGTGGGCAGGCGCGCGGCTCGGGACAGCGCTGTCGGTAGGCGATCTGGCCGCACACCTCAGCGTCTCGCCGCGCACGCTGGCCCGGCGTTTCGCCGATCAGCTCGGCACGAGCCCGGGGGCATGGCTGCTGTCGCGCCGGGTGGCCGAGGCGCGCACCCTCCTGGAGGAGACGAACCTGCCGGTGGAGGCGATCGCGGCACGGGTCGGCCTGACCTCCGCGGTCAACCTGCGCCGCCGCTTCCGCGCCCAGGTGGGCACGACACCGGGCGCCTACCGGCGAGCGTTCCGTGGCTCGGGAATACGGATGTGACAGGGAAGGTCACCGAGGCGACCGCTCATCCGCGGGTAGTCGGCAACCCACGGTCGCGGTGATCGTCATCGACCGGGCATCGGCGAACACCGACAGCTCGGTGTTGCTGTCCCACTCGGCCCCATCCGGGCCTTCGAACGTGACGTACCGGTCCGGCGACGATGCCGCGCTCGGCAGCATGTCCGTCGCACCCACGGACGCGGCCAGCGCTCGGGCCGTTTCCTGGAACCCGGGCCAGGCTCCTGCGGGCAGGGAACCGTCGGCGCGATAGCGCGGCAAGACGACACGCCTGCCGCCGGTGTGCGCATAGGGCCCATAGCAAGGTCCCACGGCGCGGTCCTCGCTTCGGATCCACCGCAGCGCCGGTTCGATCGCCGAGGCGGCGTTCGCGATCTCCTCGACGACCGACGCCATCCGCTGCTCGGCCACCTCCGAAGCCGGCAGTCCGGCCAATTCCGCTGCCGCGGCGGCAATCTCCTCGGCCGAAGGCGGCGGGGCGGGCTCACCGAGCAAGGTCGCGCATCCGCCCGTCCAAGCCGCGACCGCGAGCACGGCGGACCAGCGCAGCGCTACGGTCGGCCATCGCGGTCCGGTCATCGTCTCCCACGCTTCCCGCGGCCGCACGGATCGCGAGTCCGCCTCCCGCGCAATTCTATTCGTGGCGGGTGATACGGGAGCGACAAACATGGCGCGGCGACGAACGCGACCGGTGTCGCGGCCGCATTCTTCGAATCATTGACTCAATGACACAGTCTTTGTATGTTTGTATCATGAGCGAGGGTTCCGACGGCGTCGACGAACGGATCATGGACGCCGCGCTCGAACGCATCCTGCAGGTCGGGATCCGCCGGGCCAGCCTGGAGGACATCGCCCGCATGGCCGAGCTCAGCCGGATCACCATCCACCGCCGGTTCGCGGGCAAGGACAACCTGATCCAAGCGGTACTGGCCCGCGAGACCCGGCGCATGCTCGCGGAGGTGACCGCGATCGCCGCCACCGCCACCGGCGTGGACGCCCAGATCGAGGACACCATGCTGTACGTCCTCTTGCAGACCCGCATCCACCGCCTGGTCACCCAGCTGCTGCGGGTCGCCCCGGACGAAGCGTTGCGCTTCTCCACCGTGCAGGGCGAACGCCTGGTGTCCATCGGCATCGAGTACATCGTCGGCATGCTCACTCATGCCCAGTCCGCGGGCCTCGTCGACGAGTACGACCCGCGCCCGGTGGCCGAACTCGTCGCCCGCCTGGCCCACTCGCTGATGCTCACCCCCGGCGGCGGCAGCGTCGACTTCACCGACGACGACCGCGCCCGCGCCTTTGTCCGCACCACCATCGTGCCTTTGATGAAACACGGCATCACCCGCCCTGACGAGGAGCCCACCCATGACGACGTCCGCGACAATCCCGGCCCGGCATCCCGATCGGCCTCGTAAGGCGCCCGGCCTGGGCCCGTTCGCCGCGCTGCTGCGCATCGGGAAACCCTCCCCACAGCGCTGGCAGCTGCTCGGCGCCTCGTTGCTCGTCGGCGACGAGCCGATGGACAGCCTCGTCGAGTGGATGTACACCGAAGGCATGGCCGTCACGCGGCCGTTGTTCGAGCAGGCACTCCGGTCGGGCATCGACAGCATCCCCGGCGCGCCCGCGCCGCTGCGCGAGTTCTTCACCGCCGTCGAGGACACCCCCGCCTGGGTCGACCCGAAGTTGTTGCGCGACGGCGAGCGTGTGTTCCGTTCCGGCGGCAACGACGGGCTGTATTTCGCCCGTGACGTCTCCTTCATCGGCGGCTATCTGGCCTCCGGCTTCAACAAGACCCTGCTGCGCACCGGCGCCCTGGAGAAAGGCCCCGCCCGCCGGTTCGCCGAGACCCTGCAATGGGCGATGGACGTGTCCATCGAGAACGGCATGGACCGTTACGGTGTCGGCTACCGCTCCACCCTGCACGTGCGCCTCATCCACTCGCTGGTCCGCAGGCACGTCGCCGCCATGCCCGACTGGCGCACCGAGGAATGGGGCCTGCCGATCAACCAGACCGACATGGCCGCCACCCTGGTCGGCGCCCTGCTCGCACCCGTCGTCGGCGGCATGGCGCTCGGCGTCATCCTCTCCCCCCGTGAGCTGGCCGCCGCCGCCCACCTCACCCGCTACGTCGGCTGGCTGATCGGCGTCGAAGAGCAATGGCTGCCCACCAGCTTCCGCGACGGCATCGCCATCCTCGACCACTGCCTGACCGCCATCACCAATCCCGACGAGACCAGCCGCCAGCTCGCCCTACCTATGGCCGATGATCCACTGAACTGGTCCTATCCCAACCTGCCCACGCTGCGCGGCCGGCTCGCCCGCGCCCAGCACCTGTCCGTCAGCAGCGCCTTCCTCGGACCCAAGGCGATGCGTATCCTCGGCTTGCCCGCCTATGTCCCGCCCTGGTACCCCGCGCTGCGCATCCCCGTCAACCTCGTGCGCACCGCCTACACCCACCTGACTCCCGGCGGCCTCGACCGCGCCGCCATCCACGGACGCGAGCAGCAGGAAGCCTTCCTGCGGCGCCTCATCGGCGAAACCAGCGCCACGATAGGGCATTCCGCGCCGCGGCTGGATCGCACCGCCTGACCGCCGATCCGGCAGCGCGACCCCGCCGGCGCTGCCGGACAACCGGTCGCCGACATGAAGGTCACCGGCGATGCCTTCGGCCCGCAGCTGCGGAACGTGCTGGCGGCCTTGCGGTTCGGCACCGGACCGCATCCCGGGCTGTTGGTGGAACAGGTGCTGCGGCGGCTGGCCGGATTGCTCGACGAAGTACGAGAAGTGCGGTTCCTCGAAGTCGACGCGATTCGCCCGATCCACGACCACGCCCCTGGGATAGCCCGACGGGACCTCTCGATCACCCGCTCGAGGCCCGACGAACGGCTTTGCGGCTGACGCCGCCCGGGAAAGGCTGCCGCCGCTGGGTTCACGCTTGTCAACACGTCCTGATGCCGACGCCGCCCGCGCGGGTCCGAGCACACACGGCGGGGAGCCGGCCCGCCGCAGCGCCGACCTGGACGAACAACCCGCGGCAGTCGGCGAGACGGTGAACCGAGCGCGGTAGCAGAGGCCGTGGGTTCGAACATGCGACGCGGACGAGTATGCGCTGTTGTCGACAACGTCACCGGTCGATCTATCTACACTGACAACGCTGAGCACCACCGGATCGACGCCTTGTCCGAAACCACACTTCGACGGAGAAGTTCTATGTGCGGCCGCCGGAACCCCAAGCGCAACAACAACTCACGTCGTCCGGACACCGTACCGGCGATTCGGTATCCGGCTCGATCCGTCATCGACATCCTGCTGCCCGCCATGATCACGCGCCGCAGCGGTGCGCCGACCACCGACATCGGCCTCGTCCACATCTGGGGTTTCACCGGCACCGGCGAGGACGACAGCGCGAGCGCGGCGGGCTTCGCGGAATTCTCGCCCAACGACACCCCCACCGTTGCGGGCTCTCCCATCCTGGACATCGCCGGGCGGATGATGGCGGGTATGAACGGCCGCCTGTGGGGATTCGGGCTGGCCCACCAGGCCGCCGCGGACGCCGTCGTGCACGGGATCGACAACCAGCCCGACCCGATCACCTCATCGCCGGACGGGCCGGAAGAATCCTCCACCACCGAGGAAGTGTGGGCCGCCAGCATCTTCGACGCCCGCGGAAGGGAGATCACCCAGCTGCGCTACGTGCATCTGCCGGAGCTCGAACCGATCACCTTCGACAGCGACACCCTCGATCGGCGCAGCACCATTCACGACTGGATCGACCGAGTCCAGACCGGAGTCATCTCGGCGCACGTCTGGGCGGCAGCCCTTGCCCTGGACGCGCAACGCAACCGAGCCGTCCTCGCGCAACTGGAACAGCGACTGCTGAGCTGACCGCAGCGCCCGCCGAACCCGACCCGGCGATGTCACCGTCACCGGGTGCGGCGCGGTCCGCGCGAACTCAGGTGTGCGCGCGAGCACCGAACCAACGGGCCAGCGATTCCTCGAGGCCGTCCAGGTCGCCACCGTCGGCAGCCCACGCCACACAGCCGTCGGGACGAACCAGAATCGCCGAAAGCTCGCGCGGCTGAGCGGCTTTCGCGGTGACGACTCGCACCCGCCCGGACCATGCCGCGGCGCGGGATCGCAAGTCGCCGGAATCGACGAGGTCGAGTAGGATGCCCTCCGCGCCGGTGAAATGCTCACCGAGGCGGGTGCCGTCGGCCAATTCGATGTCGGGAGCGACCGATCCGACGAGCGAGTGCCCCCCGCCGATGTCGTAGCGCTGCCGAACACCGGAGATGTTCTTGAACACGCCGGTCGCGCCGTCGCGCGAGGCGAGCAGTTCGGCGGCGACGGCGCGCAGGGCACGGCTGCGGATATCGGTGCGCATCAAAGCGACCTGCGCGCGCGTCCAATCCAGCACCCACGCGCCGATGGGATGACGTTCGGCGGTGTAGGTGTCGAGCAGACCGCCGGGCGCCCAGCCGCGCACTTCGGCGGCCAGCTTCCAGCCGAGATTCACCGCGTCGCCGATACCGAGGTTCAGGCCCTGACCTCCGAAAGGTGAGTGCACATGCGCGGCGTCACCGGCGAGCAGCACCCGACCCTTGCGGTAATCGGGGACCTGGCGGGTGTTGTCGGTGAAACGGGTGGCCGAATGCACGGCGGTGACGACCACAGGGACTCCGCTCACGGCACGGATGCTCTGCTGCAATTCGGCCGCCGTCACCGGGGTCTCCCGGTCGGCGGGCGGGCCGTCCAGTTCGACGGTGAGCACGCGGCCGGGCATCGGTCCATAGGCGTAGATACCGGTTTCGGTGGCATTCCAGCTCATTCGAAGGTTCTCGGCTCCGGTCATGTCCACGATCGCCTGATGGCCGGTGATCTCCGGGTCGAGGCCGGGGAACTCGAACCCGGCGAGCTTGCGGACCGTGCTGCGCCCGCCGTCACAGCCGACCAGCCAGCCGGCGCGCACCCTGCGGTCACCGCAATCGACGGTGACACCCGCGCCGTCGTCGGACAGCCCGATGACCTCCACCCCGCGCCGGACCTCCACGCCGAGTTCGGCAGCGCGGCCACCCAGTATCGCCTCGACGGACTGCTGGGCCACCAGGAAGACCTCGGCGGCCGGACCGACCTCGGCGAATTCCGGATCGTCGAAGTCGACGGCGTCCGAATTCAGCATGATGCCCGCGAAGTGACCCACCGCCGGCCGCCGCCCCCGGTCGATCGGCGGCATGCCGCCATCGCGACGGAACTGCGCGAACCGGTCGAATGCGGCGTCCTGCTCGGCGCGCAGCTGCGGCAGCAGCCCGCGCCGGTACATGGCCTGAGCGGTGGGCACATTGATCGCCCCCGCTTTGATCGTGCGGTCCGGCTCGGCGAGACGCTCCACCACGAGCACATCCACCCCCGCGAGCCGCAGCTCACAAGCCAGCATGAGCCCGACGGGCCCGGCGCCGACCACCACCACTTCACGTGTCTCGTTCATACGAAACACGGTGCGGCGCAAGCATTGCCCGGCACTTGCACCGGCTTGCACGCCGCTTGCGCGGAGTCGTCACCGCCGGAGTCGACAGACACTCGAAGCGCCCGCTGGATATTTCCCGCTGGGTGAGACCCGCCTTGTCACAGCTGGGGAGAGAATGGCGGACGTTTGCGCTGGTCATGCGAGAATCGTGGACATGGGCTCCCCCTACGACCCGTTGCAGGCGGATCCCTGGGGGCGGGCACGATACGGTCTGCTCGCACTACCGGCCAAGGTACTCGGGTCGGATCCGACCCCGCAGGCGTCTTCGGCGGTCGCCGATACCCGGAAACAGATCGAGAGTCTGATCGCCCCACCACAAGCCTCCGCCACGCTGCGGGAAGTCATCGAGTTCACTCGAAACGCCTTGGATCTCATGGTCGACCAACTCGGCAACGGACACCCCGAGGGGTGGAAACCGACGACCTGAAAACGCTCGAGGAATACGGTGACGACGAATACTTCAACCGCCTCTACGGGCCCGGCTCCGGCGTCGGCCGAAGCTTGGGCAACAACAAGCCCGGCGACGGCGCCCGCTTCCACGGCCGTGGCGCGTTGCAGTTGACCGGTCGCAACAACTACCGGGAGGCGGGCGAGGCCCTCGGTGTCGATCTCGTCGGCGATCACAAGCTGGCCGCCGATCCGAAGTACGCCTTCGCAACCGCCGGGTGGTTCTGGGACGCCAAGAATTTGAACGACCGGGCCGACGAATCGGATGTCGGCGCGATCACCAGATCGATCAACGGAGGTTCCAACGGCGCTTCGGAGCGCAAGGAGAACTACGACCGTGCCCGCAAGGTACTCGACGCGGAATGAACCCGAATTGTTCGCCACGCATCCGCGGACCCGGTGAGCTCGGCGATGGATCTCCGTTCGGCGGTCAGAGCGCTCCACGAGTCGGTGCGCGGTCCCGAGCGTCTTCTGACCGTCCCCGGCGCCTACGATCCGGTCATGGCGGAGATCAGGAGTGAGCGGCGGGACAAGGTCGCGGTCATCACCGTGCACGACCCGGATCGGCGGAACGCGTTGACACCGGCGCTGTCCGAACAACTGGCCGCCGCGGTGGCCGAGGCCGAGCGCGATACCGGCGTGCACGCGGTGCTCGTCACCGGAACCCCGCCCGCATTCTGCGCCGGGGCCGATCTGAGCGCGCTCGGTGCGGCACGCGAGGAGGGGCTGCGGGTGATCTACGACGGATTCCTCGCGGTCGCGCGCTGCGCACTGCCCACCATCGCGGTGGTCGGCGGCGCCGCCGTCGGCGCGGGACTCAATCTGGCGCTGGCCGCGGATGTCAGGATCGCCGGTCCCCGCGCGCGGTTCGACGCGCGATTCCTGCGGCTGGGCCTTCATCCCGGCGGCGGGATGACCTGGATGCTGCAACGCGCCGTCGGACCGCAACGGGCCGCCGCGATGACGCTGTTCGGGGAGATCCTCGACGCCCAGGCGGCGCTGAGCGCAGGATTGGCGCACCGGGTGATCGACGGCGATCACGACGCGCTGCTCGCCGGAGCGATCGACTTCGCCGCCGGCGCGGCCGAAGCGCCGCGCGATCTGCTCATCACCACCAAGCGCACCATGCGCCACACCGCGAATCTCGACGCCCACGCCGATGCCGTCGACGCCGAGATCGTGCCGCAGGTCGCCTCCCTCGACTCCCCGGAATTCGCCGCGCGCCTGGCGGCGAAGCAGGCCGAGATCGGCCGATCGAGATGAACGGCGGCGGCGCGGTGTGGGCGGAGGTCGTCGAAGCGGGACGGAAACGGTTTGGCGTTTCCGGCGGCGGGTAGCCGCTCCGAGACCGCATAGGAAGCGCACGACTCTGCGGCCGATGGTTCGTATCCGGATCGCAGGGGCCCTTCGTGTGTGCCGGGTGCCCTGCGACCACGGAGAGCGAGAGGAGGGCCCTATGCACTACATCGATGACACCAAACACCTGCTCAGCGATCTCGTGGGGCGGGTGATCGAGTCGGCGACCAGCTACTCGGGCAGCCAGACCGTGACCATCGCCCGGCCACGAGCCGAGGTCGAGCAGTTCTGGCGCGACCCGACGAGCCTGTCCGAGGTACTGGGCGACGTCGCCGAGGTCGGATCTCCGGCTCCGTCGACCTACGAGTGGAGGCTGTACGCGGGCGCCGACGGACACACGACCTGGAAGACCACACTGCGCGAGGAGGACGGACACTTCCGGTTCGTCGGCTCCGCCGACCAGGACGCAGGCCAGGGTCTCGAAATCGAACTCACCTTCCGGGAAGCACCGCGGAATCTCGGGACCGAAGTGACGATGCGAGCCCGGACCCCGCTGCCCGACCTGCTGACCGGCGCGGGCATGTTCACCGCGCTCTACCGAGCCCGAGCCCGGCTGCAGACCGGCGAAATGCCCACCCTGGCCCACAATCCGAGCGCCCGCTCTTCCGCTCGGTGAACAGGAGGAGACATGCACGCGCTCTGCTGGAACGGCGTCAACGAACTCGCCGTGGAAACCGTCCCCGATCCGGTTCTGGTCAATCCGCACGATGTCATCGTCCAGGTCCGCCTGACCACCACCTGCGGGTCCGATCTGCACTTCATCGACGGATATCTGCCGGGAATGCGGGAAGGCGACGTCTTCGGACACGAATTCATGGGCGAGGTCGTAGAAACCGGAGCCGAAGTCACCTCGATCGCCGTGGGTGACCGTGTCGTGGTCCCGTCCTTCATCGGATGCGCATCGTGCTGGTATTGCGACCACGAACTGTATTCCCTTTGCGATACCACCAATCCGAACAGCGCTCTGCAACAACCGCTTTTCGGCTACCCGACCGGCGGAATCTACGGTTACACCCATCCCTTCGGGGGTTATCAGGGTTCCCATGCGCAATATGTCCGTGTTCCCTTCGGCGACACCAACTGTTTCCGGATACCGGACGGCATCACCGACGAACAAGCATTGTTCCTGTCCGATGCCGTGCCGACGGGACTGATGGGCGCCGAATTCTGCGACATCCACCCCGGCGACACCGTCGCGGTGTGGGGCAGCGGCGGCGTCGGGTTGATGGCCGGGCACACGGCACGCCTGCTCGACGCCGAGCGGATCTTTGTCATCGACCGCCTTCCCGAGCGGTTGCGCGTGGCGGAAGAGCAGTTCGGCGCGGAAACCATCGACTACACCGCCGTCGACAGCGTCCACGAGATCCTGCGCGAAAGTACCGGTGGCCGCGGGCCCGACGCCTGCATCGAGGCCGTCGGGATGGAAGGACACGGCACCGGACTCCAGCAACTCTACGATCGGGCCAAACAGTTGCTCCGGCTGGAATCGGATCGCGCGACACCGCTGCGCGAAGCGATTCTCGCGTGCCGGAAAGGCGGCATCGTCTCGGTGCTCGGCGTATACGGTCTCACCGACAAATTCCCCATGGGCGTCGTGACGAATAAGGGCCTCACCATCCGCACGGCACAGCAATACGGACAGCGGTTCGTACCCCGCATGTTCGATTACATCCAACAGGGCGATCTCGACCCCTCCTACCTGATCACCCACGACATGCCGCTCGATGACGCGGTATACGGCTACGACATCTTCAAGCACAAAAAGGAAGGCTGCATCCGCTCCGTTTTCCGGCCCTGAGCGGGCCCATGGGGCCGCAGCGCCGAGATAGCTCACTGGTTGCTCATCCGATCCGGTAGCCGGATCATCCGCGCCTCGTCGGCTCGATCGAATCGCCGCAAACGCCCACGTGCTCTGCGCGGCAGTGGGTACGCTGCCCGATGACCCCTCCGGGGCGGCCTCCGCGCGACCCGTACCGCGCAACTTCCGAACAAACTCTTGACTCGTTCCAGAAAACGGACGAGACTTCCGAGCATGCCAACGGCCTCGGAGTTCCAGCAGATGCTGCGAGGAGTTTCGCTCCGTGTGACCCGCCCGCGGGTCGCGGTGCTCAGCGCGGTCCACGACCACCCGCACGCCGACACGGAGTCGATCATCCGCGCTGTTCGATCCGCGCTGCCCGAGGTGTCCCACCAAACGGTCTACGACTCCTTGAACGCACTCACCGCCACCGGCCTGGTCCGGCGTATCCAGCCGTCCGGGTCCGTCGCCCGCTACGAATCGCGGGTCGGCGACAACCACCATCACGTCGTATGCCGAGGATGCGGGGTGATCGCCGATGTCGACTGCGCCATCGGCGAGGCCCCGTGTCTGACCGCGTCCGATGACAGCGGCTTCTCGATCGATGAAGCCGAGGTCATCTACTGGGGCCTGTGCCCCGATTGTGTGGAATCACAGGCTTCCCGATCACATTCGTGATCGCAGCCCACATCACTCATTCAGGAAGGAATGCTGTGTCATCCGATAGCCGCCCGCCCAATCCTGACACCAAGACGCAGAGCGCGAGCGAGAGCGAGAACCCGGCGATCCCGTCGCCCACCGCGAAGACGGACCACCGCCCCCGCAGCAACAAGGACTGGTGGCCGGAGCAGATCGATGTCTCGGTGCTGCACGCCCATACGTCCAAGTCCAACCCGCTCGGAGAGGACTTCAACTACCCAGAAGAATTCAAGAAGCTCGACGTCGACGCCCTCAAGGCCGACGTCGCGGCGGTCCTGACCAATTCGCAGGACTGGTGGCCCGCCGACTACGGCCACTACGGCGGCCTGTTCATCCGGATGAGCTGGCACGCCGCGGGCACCTACCGCATCTCCGACGGCCGCGGCGGCGGCGGTCAGGGCGCGCAGCGTTTCGCGCCGCTGAACAGCTGGCCGGACAACGCCAACCTGGACAAGGCGCGCCGGCTGCTGTGGCCGGTCAAGCAGAAGTACGGCAGCAAGATCTCGTGGGCCGACCTGCTGGTGTTCGCGGGCAACGTGGCCCTCGAGTCGATGGGGTTCAAGACCTTCGGCTTCGGCTTCGGCCGTCCGGACATCTGGGAGGCGGAGGAGGTCTTCTGGGGTCCGGAGGACACCTGGCTCGGCGACGAGCGCTACAGCGGTGACCGCGAGCTGGCCAACCCGCTCGGCGCCGTCCAGATGGGCCTGATCTATGTGAATCCCGAAGGGCCCAACGGTCAGCCGGATCCCGTGGCCGCCGCGCGCGACATCCGCGAGACGTTCGGCCGCATGGCGATGAACGACGAGGAGACCGCCGCGCTGATCGTCGGCGGCCACAGCTTCGGCAAGACCCACGGTGCGGGCGATGCAAGCCTGGTCGGCGCCGAACCGGAAGGCGCTCCCATCGAACAGCAGGGCCTGGGCTGGAAGAGCGCCTACGGCACCGGCAAGGGCAAGGACGCCATCACCAGCGGCCTGGAGGTCGTCTGGACCGCCACCCCGACCAAGTGGGGCAACGGCTTCCTGCAGAACCTGTACGGCTACGAATGGGAGCTGACCAAGAGCCCCGCCGGGGCCTGGCAGTGGAAGCCGAAGGACGGTGCGGGCGAGGGCGCGATCCCGGATCCGTTCGACGGACCCGCGCGTACGCCGACCATGCTGACCACGGACCTGTCGCTGCGCGAAGACCCGATCTACCGGGAGATCACCCGGCGCTGGCTCGATCACCCCGAGGAGCTGGCCGAGGCGTTCGCCAAGGCGTGGTACAAGCTCCTGCACCGCGACATGGGCCCGATCAGCCGCTACCTCGGCCCCTGGGTTCCCGAGCCGCAGCTGTGGCAGGATCCCGTTCCCGCCGTCGATCACGAGTTGATCGATGAGCAGGACATCGCGGAGCTGAAGAGCAAGGTGCTCGAGTCCGGCCTGTCGGTCGCGCAGCTGGTCAAGACCGCCTGGGCCTCGGCAGCCAGCTACCGCAGCACCGACAAGCGCGGTGGCGCCAACGGTGCCCGGATCCGGCTCGAGCCGCAGAAGAACTGGGAAGTCAACGAGCCGGACGAGCTGGCGAAGGTGCTGCCGGTGCTGGAGCAGATCCAGCAGAACTTCAACGGTTCGGCCTCCGGCGGCAAGAAGGTCTCGCTCGCCGACCTGATCATCCTGGCCGGGTCCGCGGCGATCGAGAAGGCCGCCAAGGACGCGGGCCACGATGTCACGGTGCCGTTCGCACCCGGACGCACGGACGCCACCCAGGAGAACACCGACGTCGAGTCGTTCGCGGTGCTCGAACCGCGGGCCGACGGGTTCCGCAACTACACGCGGACCGGCGAGAAGGCTCCGCTGGAGCGCCTGCTGCTCGACCGGGCGTACATGCTGGACGTGACGGCTCCGGAGCTGACGGTGCTCATCGGTGGTCTGCGCGCTCTGGGCGCCAACTACGGCGGCACCGACCACGGTGTGTTCACCGACCGGCCGGGCGTGCTGACGAACGACTTCTTCGTCAACCTGCTCGACCAGAACACCGAGTGGAAGGCGTCGGAGTCGGCGGAGAACGTCTACGAAGGCTTCGACCGCGCCTCCGGTGCGGCGAAGTGGACGGCGACGGCCAACGACCTCATCTTCGGATCGCACTCCGTGCTGCGGGCGGTGGCCGAGGTGTACGCGCAGGACGACGCGAAGGCGAAGTTCGTCGACGACTTCGTCGCGGCGTGGGTCAAGGTGGTCGAAAACGACCGGTTCGATCTCGCCTGATCGATATTCGACGATTCAGGCCGGTCCTTCGTGGCCGGCCTGGATCGTCTCGTCACCCGCCGTCCGATGGACCGTCGAGCGCAACGAATTCCGTTCCGCGCACCCATGATTCGCGGTCCTATAGCGATTGTGCGACCTCGTCGTCCGGGCGGCGCCCGGTGGTCATGTACAGGGTGCGGCGGCCCACCTCGACGGCGTGGTCGCCGAAGCGTTCGTAATAGCGGCCGAGCAGAGTGACGTCGACCGCGGCCGCGGTGCCGTTGTCCCATCCTTCGGCCAGGATCGCCGCCAGCAGCGCGCGGTGTAGATCGTCCATGGTGTCGTCGCGAGCGTCGAGGTCCGCGGCGTCGCCGGGGTCGGCGGTGGTCAGCACACCGACCGCGGCGTCGGCGAGGTCGACGGCCGCCGCACCCATGTGGGTCATCAGATCTCGCACCGGTTCGGGGACCACGTCGGCGGGATGCCTGCGTCTGGCGGCGTCGGCGATGTGCTCGGTCAGCGCGCTCATCCGGGTGAGGTCATCGACCAATTGCAGCGCCGTCACCACCTGCCGCAGTTCTCCCGCGACGGGAGCTTCGAGGGCGAGAAGGGTGACCGCGGCGTGCTCGGCGTCCTCGCGCATCGCGGCGGTTTCGGCGCAGTAGTCGATGGTGCGTTCGGCCAGCTCCAGATCCGCGCCGAGAAGGGCGTCGGTGGCCATCGCGATGGCCTCCCGATTGCGCACGCACATCGCTCGCAAGTGGTCGGCGAGCTGCTCGAGGTGATCGTGGAAGCGGGTGCGCACCCCTCCATCATCGCGCGCATCCCGCCGGCGCGCTGCGGGTCCGCGATCGCGCACCGGTCGACTGCCGGAACCTGAGTTAACATCGTGGTTTGCCTGAGAAACCTGTTCGTCGGCCGCGCCCTTGCCGGTCGGGCTGGAAGGGGCCGGTGTGGATCTGCCATCAGCGGGGCCGTTGACGGCGCGGACCGGTACCGCCGCGACGTGGTGGTCGTGTTGCGCCGCCGGGATGTCGATGCCGTGGCGCACGCTACAGCCGCGACGTCGCGACACGGAGTTGCTCGACACGCTCACCGACGCGGGATTGCCCCGGGCGCGAGCCAGGGTCCGGCTGACCGCGCTCATCCATGGTGTGCGGCCCGCTCCGGCCTACGGGGTGATCGAAGGAGCGTTGCGGCCGCCCTCGGTAGCGATCGCTATGACCAGTTTTCTGGTCGAACACCCACAGGCTCGTTTCGTGGTCGATCCGGCGATGTGCGCCGACGTACACGCCCGAGTCCTGCCGCAGCTGCGCCGCCCGTATCGCGATCTCGTCGCTCCACGTAAATCGCTTGTCGGCCTAGCTGATTCGCTCGCGATGTCAGCTGTCCCCGTGGACGCAGTCGACTTCGCTATCGCGACGCACATCCACTGGGACCACGTGGCCGGACTGCTCGACCTGCCGGCATCCCTCGCGTTGCGGGTGACCACGGCCGAATTGGGATGGGCGACGAACCCCGAGACGGCCCCCATGGGCGTCGCGGAGTCGCTCGGCTCACGACCGACGCCGTCCTTCGACCTCGACGGGCCCCCCGTACTCACCTTTTCCCGCAGCCACGACCTCTTCGGCGACGGCTCGGTGCTGGCGGTGGACCTCTCCGGGCACACCCCCGGCAGCATCGGGCTCGTTCTCGCGGTAGCGGACGGGGGCACCGTCCTGTTGGCGGGCGACGCCGTCTGGCGGCGGGAGCAGATCCGGCTCCTGCGCGAGAAACCCCCGCTGCCAGGGCTTCTCGTCGACCACGACCGATCCGCCGCGTTCGCGGCGATCCACCGCCTGCACCGCCTGCCCGCGGACGTCGAGGTCGTTCCCACCCACGACCACACCGCGGCGAAAAGATGGGCGCATCGATAACCGCGCGGCCGTCCGCCGCCCCGGCGGGCTCGATCGGCGCCGCGCCGGTCACCAGGCGGTGTACCTCGCTCATCTCCTGACGCGATCGACGAGGGCGGGCAGCTTCGAGGCGGTCGGCAGCGAGCCATGATCGAGGCTCATAGCCCGGACCAGGAAACTCCACCAGTATTCCTTCGCCCAATCGAGCAGCCAGCTCACGTCGGTTTCTGATCCGCGGTCTCCGAACCCGCCCGATCACACGCCGAGGACGGGGCCAAGGTCCCTCGGCAAGTGTCGGTTCGACTCTGTGCGCGGTCTTTCACGCCGCATAGCGTCCGTGGTACCCGCGTTCGGCGAGGCGCGGTGCGGAGGAGCCAGCCATGCGCGCACGAGTCGTCTACGAATCGATGTTCGGCAACACCGCGGCGGTCGCGGAAGCCATCGCGGAAGGGCTGCGCGAGCACGCCGACGTCGAAGTCGTGCCGGTGGCCGCGGCCGCCGAAGTGCCCGCTCCGAAGGTGCATCTGCTCGTGGTCGGCGGACCGACCCGCACCTTCCGGCTCAGCCGTCGGCGTACCCGCCGCGACGCCGCCAAGCGAATTGATGCGCCGATCGCCGACATCGGTGTCCGGGAGTGGCTCGAAGCGGCACTGCCCGTTCCGCGGGGTCACACTGCCATCGCGTTCGCCACCAAACCGGCCGGTCAGTCGTGGCTGTCCGGATCGACCGCACGCGGCATCGGAAAACGACTACGACGTTTGGGCTATTCCCTCGCCGACGACCCGATGGATTTCCTCCTCGAAGACTCGACCGGCCCGCTCGGGCCAGGAGAGCTGGAACGCGCCCGTGCCTGGGCCGCGCGCATCGCCCATACCGAACTGGACCGGATCTCGCACCCGGATTGCCGGCACCGGAACGACGCACGAGATCAACGACTCGACCAATGGGCAGCTCCGGCTGACGACCGCGGGCGAGCGGTGCCGCCGCACCGGCGGAAGAGCCGGTGATCATCACTCGCTCACCGAGTTCATCGGCAGCCGGACCGTCGCTCCCGCCTCGAGCCGCGCGGTCTGGTCCCGGCAGGTGACCTCGATCGGCGGTGACGCGCCGGGATCCGAGCCGATCTCGACGCCATCGCCGCTGACGCGCACGGTCAGCCGATGGCCGCGATAGATCATCGGAAACGACAAGGCGCCCAAGGACTCCGGCCAATACGGGCAGAACACCAGGCGGTCGCGGCGCAGTTCCATACCGGTGAAACACCGTTGCAGCAGATCGACGCTGCCCGCCATCGCGGCGAGGTGAATCCCCTCCGCGGTGGTTCCGCCCTGGATATCGGCGACGTCGGAGCCGAGCACCAGATCGAAGAACTCCACGACGCGCTCCCGGTTGGCCCGCGCCAGCACCCACGAATGCACCAGCGCGCTGAGCGTCGAGCCGTGCGACGTGCGCGACAGGTAGTAGTCGATGGTCCGCGGAATCATCTCGCCGGGCAGTTCGTATCCGAGATGTCCCAGCAGTTCCCGGAGTTCGTCGGCCGACAGTAGATAGAACAGCATCAGGACATCGGCTTGTTTGGCGGCCCGATAGCGGTTGACGTCGTCGCCCTCGGCCTCGAGTAGCCGGTCCAGCCGCTGGATGTTGCCGTATCGACGACGGTAGTGATCCCAATCGAGTTCGGCCAGTCGCTCGTATCCCTCGAACTGGCTGATGACTCCGTCGTGGAACGGGACGTACATTCGCCGAGCGACAACGGACCAGTGCTCCGATTCCGACGGTCGCACCGACAGCTTCTCCAGCAGCTCCGATCGTTCGCGCGGTGCCAGCAGAGCGAGCGCGTCGATCGCCCGCAGGATCACCCAGGCCGCCATCACATTGGTGTAGGCGTTGTTGTCGATACCGGCCTCCGGCGCGTCCGGATAGCCGGAATGGAACTCGTCCGGGCCGATCACGCCACGGATGGTGTAGCGGTCGCGCTCGGCGTCGTAGCGCGCCAGGCTCGACCAGAAACGAGCGATCTCCACCAGCAATTCCGCGCCGCATCCGACGAGGAACTCCAGGTCGCCGGTGGCCTGGTAGTACTGCCAGACGTTGTAGGCGATCGCGATCCCGATGTGGTGCGCACGGCGGCTGGGATCCGGATTCCAGCGTCTCGACAGCGGATTCAGGTGCATCCGCTGGCTTTCTTCACGGCCGTCACTGCCGGACTGCCACGGGAACATCGCCCCGGCGAGTCCCGCTTCCGCGGCCGCTCGCCTGGCCTCGGGCAGCCGGCGATAGCGGTACCGCAGCAGAGAACGGGTCAGCTCGGGAAACCGCGGATTCAGCACGGGAAAGACGAACAGCTCGTCCCAGAACACATGACCGCGATAGGCCTCACCGTGCAGGCCGCGCGCGGGCACGCCCACATCCATGTTCGTGGTGTTCGGTGACAAGGTCTGCATCAGGTGCAACAGGTGCAGGCGCACGATGCGCGTCGCGTCCTGGGCACCGTCCAGGTCGATCCGCAGCCGCGCCCACAGATGCTCCCACGCCACCGCGTGTCCCTCGAACAGATCCGCGTAGCTGTCGACCGCGTCGATCCAGCGCGCGGCTTCCTCGTCGGGTCCCGCCGTGGCCGGGTCACGTCCGGTGAACACGGCGACGATCTTCTCCACGGTCACCGCGTCCCCGCTGGTGACCGGAACCGAGAAATCGTGCCCGATCAGGCCGTCCTCGTGGATCGCTTCGCATGCCGGGTCGATGGGCTCCCCGCCGCGTCGCAGACCGCTGCGCGTCGCGACGGCCACCGGCGTTCTCGAGGCGCAGGTCCGCGCGGAGAGCAGCACCGATCTCGCGGACAGGTGGACGGCGTGTTCGGTCACCAGGTGGGTGTCGGACAGGTCCCAATACCGCTGCACCAACTGATTGCGCACGGATCCATCGATCGCCGAGCGGATGGTCAGTTCGCCCGACCAGTTCTCGGCGGTGATCGTCGTCGTCATCGCGCCCGAGTGCGGACGATGCATGGCGGCGAACCGGCGTTGCGTCACCGCGGTGATCCGACCCGACGGATCGCGAAAACGGAACCGCCGCACGAGTTCGGCGCGGCGCAGATCCAGCTGCTGCCGGTAATCCAGCAAATCCGCGGTATCGATGTCGAACCAGGGGCCGCGTTCGATCCGGAAGGTCAGCGGGAGCCAATTCGGCAGATTGACCAGACTTTCGTTGTCGACCACGTGGCCGGTGATCGTGTCGGAGAGCCGGTTGTACACCCCGCCCACATAAGTACCCGGGTAGTGGACCGCTCCCGCCCCGCATTCCGGCGCCGCACCGCGGGTGGCGAAATAACCGTTGCCGACCGTGCACAGTGACTCCCGAAGCTTCTCTCGGGCCGGGTCGTATCCATCGAAGTCGAGTGTCCACGACTCCGGCGCGGCCGCGACGGTATCGGGTCGCAGGCTGCGGGCCAGCCGATCGAGGAAGTCGCGGACCCGATGCGGCCCGTCGATCGCGTACCTGGCGGCGGTGTGCCTGTCGCCGGTCTCCCCGTGGCGCACCACGATGGCGAGCCCATCCGCTTCGACGGCATCGAACGCGTCCTCGTCGGTCAGATCGTCGCCGAGATAGACCGGCAGCACCGGGACGGTGAGATGGTCGAGAATCCACCGCACCGCGGCGCCCTTGTCCCAGTCCACATCCGGACGCAGCTCGGCGACACGCCTGCCGTGGGTGACGCGCAAACCCGCCGTGTGCCCTGCCTCGTGCACCGCGGCGACCACTCCCCCGACGTGTTCCGCCGTGACGTTGCGGTAGTGAACGGCGACCGCGAACCGCTTGTGCTCCACCAGGATTCCGGGGACATCCCGCAGGCGACGCCGAAGTTCACCGGCCGCCGCGGCGAGCGCCTCCTCGGCGCCGGGTGCGGCGTCGTGCACGTGCCCGGTGCCGTCCGGGGCCACCAGATCGAAGCCGTGACTGCCCGCGTACCAGATTCCGCCGACGCCGACGCGGGCACGTAAATCGGCGAGATCGCGTCCGCTGACGACCGCGACGGGGCATTCCGCTGCCAGCTTCCGCAATGCGGCCGCCACGCCCGCGACCGGTTCGGCGGCATTCGGATCGGCGACGATATCCGCGACGGTGCCGTCGAAGTCGAGCAGCACCGCGACTTTCTCGGTGCTCAGACGGTCGGCTATCCGAGGCCAGCCCTCCTCGACGTCCGGCAGCTCCGACATCCGCCGGAAGCCCCCACGCAACCGCACCCGAGCGAGGTCATCGACGACGACGTCGGCTCCCCGCGCCAGCAGCCCATCCGCGTTCGCCCGCCGATCGACACCGATGACCAGCGCGAAGCCCCCACTGCGACCGGCGGCGACGCCCGCCTCGGCATCCTCGACCACAACCGTCCGGTCCGGTCCGGCCCCGAGTCGGCGCGCGGCCTCGAGCAACATCGCCGGATCGGGCTTCCCCGCCAGGCCCAATTCCTCGGCATCGTTCCCGTCCACCCGCACCGTGAACAGGTCCGCGACACCGGCGGCCGTGAGCACCTGCGCGCAATGCCGGCTGGCGGAGAAGATGCCCGTGCCGATGCCCGCGGCCGTCAGACGACGAACGAGGTCGACGGTCGACGGGAACACCCGGACACCGTCACGTGCGACGCGCTCGCGGAACAGGCGATCCTTGCGGTTTCCGAGCCCACATACGGTTTCGGCCGTCTCCGGATCGGCGGCGGTACCCCAGGGCAACGCGATACCTCGCGCCGCGAGGAAGTCCGCCACGCCGCGATAGCGTGGCTTGCCGTCGACGAAGCGGAGGTAGTCGGTTTCGGTGAACGGCGACCGGTCCTGTCCGGCACCGGCGGGACGCCGGGTGAGGAAGTCGTCGAACAATTCCGTCCACGCCGCGGCGTGCATCGACGCGCTGTCGGTCACCACCCCGTCCATGTCGAAGATCACCGCGTCGTGGCGGCGCGAATCGATCCGCGGCGTCGCCCGCACACCGTTGCCCACGACTTCAA
This sequence comes from Nocardia sp. NPDC051900, assembly GCF_044452545.1. Taxonomy (NCBI): domain Bacteria; kingdom Bacillati; phylum Actinomycetota; class Actinomycetes; order Mycobacteriales; family Nocardiaceae; genus Nocardia; species Nocardia sp. NPDC051900. The sequence continues at coordinate 5,471 of NZ_JBITBU010000027.1, read as the reverse complement.
GCCTGACCGAGCCGCCGGTGTCCCGTCCAGGGACGAAAGTCCGCAACAACGGACTGACGTGGGGGCCACCAGCGACGAGATCCGGGACCAACGACTGTTTTCCCATCGGCATGGGGGACCTACCGTCGGCCATATGAACGAGCTACCCACCGGAGAAACCATCGAGAAGGCCGTCCTCCTCGCCGGCCGGGCGCCGTCGCTGCACAACAGCCAGCCCTGGCACTGGACGTTCGACGGCCAAGCGCTGCGGCTGTTCGCGGTACCCGAACGCCGCCTCCCGGCGACCGACACCACCGGTCGTCAGATGCTGATCAGCTGCGGTGTCGCGCTGGGCCATCTCCGCGCGGCCATGTCCGCTGCCGGTTGGCGCACCCTCGTCGCCCATTTCCCCAACCCGAATCGTCGCAATCATCTCGCCACCATGACGTTCCACCGGGCGCATTTCGTGACCGACGCCGACCGCGCCCGCGCCGACGCCATCCTGCGCAGGCACACCGACCGGCTGCCGTTCGCGGCACCGCCCGGATGGCCCGATTTCGAAACCGTGCTGCGCAGCACGTTCGATCCCGCCGACGCCACGCTGAACGTCCTGCACGACGACAGCCGCCCCACGTTGGCCCGCGCCTCGGAGATGACCGCGTCGCTGCGCCGCTACGACCCGGATTACCACGCCGAATTGCAATGGTGGACGGGGCACGTCGTCGCCGACGCCGGTGTCCCCAAGGAGTCACTGATCTCCGAGCAGGAACGGCAGCGGGTGAGCGTGGGCCGCAAGTTCCCCACCGTCTCCGGTGACCGGCGCGGTGAGGTCGCCGACGACCATTCGGTGATCCTGGTCCTCTCCACCGACAGCGACACCCCCGACGACGTGGTGCACTGCGGTGAGGTGCTGTCCACGGTGCTGCTGGAGTGCACCCTCGCGGGGTACGCGACCTGTCCGCTGACCCACCTGACCGAAGTCCCGCAGAGCCGCGCGCTGGTCCGCACGCTGACCGGTGGTTTCGGCTTGCCGCAGGTGCTGGTCCGGGTCGGCTCGGCACCCGAATCCGCGCAGGACGCTCCACTGACGCCGCGCCGTCCACTCTCGGAGATCCTCGAGATGTCCGGTCCACAGGGCGAGGTGGACTGAGGCCACATCGATATCGGGACCTTCGCCCCCGCTCTACGGGCAGCAGTACCCTCCCCTCGCACCCGCCCCCCGAGCAGGCTGTGTGCTATGTCACTCCGTCGTATATCTCCACGTCCATCCGACGGAACTCCGGACCCGGACTCGGTGCCGCTGGCGGTTCCCGCGGTGGTGCTCGCTTCGATCATGCTGATCGGGATGCTCGTTGCGCTCGTCCTGTTGCTGCCCGATTGGGCGCGCGACTACGGCGCGGACCTGGTGTATCTGGCGGTGCTGATCTATGCCGGTCTCGCGCTGCGGCTGTTGTGGTGGGGCGTGACGATCCTGCGTGCCGGGGTGGCGGACACCGAGGAGTAGAACGCCGCGCGGAAGGTCACGGCGGCCTCGCGCCGGATCGGCGGGCGACGGTGACCAAGGACCCTGCGTCGCGGGCGGAACGCCCGTATCCGCCCCGGACGATCCCGCGAAGACTCGAACCATGACCGCGAACGACGAAGCACCCGCCATATCGGTACCCGAGCATCGGGTGATGCTGGCTGCGTTGCGGCTGGCCACCCGGGCGCCGTCGGTGCACAACACCCAGCCGTGGCGGTGGGTGTTCGACGGAACCCGCCTGCACCTCTACACCGACGCCGACCGGCTGCTGCCCTCGACCGACCCGCACGGCCGCCAGCTGGTGATCAGCTGCGGAGCCGTCCTGCATCACGCGCGAACCGCCTTCGCCGACCAAGGCTGGCACACCGACACGGTGCGCGTGCCGGATCGGCAGCGACCCGACCATCTCGCCGTGATCGAATTCCGGCCGTGGACCGACCCGCCCGAGGGGATCCACACCCGAGCACGCGTCATCGACCGGCGCCGCACCGACCGGCTGCCGATGCTCGAACCGCAGCGCTTCGCAGGCCTGCTGCCCCGGCTGCGGATGCTCACCTCCCCGCACGAGGTGGAACTCGACGTCTTGGACGACAGCGCCCGGCCTCGGCTCGCCGCCGCTTCGGAACAGATCGGTGCGCTGCGCCGCCAGGACTTGCTGTATCAGACCGAATTGGAATGGTGGGCCGGGCATTCGGAGACGCTCGAAGGCGTGCCGGCCTCCGCGCTGGTGTCCGACGCGGAATTCGCCCGGGTCGGTGTCGGGCGCGCGTTCCCCCCGGCGCCGCGTTCGATGCGACGGGCCCGGCTCGACGATCGCGCGCGGCTGGTTCTGCTCGGCACCGACGGGGATTCGGTGACACGCTGGTTGCGCACCGGCGAGGCGCTGTCGGCCGTGCTGCTGGAATGCACCGCCGCGGGTCTGGCGACCTGCGCGCTCACCCATGTCACCGAACTGCCGACGACCCGGGGACTGCTCGCCGGCCTGGTTCCCCGTCCGGCGACGCCTCAGGTGCTGCTCCGTGTCGGCACCGCGCCCGACGACGCCGACATGGTCCCGCAGACTCCCCGGCGCCCGGTCACCGACGTCTTCACCGTCACCGGCTCCCGCTGAGCCCACCGACACCCGAAGGGCGGCCCGCGCCCACAGCACGACGAATCGAGGAGGACGCGGTGGAATACCGGATCGCCCTGGTCGAGTCCGCACCGGAAACGGTGCTGCGGATGGCACGCAGGCTTCGTCCCGACCCAGGTTTGCTCGGCGAGGACATCGCGGAGGGAATGCGGGAAGTGACCCGCGTCGTGCAGCAGGCCGGTTTGGTCGCCAGCGGCGCGCCGACGATCACCTTCCGCGACGGCACACTCGAAGGCGAAGCGGCCGCGGTGGAATTCGGCGTCGCGGTGGAGCCCGCACCCAACCTCGGGCCCAGCTCCGGCGCGCAAGTGGTCGTCCTGCCGGGAACTCTCGTCGCTCGCACCTGCCACCGCGGCAGCTACCGCGACCTCGCCGCCGCGTATCAGGCGCTCCAGGAATGGCTGCGCGACAGCGGCTACCGGCCGATCGGTCCCCCCACCGAGGCCTACCTCATCGGCCCGGACGAGGTCACCGACGCCCGGCGTCTGCTCACCGAGATCCGGTTGCCGGTTGCTCCCGCCGCCACCGTGGCGGTGCACCTCGACGCCCCCTTCGAGGAGGCGGTGCGCAGAACCAGGGATGCCTTGCGCGGTGCGGAACTGGCGGTGATCGCCGAAGTCGACCTACAGGCCACGCTGCGCGAGACGATCGGCGAACAGATCGAGAACTATCTGCTGCTGGGCGTCTGCGACCCCCAGCTGACCTACCGGGCGCTGTCGGCCGACCGCCACGCCGGGGCGATGTTCTCGTGCGGTCTCGTGGTGCGCTCGACCGACACCGGCACACAGGTCGAGGTCGCCGATCCGGAACTGCTGGTCTGCGTCACCGCGCAGCCGGGGCTGCGGTCCGTCGCGGGCGAGCTGCGGCGGCGGCTCGCCGCCGCATTGGCGATCCTCCGCGATTCGTCGCCCGCGCGGACGTGATCACGTCGCGTCCACGGCGATCCGGCATCCGGGGTGACCATGGTCCCGTCAGTGCGGGTAGGAGTCCTCTCACCGGTCCCGGCTCGGACGAGCAGTCTCGTGGATATCGCACCTCGACGACCACGATTTCATCCGTGAAAGGCACACGTCATGAGCTACCACCGCGACCCCCTCGCACCCGCGGTGCACACCGCGCACGAGTGGCTGCGCACTCTGACCGACGAACTCGCCACCGAAGACCGGGCATTCGCGCACCGCGCACTGCGCGCCTGGCTGCACACGGTGCGTGACCGCATCGGTGTCAACGCGGCCGCGCACCTGAGCGCCCAGCTGCCCGAACTGCTGCGCGGGATCTTCTACGAGGGCTGGGTGCCCGCACACGTTCCTTTCCCGCACGACGTGCCCTCCTTCCTCGATCAGTTCGCATTGGAAGCAGGCGTCTCCCGAGACGAGGCCTACGCTCTCGCGGGTGCGGTGACCGACGCGCTGGCCGATCTGTTCTCGCCCGGCCAGCTCGATCACGTGTTCGCGCTGTTGCCCGAAGATCTGCGGGCCGTCCTGCGCGGAGCCGACCTCGCGGGCACCTTGCAGCAGGACGCCACTCCGGTCACGCGACCGGAATCGTCTCGTCTCGACGAGTTGGACGGCCGGCTACGCGCACTCACCGACGCGGTGGCGGTGCTCGCCCGCAGCCTGGAAAGTCTTTCCGGCGGCGAACCGCCCGACAGCGCGCAGGTCTCCGCCGCGCAGCAAGCCCACCGGATCCTGATCGCCGAAGGCCTCACCCGCTCGGAGGCGCCGACCTGATCGCTGCCGGGCAGCTCCGCGACCGGCCCTACCGAATACTTCCCAGCGGGGTGCGTCGCACCGCGGGAGTCCCGTCGCCACGCAGGAAGGGACTTTGGCCCGTACCGAGCGGCCTGCCCGATGCGTAGTGTCGACCCCACCCCCGCTCCCGGATTGGACACTCGATGATCACGGTGTTTCTGGTCGACGACCATGAGATCGTCCGCCGCGGCCTCGCCGACCTGCTTTCCGACGACCCGGAACTCACCGTGATCGGCGAAGCAGGCGACGTCGCCCAGGCCCTAGCCCGCATTCCCGCACTCCGGCCGGACGTCGCCGTTCTCGACGTGCGCCTGCCCGATGGCAACGGGATCGAGCTCTGCCGTGACCTGCTGTCCAAGCTCGACGATCTGCGCTGCTTGATCCTGACCTCGTTCACCGACGAACAGGCGATGCTGGACGCGATCCTGGCCGGGGCCAGCGGCTACGTCGTCAAGGACATCAAGGGCATGGAGCTGGCCAAAGCCATCAAGGAAGTCGGCGCGGGGCGCTCCCTGCTCGACAATCGCGCCGCCGCCGCCTTGATGCAACGACTACGCGCGAACACCCACCACGACGGCCCCCTGGCCGGACTCACCGATCAGGAACGCAAACTGCTCGACCTCCTCGGTGAAGGACTGACCAACCGCCAGATCGCTCAGCGCATGTTCCTCGCCGAGAAGACGGTGAAGAACTACGTATCCCGCCTGCTCGCCAAACTCGGCCTGGAACGGCGCACCCAGGCCGCGGTCTACGCCTCCAAACTCCGGTCCCGGCCGTCCGGCTCCACCATCGACTCCTGACCGGTGGCGTGTCCATATCCACTCGGCGGTGGCGTTCATTTCCGGAACCGGGTGAAATATTCTTGAGCCATGGCGAGAAGCCGCGCTGACGGCGTTTCAGGGACGCATACGACTGATTACGCGTCGGCCGACCCCTACTCCGTGCGGGACACGCTTTCCCAACTGCGGCTGCGCGAACTGCTCGGCGAGGTAAAGGATCGCATCGAGCAGATCATCGATGCCCGTGACCGCATGGACGGCTTGGTCGAGGCCATGCTCACCGTCACCTCCGGCCTCGACCTCAATCG